>JAADFK010000114.1 GCA_013152925.1 Acidobacteriota bacterium | reverse complement strand
TCTCGTCCAGGTCCCTTTCGATGGCCCGGAAGGCCTCCTCGACGGTGTAGGTCCAGCCCTCGGAAGCGCGGTTCCAGGGGACATAGAAGGCGCAAAGGGAGCACGAGGCGACACAGACGTTGGTCGGGTTGAGGTGCCGGTTGATGTTGAAGTAGGTGATGTTGCCGTTCAGGCGCTCGCGCACGAGGTTGGCCAGCCGGCCGACGCCGAGGAGGTCCTCCGTGGAGGCCACGGTCAGGGCGTCGGCGCGGTCGAGACGGTGGCCGGAGAGGATCTTCCCGGCGACCGGCTCCAGCGCGGGATCGCGAAGGCCAAGAGTGGCCGGATCGTCAAGGGAAAGCGCGGAGCCGGGCCGCTCGAACGGGACCGGGCCACTGCTCATCGGAGCTGTAGCGATGAGAGGAACTGCTCGTTCGTGGGGAACTCGCGCAGCTTTTGGGTCAGCAGGCTCATGGCTTCGGCCGGAGAGAGAGAGGAGAGGGCCCGGCGCATCAGGTAGAGCTTCTCCACCAGCTCGGGCGGGTAGAGCTTCTCCTCCTTGCGGGTACCGGACTGGGGAATGTTGATGCAGGGGAAGATCCGCTTCTCGAAGAGCTTCCGGTCCAGCACGACCTCCATGTTGCCCGTGCCCTTGAACTCCTGGAAGATCACCTCATCCATGCGGGAGCCCGTGTCGATCAGGCAGGTGGCGACGATGGTCAGGCTGCCGCCGAACTCCACGTTGCGGGCGGAGCCGAAGAAACGCCGGGGACGTTCCATGGTCCGTGCGTCGATGCCGCCGGAGAGGATCCGGCCGGAGCCCTTCTGGGCGCTGTTGTAGGCGCGGGACATGCGCGTCAGGGAGTCCATGAGGACCACCACGTCCTGACCCATCTCCACCAGGCGCCGCGCCCGCTCCATGACCACCTCGGAGACGTGGATGTGGGACTGGATCGTCTGGTCCGAGGACGAGGCAAAGACCTCGCCGCGGTGGATGGTCCGCCGCCACGCGGTGACCTCCTCCGGGCGCTCGTCCACCAGGAGAATGAAGATGGTGACGTCCGGGTGGTTAATGCCGATGGCGTTGGCCATCTGTTGGAGAAGCGTGGTCTTGCCCGCCTTGGGCGGGGAGACGATGAGGCACCGCTGGCCCTTGCCGAGCGGCGCCACGAGCTCGGTGGCCCGGGGCTCGATCAGCTGGGGATCGGTCTCCAGGTGGAACCGTTCCTCGGGATCGATGCTGACCAGGTCGGGGAAGGGTACGGCCTTGGACCGGTACTCCTCCGGTGGCAGCCCCTCGATGGTCGTGATCTCGGCGACCCTGGGTCGCGGGCCGCCGCGGGCCGAGGCCTCGATCAGCAGGCCGCTTTCCAGGTGCATGGCATCGATGATCTCGTTCGAGACGACAGGGTCGTTCTTCTGGGGGATGAAGTTGTTGGCTGGGCTCACCAGGACAGCCTCGCCCCGGTCACCCTTCCAAAGGTACCCGGAAACGGGCGTTGCCGGACCACGGTTCGTGGACCGGCGGCGGGGACGCCGGCGGCGCCGGCGGCCCGACTTGCTATTCCTGCCCTGCTCGTTCTGCGTCTTCTGCTGCTCGTCGGTCATGCACTCTCTCCAACGGGTTCGGTGGGCTCATTCTGCCGCGGACCTCACGGCTCCGGAACTGCTGAGCCGGACCTTGACGTCGAATCACGATCGCTCGGACCACTGCCGTTCCATGGGGCGAACGGGACGCAAGGCAACTCGAACCGGGTTGCGGGGAGGACCTGCTCCGGCGGGCTCTCCGACCGTGAGTCCACTCCCCTACCACGAGCACCATACGTTGTTTTCTCTCCGCACGCAAGAGTCCTTCCCAATCTTGGTGCCCGCCGCGCCTCGTGTGATGAGTTCCCCTTCGCCCATCCCCGGCGTCCGTTTGCTTGCGGACCGGGAGAGTCCGCAAGCAAACGCCGTCCTCCTCCGGCGGGCGTAACGCGCTCGGAGTGAGAATGGGTCGAAAGCGCCCGCCGGAGTCCGGTGCGGGACGCCTCTTTCGAGGGCCGACACCTCCTACCGCCGGTGTCGCCGCGCATTGCCAAGCTCGGCGTTTTCCGCAGGACGCGCTGGTCGCCTGGAGGCTCTCCAAGAAAACGCCGAGCATGGCACGTGCCACCCATCGGGCCCTGCTCCGGTGACGCTGGGGAACCATCCCCCTGGGCGAAGGGATCGCCCGGCGGGACGTGCCGCCCGCGTACTTCTCCCGAGCGCGCCGACGAGTCTTTCACGCCACGGAGAGAAGTGCGTGAGTGGCACTCCACGGGAAGGGCGCCCGGAGCATTCGTGTGCCATCGAATGAGGCGTTCCGCAACGCATTCCGGCGGGCGCCGCCGAACCGCTCTCACCACCCCAACGTTGCGCCCGCCGGAAGCGGACGGCGCTCCCGGGCGGGCGTCTCCCGGCCCGCACGGGAGCGAACGCCGGAGCCCAGGAGAACCCGCCCATCCCGCGACGACACCGGAGCGGGGTGGTCGGGTGGCCGGGTGCGGAGGTAACCGCAGGTGAGATCCCTATCGGCCCAAAGTGGATACAACAAAGCCGGCACGTTGGGCGCCGGCAGGCGTTGATTTCAAGTTGGTGGAGCCGATGGGGATCGAACCCACGACCTCATGAATGCCATTCATGCGCTCTCCCAGCTGAGCTACGGCCCCACGCGAGGAGTGTTTTTAGCAGAGCGCGGGTTGGCTGTCAACGACGATTGGACATTTGTGATATAAGAGTCGACCGGGGAAGTGCATGGGGCCTGGTGGCTCCCGCGGACTTCAAATCCGTTGGGCCGGCCCGGTGAGGGTCGGTCGGAGGGTTCGATTCCCTTGCGCTTCCGCCATTTGTGGATAATTCGAGGGGGATCATGGCCGAGGAAGGATTCGTGTACCGAGGTCGGCTCGAGGAGACGACCTTGGCGGAGATGCTGGCGACCATTCATCGCTATCATGTGCCCGGTGTGATGACGCTGGAACGTGACGGCGTGGTCAAGCATCTCTACCTGATCGATGGCGACATCATCTTCGCCGATTCCTCCGATCCATCCGAACGGCTTGGCACCCTCCTCCTCGAAGAGGGGCGGTTGACCAAGGGGCAGCTCAACGTGGCAAGCGACGAGCTGACCCGCTCGAAGACCAAACGGCTCGGCGAGATCCTCGTGGAGCTGGGGTTCCTCGCCCCGGACAAGCTGGGACCAGCGGTACGCCAGCAGGTGGAGAAAATCCTGTGGAGTCTCTTCAACTGGGAGAGGGGTGAGGTGACCTTCCGCGTCGGGCGGTTCCGGGAGCAAGAGGTCTACAAGATCACCGTTCCTACCGCCCGGGCGATTCTCGACGGGTGCCGGAAGATCGGCGACGGTCGGGGCCTGACCGCCCGCCTCGGTGGAAGGAACGCCGTTCTGGTCAGGCGAGAGGTTCCTCCTCATCTGGCCGGGCTGCGGCTGCAGGCGGGGGAGCGCGACCTGCTGGAAATGGTTGACGGCAAGAAGACGTTGTTTGAGCTGTGCGAGGAGGGTCCCTTTTCGGCGGGAATCAACGCCCGGGTCCTGTTCGCGCTGGTGGCGCTGCAGGTGCTCGAAGTGGAGGCCCGGACGCCAAGCGGTGTTCGGATTCAGGTACGCAGCAAGACGCCGGAGAGTCCATAGCACGGTCCACGCTGGACGGTGCTGGAAGCTCCGTTCGAGGCCAGTTCGTGGGGAGGGTGACCATGCCGCTTTACGAGTATGAATGTCAGTCCTGCGGTGAGCACGTCGAACGCATTCAGAGGGTGAGCGATGCCCCGCTCAGCGAGTGTCCCAAGTGCGGCGGCCCCTTGAGGAAGCTGCTGGGCGTTCCGGCCCTGCAGTTCAAGGGGAGCGGTTGGTACGTCACCGACTACGGCCATGGGAACGGCAAGGGCGAAGCCGCGGCACCGGCGATGAGCAGCGAGAAGGAAACCGCGCCGAAGAAGGGGCCCGCGGACACCGGGACCTCCAAGGAGTCCGGAAAAGGTACGGCGGCATCGTCGCAGTGAGTCCCGCGGCGAGGGATTCCCGCCGGGAATCCGGCGCGACGGATCATCGGCCCAAGATCAGGCTGGGAACCCCATTGAATTGAAGGGTGACGCCGGGTTCGATTCCGTGATCAGCCGCCGTGCCGGCGTTGAGCTCGAGGACGGCGCTGCTCGGCTTCGATGGTGAGTACTGCTTGCACGGTTCGGAGTGGCACGGGGGCACCGAGGCCGCCACGTCCGTGACCTTTCCCGCGGGGTCGAGAAACACCATGTCCAGGGGTATCAAGGTGTCCTTCATCCAGAAGCTGGGATAGCTGACCTGGTCGAAGAGAAAAAGCATGCCACGATCGGCATCGAGGTGAGGCCGGAACATCAGCCCGCGCTGGTGTTCCTCCGGTGTCTCCGCGAGCTCCAGCTTGATGACGGTTCCATCCGGGAGCGTGACGGTCGGGGGTTGCAGCAGCTCGGTGGAGGAGAGCGTCGGCCGGACGTGGCTCGCCTGTGTCCGGGAGGACGATCGGGAGCATCCCACGCTCAGGATGATCAGGACGAGGGCCGCGGCGGCCATGGTGGTGGTGTTACGAAGTCTCATGGGGTTCTCCCTCGACGGTCAGTCCAAGGTTCTTCGCGTGGTAGCGGAACGAACGGTACGACATGCGGAGAAGCTCTGCGGCTCGCTTCTGCTGGCCGCCCGTCCGGTTGAGGGCCTGGCGCATCAAGCTTCGCCTGAGGCCGTCCAGGTACTCCTCGAGGTCGAGACCCTCCTCGGGAAGCGAGGCCTGCTCCAGCGTGCGATCGAAGGGTTTGCCGCGGAGGGTCTCCGGGAGGGAACCCGCGGTGATCACCTCCCCAGGCTCCAGGGCGACGGTTCGTTCGATGATGTTCTCCAGCTCGCGGACGTTGCCGGGCCAGGGATAGGCCAGGAGCACCCGGACGGCATCGGGTGTCAGGCGTTTTGGCGGCAGGTCGAGATGCCGGCAGACCTTGTCGACGAAATGGCGTGCGAGATCGGGAATGTCGTCGCGGCGGGCCCGGAGCGGCGGGAGGTGCAGGTGGAGGACGTTCAGCCGGTAGTAGAGATCCTCCCGGAAGGCGCCTCTCTGGAGCTCCTCTTCGAGGTTGCGGTTGGTGGCGGCCATGATGCGCACGTCGACCTCGATCTCGTGGGACCCGCCCACACGGCGAACACGGTGCTCCTGGAGCACCCGGAGGAGCTTGACCTGGATGGCCGGTGTCAGCTCACCCACCTCGTCCAGGAAGAGCGTGCCGTTGGCAGCCTGGGCAAAGAGCCCCGGATTGTCTCGCACGGCCCCGGTGAACGCGCCCCGCACATGACCGAAGAGCTCGGATTCCAGGAGACCCTCGGGAAGTGCACCGCAGTTGATGCTGAGGAAGGGGCCGGTGGCTCGAGAAGACTGACCGTGGATGGCGCGTGCCAGGAGCTCCTTTCCAGTGCCGCTCTCTCCCGTGATCAGCACGGTGGACGGCGTGTTGGCGAAGCGGGGAACCAGGTCGAGAATCTTGCGGATGGCCGGGCTGTTGCCGATGAACTCCGGGATGTCCCGGCCCTCCGGAGGCTCCTGGGGACGGGCCGTATGCTTCGCGACGACGTGTTTGAGCTCCTCCACCTCGAAGGGTTTGGAGAGGTACTCCACGGCGCCGGCCCGAAGCGCTTCCAGCGCGTTCTGCGGTGTGGTGTGGGCGGTGATGATGACGAAGCGGGTCTCAACGCCCCGCCGCCGGGCGCTCAACAGGACATCGAGGCCGTTGCCATCGGGGAGCTTGAGGTCGCAGATGACGAGGTCGAAGGTGGAGGTCTCCAGGCACGTTCCGGCGGTGGCGACCGACTCCGCCGTTTCCGTTTCATACCCCTCCTGCTCGAGCATGATGCTCAGCAGCTCTCTGATGGAGGGCTCGTCGTCGACGATCAGAATGCGTCCGGCGCTCATGGGGTTTCCTCGCAAAGGGGAAGCCGGACCGTCACGGTCGTACCCTTCCCCGGTTCACATTCAATGTCCACGGACCCCTCGTGTTCGTCAACTATGGTGTAGACGATGGCCAGGCCCAGGCCCGTGCCCCCGGGCCTCGTGGTGACGAAGGGTTCGAAGGCGTGCTGCCGGATCGTCTCGTCCATGCCGGTACCGGAGTCGCACCAGCGGAGCACGACCTGTCCGCCGGTGAGCTCTCCGGTGATCAGCAGCTCACCTCCCTCGGGCATCGCCTGGAGCGCGTTGAGGCAGAGGTTCCAGACCAGCTGCTGCATCTGGTGCTCGTCGGCCAGCACGGGGAGCTCCGTCGGGAGCTGGAGACGGATGTCGTGGTCGGGCCGCCGCTGTTCGGAGCTCTTGAGAAGCTCCACCGTGTCATGGAGGAGGGGTACCAGGTTGCAGACGGCTCGCGTGGATCGAGTTGGACGGGTGTAGGCCAGGAAGCCGTCCAGGATGTTGGACAGACGGCGGGATTCCTCCACGACGATCCCCAGGAGGCGGCGGACCGTGGCGTCGGCGCTCTGCTGACTCGAGAGCATCTGCGCCGAGCCGGAGATGGAGGCCAGCGGGTTTTTGATCTCGTGGGCCACCCGTGCCGCCAGCTCTCCCACGGCCGCCATCCGTTCCTGGAGGCGCTGGCGTTCCGTTTCCTTCTCGACCTCCGCCAGGTCCTGGAAATTGACCACGAGACCCACCTGTGTCCCCGCCTCGTCCTTGAGCTGGCTGACCGTCAGACCGAGCCGGGGGTTCCCGCCCGGGACGGTCCCCTCCATACGCACCGACTGACCGCGGCGGGCCCGGACCATCAGTAGCCCCCAGCGCACGCCTTCGAGGTTCAGGACGTCTTCGATGGACAGTCCGATCACCGATTCGGGGTCGTCAATCCCGAGGATCGCGGAACCGGCCGGGTTGAGATGGAGCACGAGCCCATCCATGTTGGCCGCCAGGATGCCGGCCGTGACGCTCCGGACCACGTGGTCGGTCAGGGCGGCGAACTGGCGGGCACGCTCGCGTTCCTCCTCGAGGCTCAGCCGGGTCTTCCGCAGCGACTCGGTCAGGTAGGAGACGAGAATGGCAACCAGGAAGAAACTGACGATGTGAATCAGCAGCTGCCAGAGGACGCGTGAAAGGGGGACGACAATGTGCTCTCCCACCATGTTGGGTGGCAACGGAATCAGGCCGAAGACCAGGAGATCCACCAGGACACCGTAGACAACGGAGGAAAGGCCGGCGAAGATCAACCCGCCGCCGCGCAGGAGGGACGCGGCGGTGCCGATGACGATCAGGTAGAGGAAGGAGAAGGGGGAATAGACGCCGCCGGTCAGGTAGACGAAGCCGGTGACGATCCCGAGATCGCCGAGGAGCTGCAGGATGGCCTGGGCGCGTGGTGAAATCCCACGCACATGGAGGACCAGGTAGGCCAGGGAGAGGGCGTAGGTTGCCAGGACGAGGATGTAGAAGCCGCCCAGGGGCAGAATCGTCCGGGTCGACGCCTGGATGATCAATGAGGCGAGAAAGAGCGTGGAGATCGCGACGATGCGGATCCCCATCAGCCAGAGCAGCGCTCTGCCGTTTACCGGAAGCAGGGGAGGCGACGATTCCCCTGCCGCCGCGCCCTTCGTGCCGGCAGCGCTCCGGGGCATCAGCCGATCTTGCTGATCAGCGTGAACATTGGCAGGTACATGGCAACAACGATGGTACCGATGACGACGCCGAGAAAGGCGATCATGACGGGCTCGATGAGCTTCATCATGCCATCGACCGCTGCATCGACCTCGTCCTCGTAGAAGTCGGCGATCTTGGACAGCATGGTGTCCATGGCGCCGGTCTGCTCACCCACACCAACCATCTGACAGACCATGGGTGGAAACTGCTCCGTTCGCGCCAGCGGCTCCGCCAGGGTCTTGCCCTCCTCCACGGCCTTGCGGACGGTCAGGATCGCCTCCTCGATGATGGCGTTGCCAGCGGTCCTGGCGGTGATTTCCAGGGACTCCAGGATGGCGACGCCCGAAGCCAACAGTGTACCGAGGGTTCTGCAGAACCTGGCCACGGCGATCTTGCGAAGGATGACGCCAAGGACGGGCAACTTGAGAAGCATGGCATCGATCTGCTTTCTGCCGGTCTCCGTCCGGTAGTACTGACGAATGCCAAAGATCGCGGCGAAGACAACCATGAAGATCAGCCACCAGAACCGGCCGATGAACTTGGACAGGGCGACGATCCACAGTGTCAGGAAGGGCAGATCGGCGCCGAGACCCTGGAAGAGGGAGGCGAAGACCGGGATGACCTTCCAGAGAATGATGTAAACGACGATGACCGCGATGGTGATGACGGCCACGGGGTAGATCATGGCCGACCGGACCTGGGTCTTGAGCCTCACGGCCTTCTCGATGTAGGTGGAAAGGCGTTGCAGGATGGTGTCGAGAATACCTCCGGCCTCGCCGGCAGCCACCATGTTGACGTAGAGATCATCGAAGGCCTGGGGGTGCTTCCGCATGGCCTCGGCGAGGGATGACCCGGACTCCACGTCCTGACGGATTTGGAGGAGAATCTTCTGGAACGCCTTGTTGTCCTGCTGCTGCCCGAGGATGTCAAGGCACTGGACGAGCGGCAACCCGGCATCGATCATCACGGAAAACTGGCGCGTGAAGACCGCGATGTCCTTGCTCTTGATCCCACCCCCCAAGCGGGGCAGGGCGATCTCCTTGCCCTTTTCCTTGACCGTGGTGACGACGATCTGCTGGCGCCTCAGCGCGGCGATGACCGCGTCCTTGGAATCTCCGATCATGACTCCCGACTGCGGGTTGTTGTTCCGGTCGCGTCCCTTCCATTCATAGTTCGGCATGGATCAGGACCTCCTTTGCTGGCGCACATCCGCCGGGGCGGCGGTGGGGGCGCCTATTCCGCGGTTGATCATGTCCTGGAGCTCGTCGGGGTGGGAGCTGTGGGACATGGCGACCTGCAGCGAGATCATGCGCTTGTGGTAGAGGGTGGCCAGAGACTGGTTGAAGGTCTGCATGCCATGTCGGAGCTGCCCGGCCTGCATCATGGAGTAGATCTGGTGGATCTTGTCCTCGCGGATGAGGTTGCGGATGCCGGGGTTCGGGATCAACACCTCGGTGGCCAGGACCCGCCCCTTTCCGGATGCCCTGGGGAGCAGGGTTTGGCAGATGATGCCCTCGAGAACGAAGCTGAGCTGGGCACGGATCTGGGACTGCTGGTGCTCTGGAAAGACATCAACGATCCGGTTGATGGTCTGCGGCGCGGAGTTGGTGTGGAGGGTTGCAAAGGTCAGGTGGCCCGTCTCGGCGATGCGGAGGGCCGAGGCGATGGTCTCCAGATCGCGCATCTCGCCGACCAGCACCACGTCCGGGTCCTCGCGAAGCACCGAGCGCAGCGCGTTGGGGAAGGAATGGGTGTCGGCGTGGAGCTCCCGCTGGTTGATCAGGGCCTTCTTGTGCGAGTGGAGGTACTCGACGGGGTCCTCGATGGTGATGATGTGGACCGGGCGTTCCCTGTTGATCTTGTCGATCATGGCGGCCAGAGAGGTCGATTTGCCCGAGCCGGTCGGGCCGGTGAACAGCACCAGGCCCCGTGGCAGCGTGCAGAGGGTCTCGACGACCGGTGGCAGACCGAGCTCGCGGAAGCCGAGAATCTCGTATGGAATCCGGCGAAAGGCGCCCGCCACGGCCCCGCGCTGCATGAAGATGTTGGCGCGGAAGCGCGCCAGTCCCTTGATGCCGAAGGAGAGGTCGAGCTCGAGATCCTCCTCGAAGCGGTGTTTCTGGGCGTCGGTCAGGATGGAATAGGCCAGCTTCTTGGTCTCCACTGCGGTCATGGGCTGGCCGTCCAGCGGGATCAGGATACCGTCGATCCGGATGACCGGCGGCGAGTTGGTGGTGATGTGAAGATCCGTTCCACCCCTCGCAACCATGGTCTTCAACAGCTGGTGCAGACTTGCCGCCATCTTGCCTCCAACGGGCCATGCCTCTTTTAGAGGACCGTTTCGCGAACCACTTCTTCGATGGTCGTGACGCCCTCCCTGATCTTCTGCAGGCCGGAGTACCTCAGAGAGATCATACCCTCTTCCAGGGCTTTCCTTCGTAACTCTACCGCGGTGGCGCCCGAAAGAATGAGCTCCCGCACGTCTTCCGTGACCTCCATCACTTCGAAGAGCCCGACACGGCCCTTGTACCCGGTGTTGTTGCACACCTCACAGCCGCGGCCCCGCTGGAGCTGGATGTTGGGCGCCTCGGCTTCGGGGAAGCCGACGTTGAGCAGTGCCTGGAGCGGAACATCCTCGGGCTCCTTGCACTTGGCACAGATCCTCCGTACCAGGCGCTGAGCGCAGATGAGGTTGACCGAAGTGGCGACGAGAAAGGGCTCGATGCCCATGTTCATCAGACGGTTAATGGTGGACGGCGCATCGTTGGTGTGGAGCGTCGAAAGCACGAGGTGCCCGGTCAGCGCGGCCTTGATGGCGATCTCCGCCGTCTCGAAATCCCGGATCTCACCCACCAGCACGATGTTGGGGTCCTGCCTGAGGAAGGAGCGCAGCGCGGCGGCGAAGTTGAGCCCGATGGACTCCTTCATCTGGACCTGGTTGACGCCCGGGAGCTGGAACTCCACGGGGTCTTCAGCGGTCATGATGTTGACCTCCGCCGTGTTGATCCGCGACAGGGCCGAATACAGGGTGTTGGTCTTACCGGAGCCCGTTGGCCCGGTGACGAGCACCATGCCGTAGGGCTGGAGGATGGCGTCCTCGAACTTCTTCAGGCTGGGTTTTTCAAATCCCAGGCGAGTCATGTCCAGCTGGAGGTTCTCTTTGTCCAGCAGCCTCAGGACCACCTTTTCGCCGTGCAGCGTCGGAATGGTCGAGACCCGGAAGTCCAGCTCCTTGAGCTTGCCTGCCAACTTCATCTTGAGCTTGATCCGCCCGTCCTGGGGGAGGCGCTTCTCGGCGATATCCAGCTTGGAGAGGATCTTGATGCGGGAGGTGATCGCCTCCTTGAGCTTGAGCGGCGGGTTCATGATCTCGTAGAGGATGCCGTCGATCCGGAACCGTACGCGGTAGGAACGCTCGTAGGGCTCCACGTGGATGTCCGAGGCGCCCCGCTTGATGGCGTCGGAGAGGATCAGGTTGACCAGCCGCACAACGGGCGCCTCGTCGGCGCCCGCCTCGAGGTCGGCGACGTCGACCTCCTCCTCTTCCTCGATGACGTCCAGGATCCCCACTTCCTCGACGGTGGAGAGATCGTCCATGACCTTCTTCAGCTCGATGGCGTGGGTGGTGCCGTAGTACTTGTCCAGCGCTTCCCGCAGGGCCTCTTCGGAGGCGACCACGGGCTCCACCCGGTAACCGGTGATGAAGGTGATGTCGTCCATGGCGAACACGTTGGTGGGATCGCTCATGGCCACCGTCAACGTCGCACCGGTCTTGGAGACCGGGACGAACTGGTACTTCCGGGCCACATCCGCCGGAATCAGGCGGACGATGGACTCGTCGATGTCGAAATGGCGGAGGTTGATGGAGGGTACGCCGTACTGCTGGGAGAGGCAATCGAGGATATCCTCTTCGGTGACGTACCCGAGACGGATCAGATGCTCGCCGAGACGGCCTCCCAGTTGGGCCTGCTCGTCAAGGGCGCTCTGCAGTTTCTCTTCGTCGATGAGCTTGGCTCTCAGGAGGAGCTCGCCGATCTTCAATGCCATCGTCTACCCGTCCGTTTCTGTTATTCAGTGCCGGGGCGATTGTAACACCGGCCCCGGCGACGTGCCGGTGACGAGCCGCGGCCGGTCCACCGTGCTGCAGCCTGAGCCATTCCTGAACACTACGGACACCTCCCGATCGTATCAGACGCCCACCGGCTTTCGTTCTCCGAGGAGATGCCCGATCGCCTCGAGGATCTCGGCGGAGGAGGGCGGGCGGCCGGGCGCCACCCGGGCGCTGCCCGTCGCATGATCTCCCGCCCCGCGGGCCGTGGAGACGACGGCAGTCCGGAGCCCCAGTGGACCGTTCCTCAGCGGGTTGGTCGCCATGAATACCGCCACGGTCGGCGTGCCGAGGCTGGCGGCGAGGTGCACCGGGCCCGTGTCGCCGCCGACCACCAGCGAGGCGCCGCCGAGGAGGGAGGCCAGCTCCAGCAGATTCGTCGGAGGCGTCAGGTCCGCCCGGTTTCCGGAGAGCTCCACCACCTGTTCGGCCCGCGACCGCTCACCGGGCCCCCAGGCCACCACGGGGCGCAGGCCCTCGTTGGCCACGCCGCGGGCCGTCTCGGCCAGGGTCTCAGCGGGAACGATCTTGGAGGGATGGCCGGTACCGGGCAACAGAACGGCATAGGCCGACAGGTCGCCGCTGCCTTCCAGGGGGCTGGCTGCCTTCCCCAGGAGCCAGCGGCCGTCCGGATGTGGAGGCTCCTCGGGAGGGCGGCCGCCGATGGCCCGCAGGAGCTCCAGGTTCGTGGCCACCACGTGGGGCGAGCGCGCGCCCGGCCGGATCGTCTCGGTGTAGGCCAGGCCGGCCAGCAGCTCCCGGCGCCAGGGACGGTCGAGACCGACCCGCCGGCCAGCCCGCGAGAGCCGGCAGATCGCTGCCGACTTCATCGTCCCCTGGGGATCGAGGCAGGTATCCTGCCGCGGATCGCGCAGCTGCCGCCTCAGCGTCGACATCTCGCGGCCAGTGCTGCGATCGGCCGGCCGCCGGCGCCACCGGCGGGTCGCCGTCAGCACCACGCGGTCGACGGCCGGGTGCCCGCGCACCAGTGTGGCGAGGGGCTCCTCCACCACCCAGGTCAGCTCCACCGCCGGCTCGGTCTGCTTGATCGCCGTCACCAGGGGCCACGTGTGGACCACGTCGCCGAGAGCGGAGAGGCGGACGAGCAACAGCCGCATCGGCCAATTGTACGGCAGCTCCGCCCGCGTGGCTCGCCATGTATCGTCGCGAAGGCCGGAAGAGGTCGGCCTCCCGGCGCTGCCGCAAGGTCCGGGAGCGCAGACGTGCTTGCGGCACGGCGAGCGACCGGATCGAGAAAGCGCCGCCGGATGCGGAGCGTTCCGTCCTGCAACAATGGATTGTAACGCGTGCGGGCTAGCCCGCCGTGCGGCCGCCGAAGCGCTCGAGGATGGTGGCCAGGGCGTCGGTGGTCGAGTGGTCCTTCGGATCGCCGCAGATGACGGTCCGGCCGCCGTAGCTGGCCACCACGTCCCGCTCCGGCACGGTCTCCTCGGTGTAGTCGGTCCCCTTGGCGTGCACGTGGGGGAGAAGCCGGAGAAGGACGGGCGCCACGGTGGGCGTGTCGAAGACCACGAGACAGTCGATCATCCGGAGATGGGAGAGCAGCTCCAGGCGCTCCAACTCCGGAACGATCGGCCGGCCGGGCCCCTTGGAACGGCGGACGGAGGCATCGGAGTTGACGGCGACGATCAGGTGGTCCCCCTGCTCGCGGGCGCCGGCGAGGTACCGGACGTGGCCCACATGGAGCATGTCGAACGCGCCGTTGGCCAGGACGATGATGTGGCCCTCGCGCCGCCAGCCGTCGCAGCGCTCGGCCGTCTCATCCAGGCTCAGAACCGGTGCCGGGACGGGGGTGATCATGAGCCCAGGCCGGGGTCGGACAGCACGGCCGTCCGGAGCTCCTCCCGGGAAACCGTCGCTGTGCCGAGCTTCATGACCACGATGCCGCCGCCGTAGTTGGCCAGCACGGCGGCCTCGTGGGGTCGGGCGCCGGCGGCCAGGGCCGCCGTCAGCACGGCGATGACCGTGTCGCCGGCGCCGGTGACGTCGGCCACCTGGTCTCCGCCCCAGACCGGGATGTGCACGGCCCCCCGGCCTTCCTCGACCAGGGTCATGCCCCGGTTCCCGCGCGTTGCGAGGATGAAGCGCGCACCCAACCAGGCCCGCAGCGCCTCGGCGGCGCTGGCCACGTCGCCGTCTCCGGTCAGCGTGCGGCCCGCCCAGTCCTCGAGCTCCCCGAGATTCGGCGTCGCACCGTCGACCCCCCTGAGCTCCCCCAGGCGGTACCGGGAATCGAGGCAGACCCAGCCGGTTCTGCCGGCGGCCTCGCATACCGCGGCCACCGCCTCGGGCTCGACGGTTCCGTAGCCGTAGTCCGAGACGGCCAGGGCGCCGGCCCCGGCTGTGGTCGCCTCGAGGTGGTCGTGGAGCTGCTGCCGGAAGGGGGCGTCCGCCGGAAGGTGATCCTCCACGTCGTAACGCGCCATCTGGTGCTTCAGCGAGCAGGCCCCGCCGCCGAGCAAGCGCACCTTCATGGGCGTCCGGAACCCGGGCACACGAACGACCGTGGAGGTGTCGATCCCCAGCTTCTCCAGAAGCCCGAGCAGCACGGCGCCCGGCTCGTCGTCGCCGACGGCGCCCACAACACGAACGGTCACGCCGAGAGCGGCCAGGTTGGCCAGCGCGTTGCCGGCGCCGCCGGGGATGTTGTGCTCGTCCTCGTAGCGGAGGATGATAACGGGCGCCTCGCGAGAGATGCGCTTGGGGGTCCCAAGGATGAACCGGTCGAGCACCAGGTCCCCGTAGAGAACCACCCTGGCCGAGGAAAAACCTCCGAGCACCTCCACGAGCCGGGAGCGACTGACCATGCCCCGAGTGTACCGCAGGGCGCCGGCTTCGCAAGCGCGGCCGGCCCGGGCCACCCCTCGGCCAGGCCGGAGAAACGGATGGCCGGGCCGATGACCAGGCGGAGCTGGACGCTGGCGGCCAGCACCATGGTCACCGCCAGGATCGCGACCCACAGGGAGCGCGCCCGTCCCGCCAGCCGGAGGAGGGCGCCTCCGCCGATCAGCGCGGGCAACCACGGGAGAACGAGGAGCCCGCCGACACGTGCGAGATCCACTCCGTGCCAGGCGCCGGCGATGCCCGCCGTTAGGTGCCAGGCACCGTGTTATGGTGTTGTGACTCCATGGACCGCGAGACACGCTCAGCACTCGCTCCCCGGGTCATAGCTCGCCTACCCTTCCCGCTCCCGGCAATCCAGGATGATCGAGTGCCAGGCACCGTGTAGGCACCGTGTTACGGCCCCACCACGCCGGCGGGCGGGACGCCCGCCGCTACAACGGAGGGGTTCCCCAGGGCGTGCGGGGTGGGGTTCTGCGAAGCGTTGGGATGGGCTGCTCCTGAGCGTTTCGGGAACACCTTTTCCTTGGTGTTCAGGAGAGCGATGCTCCTGTGCTCCGCCGTCCGCTTCCGGCGGGCGCGACGCGAGGGGAAGTGAGAGCGGTTCGGCGGCGCCCGCCGCCCCACGCCGCGGAGCACCTCACCCCCATCGCCCAAGGTCGCTCTGGAGAGCGGCGCTCCCCCGAGGACCTCGCTTCGCCGGCAGCACCAGCGGCCCCCGCGGAGCGCCGGTCTCCAGGCCGGCATGGCGCCCCCGGAGAATCCTTTCACCTACCTCGACGCCGCGGGGTTTCCCTTCGTTCGACTCCGGCGTCCGTCTGCTTGCGGACCGGGAGAGTCCGCGAGCAAACGCCGTCCTCCCCCGGCGGGCGCGACGCGCTCGGGGTGAGAAAGGGTCGAGGCGCCCGCCGGAGTCCGGTGCGGGACGCCTCTCAGGAGGGCCAACACCTCCTACCCCCAGTGTCGCCGCGCATTGCCAATCATGCACTTCTCTCATCGGCGCCGAGGTGGAGCTGAACGACGTTGGGAGAAGTACATGAATGGCACATGCCGCCCTTCGCGCCCTGCTTCTGAAGTGCTGGGAAACTATCTCCAGGAGCGAAGGAACTGCCGGACGGGACCTTCGCCGAACGGGGTGCGAGGTCCTTCATCCGGACGAGGGACGCCCGCCGCTCCAAGGGAACGGCCCTCCCCGGCGAAGCCCGCGGAGCGGGTGAGCTCCCATGGCGCTAAGGAACACCCGCCACGAACACCCCAAGGAGCATCCGCCCCCCTTCGTGCCAAGGAAACGTTGCGGCAATCACCGGACCTGGCACTTTCAGGGCAGCAGCACCTGGATCGGCTCGGCGAGTTCGATACCGGTGGGTTCGACCTCGGCACGCCAGGCCAGCAGCTCGACGCCGGCTTCCCGCGCGTCGGTCAGGGCGCGGGCGTAGGCGGGATCGATGTCCGCCGCGGGCACGAAGCCGTTCCCGTCGCTCCGCTGGATGACGAACAGCATGATCGAGCGGTCGCCCAGACGGACCCGTGTGGCGAGCTCGGCCAGGTGGCGGCGCCCCCGCTCGGTGGGTGCGTCCGGGAAGGCGTAGTGGCCGGACTCGTCGACCAGCGTGACGTTCTTGATCTCGACCCAGCAGGGCGGGCCGGTGCCCTCGAGCAGGATGTCGATGCGGCTCCGCTCACCGTAGCGAACCTCCCTGCGGAGCGTGTCGTAGCCCCGGAGCTCGGGGATGATCCGCCGTTCGACGGCCTCGGCGGCCAGGGCGTTGGCCCGGTGCGTGTTGATGCCGATCCAGCAGCGGCCGTTGTGGATCATCTCCCAGCTCAGCGGGAGCTTCCTCCTGGGGTTGTGGCTGTCGCTGAGAAGGACCGGCCATCCGGGGGCGGTGCAGCCGCGGAGGGAGCCCGAGTTGGGACAGTGGGCCGTGAGGACCACGCCGTTCTCCAGCTCCACGTCGACCAGGAAACGCTTGTAGCGCCGGAGGAAAACGCCTCGAATCAGGGGTTCTTCGAACCGCATGCCGGCGAGGAGGGTATACTGCTCGCGTGCACAACGGAAGACCCCTGGCCCACTGGGACGGCATGCACCTGGTGCTCGACCTCGACCACATCGAGGAGATCCTGCGCGACCGGTTGACCACCGTCGACACCGTGGAACGTATCGAGCTCCTTGCTGCCGGCGATGCCTTGGAGGTCCGTGCCTGGCTGCGCTGGAAGGGTATGGCCAGCCAGGTCTCCATCCGGCTGGCCGAGCTCCGGCTGCGATCGCGGCTCCTCGGGCTGCGGCTGAGGAGGCTGCGGGTCCTTGGAGGGATGCCCGTCCCCATGGGAGTCGTCGAGGCCATCGTGGGCCGCATCGAGGACGATGCCGTGACCGTGTTCCCGGGCACCGGGATCATCGTGCTCGATCTTGGCCGGTGGCTTCCCGCGGGCCTTTCCATGGAGATCATCACGGTCCAGTCCGTCGGTCGCGAGCTCCACGTGTGGCTGGGGCGGGGACGCCTGGAAAGCCTGCCGCAACCGGCACCACGGGCCCTGCCGCCCGGGCACGAATGACGCCGGTACCGCAACGGCCGCCCGCCGGGCCACCCCGCCTCGAAACTGAGCCGCCGAACGGGTTGACACAGGGGGGTGTGTCGGGTACAGTCCTGCTCCCCTGCGTCCGCAGGGTCGTGAGCGTACTGTGTCCGAGAGCGAGGGAATGATGCGAACTTACATGCCGAAAGCAGACGAGATCAACCGGGAGTGGCTGGTGATCGATGCCTCGAACCAGGTGCTTGGCCGTGTCGCCACCGACATTGCCAAGCTCCTCAGGGGCAAGCACAAGGCCATGTATACGCCGCACCTCGATACCGGCGACTTCGTGGTCGTCGTCAACGCCGAGCGTGTGCGCCTGACCGGCAACAAGGTGGAAGAGAAGAAGTACTACCGGCATTCCGGCTATCCGGGCGGGATCCACACCCGGACGGCCCGGGAAATGCTCGAAAAACACCCGGAACGATTGATCCGGCTGGCCGTTTGGGGCATGCTCCCCAAGAACCGGCTCGGCCGGAAGCTCCTGAAGAAGCTCAAGGTCTACAGTGGACCCGAGCATCCTCATGTGGCCCAGCAGCCCAAGACCTGGGCTCCGGCATCCTGATAGGGGGACGTTGTGGCAGAGATTCAGTACTACGGCACCGGGCGGCGGAAGACCTCCGTGGCCCGCGTCTACCTCCGGCCGGGCAGCGGCAAGATTACGGTCAACCGTAGGGACTTCGACGAGTATTTCCCCAACCGGGTGCTCAAGATGGTCATTCGCCAGCCCTTGCGCCTGACGGAGACGGACGACAAGTTCGACATCCTGGTCAACGTGGACGGCGGAGGCTCGACCGGCCAGGCCGGGGCCATTCGCCACGGCATCTCGCGCGCGCTGTTGGAGTACAACCCCGAGCTTCGTCCCAGGCTCAAGGCCGCCGGGTTGCTGACGCGAGACGCCCGGAAGGTGGAGCGGAAGAAGTACGGTCAACCCAAGGCGCGCAAGCGCTTCCAGTTCTCGAAGCGTTAAGGAGACGGTTGTGGCGACGATTCAGATGAAAGAGCTGCTCGAGGCTGGTGTTCATTTCGGCCACCAGACCCGCCGTTGGAATCCGAAGATGAAACCCTACATCTTCGGAAAGAGGAACGGCATCCACATCATCGACTTGCAGAAGACGCTGGCGCATTTCGAAGAGGCGGCGGCCTTCGTGCGGGATCTGGCCGCAGCCGGGCAGAACATCCTCTTCGTTGGGACCAAGCGTCAGGCTCAGGATGCCATGCGGGAAGAGGCCGTCCGGTGCGGCATGTTCTACGTCAATCACCGCTGGCTCGGCGGGACCATGACGAACTTCAAGACCATCCGCAAGTCCATCGACCGTTTCAAGGAGATCGAGGCGACGCTGAGCAACGAGGACGCCCTGCTGACCAAGAAGGAACGTATCCGTCTCGAGCGCCAGCGCCGGAAGATGGAGCGGGCCCTGGGCGGCATCAAGGACATGGACGGCCTTCCGGAGGCCCTGTTCGTCGTCGATACGGTTCACGAGCACATCGCGGTTCGTGAGGCCAACCGGCTCGGCATTCCCGTCATCGCCGTGGTCGATACCAACTGCGATCCGGAAGAGGTGGACTACCCCATCCCCGGGAACGATGATGCCATCCGCGCCATCCGTCTTTTCTCGTCCCGCATCGCCGACAACGTCCTCGAAGGGCTCAACCTCTCCGACGAACGGTACGTCGGCAACGAGGACGAAGCGGCTCCGGAAGAGGCGGGGGATGCGGTGGAGGTCGAGACGGCGCCGGCCGGGGAGCCGGCTCCGGCCATTGAGACGCCCGCGTCGGCCGAGGACGGAGAAGTGGCCACGGCCCAGGCCTGAACCCGCCGTGGCAGGAATGACGAACGATGGGGCCAGGGGCGGCAGCGCCTGGCCCCTTCCCATACGAAACGACGAAGGAGGCTTTGAAGCATGAGTGTAACGGCCAGCGCTGTGAAGGAGCTCCGGCAGAGGACCGGTGCGGGAATGATGGACTGCAAGAAGGCCCTCGTCGAGGCCGGCGGCAACATGGACGAGGCCATCAAGATCCTTCGAACCAAGGGTCTCGCCGCGGCCGCGAAGAAGGCGCATCGAACCGCCAGTGACGGCCTGGTGAGCATCGCGGGAGACGACCGCAGGGCCGCCATGATCGAGCTCAATTGCGAGACTGATTTCGTCGCCCGGAACTCCGAGTTCCAGGACTTTGCCAACGCCCTCGTGGAACAGGCGCTCGAGGCCGGCGCCGGCGACGTGGCCACCCTCAAGGCGCTCCCCTTCGCCGGCGATCCGGAGCACACCGTGGAGCAGGCGATCGCCCAGAAGATCGCCAAGATCGGAGAGAACATCGTGCTGTCCCGGGTCGCCCTGATGGAGGCCGGGGACGGTTCCCGGCTGGCCAGCTACGTGCACATGGGCGGTAAGATCGGCGTCCTCGTCAGGGGTTCCGCAAGCCTGAGCGAGGAGGCGTTGCGCGACGTCGCCATGCATATCGCCGCCATGGACCCCCGCTTTGCCAACCGCGACGAGGTCAGTGAGGACGTCCTGGCCACCGAACGGGAGATCGCGCTCAAGCAGGCCATGAGCCAGGGCAAGCCCGAGCACATCGCCGAGCGGATCGTCTCGGGTAAGATGGAGAAGTTCTACGAAGAGGTGGTGCTGATGGAGCAGAGCTTCGCCAAGGACGGATCCAAGACGGTCGGCCAGTACGTCCGGGAGATCGGCGGCGAGGGGGCGACCATCGAGGCCTTCGTCCGCTTCAGGCTGGGCGAGGGAGCCGGCGAGTAGGCCATGGACGAGGGGACGCCGCGGTTTCGCCGGATACTTGTCAAGCTTTCCGGGGAGGCTCTGCTGGGGTCCCAGCCCTTCGGTATCGAACCCAGCGTCGTCGACACCCTGGCCGCCGAGCTGGTGGCGGTTCACGCCCTGGGAGTCCAGATGGGCATCGTGGTCGGGGGCGGGAACATCATCCGGGGCGTGTCGGCCCACGAGCAGGGGATCGATCGCATCACCGGTGATTCCATGGGGATGCTGGCCACGGTCATCAACGCCCTGGCCCTTTCCTCTGCCGTGGAGCGCCGCGGCGTGCCCACCAGGGTTCAGACGGCCATCGAGATGCACCAGGTGGCCGAGCCCTTCATCCGCCGGCGGGCCATCCGGCACATGGAGAAGGGGCGCATGGTCCTCTTCGCCGGCGGCACGGGAAACCCCTTCTTCACGACGGACTCCGCCGCCGCCCTGAGGGCCAACGAGATCGGCGCCGAGATCCTCATCAAGGCGACGAAAGTGGACGGCGTGTACACGGCGGACCCGGTCCACGATCCCTCCGCCAAGCTCTTGCCGCGGCTCGGCTACGCCGAGGTGCTCAAGCGGGGCCTCCGGGTGATGGACGCGGCGGCCATCTCCCTGTGCATGGAATCGCGGATACCCATTCAGATCTTCAACATCCACAGGTCCGGCAACCTCAAGCGTGCGGTGCTGGGCGAAGCTGTCGGGTCGATCGTCGGCCCCGAGGAGGTGCGATGAAGGAGCTGTTGAAGGAGCTGGAACGCCGGATGATCGGCGCCATCGACGCGTTCAAGGACGAGCTGGTCAGCCTGCGGACGGGACGGGCCTCCCTGGCCCTGCTGGACGGCATCGTCGTGGACTACTACGGGACGCCGTCGCCACTCAACCAGGTGGCGGCACTCTCCGTTCCGGAGCCCGCGACCATCGTCATTGCGCCCTGGGAGCCCAAGATGCTGGGCCAGATCGAGCGGGCGATCCTCAAGTCCAACCTGGGGATCACGCCGACCAACGACGGCAAAGTTGTCCGGCTCAACATCCCCCCGCTGACCGAAGAGCGCCGCAAGGAGCTGGTCAAGGTGGCCCACCAGTACGCGGAGCAGGCGAGGAACGCCATCCGCCAGATCCGCCGCGACGGCAACGACCAGGTCAAGAAGATGGAGAAGGCCAAGGAGATCTCCGAGGACGAGATGCACGACGGCCTCGAGCAGATCCAGAAGCTGACCGATGCCTACATCGGAAAGATCGGCGAGCTTCTTGAGCACAAGGAGAAGGAGATCCTCGAGGTCTGACCGGTCCGGGTCCCTTCAACATTCGCTGGAAGGCAGGGTGTCAGCCCCGCTGCGGGAGGTCGGAATGTCCCAGCACGAGGAGAGGGTTCCTGACGCCAACTGGCTGCTCGGTGTGCACGCTGTGACGGCTGCCCTGGAAGCCGGCCGCCCCATGGACCTGGTCTGGATCCAGCGGGGACGCCGGGACCGCCGGCTTCAGAGGATCGTCGAGCTGGCAGCCGAGCGCGGCGTTCCTGTTCGTTTCGTCCCGCGAACCCAGCTGGAGCGGATGGCCGCCGGCGGCGCCCACAACGGCGTGGGCGCCCGGACGGCCCCGCGATCCTTCACCCCACTTGAGGAGCTCCTCCGGCCAGGGGGCGAGCCGGGCCGCCTGATCCTCCTGGACGGCGTCACCGATCCCCACAACGTTGGCGCCGTCATCCGCAGCGCCGCCGCCTTCGGAATCGACGGGGTGATCCTCGCCGGCCCCGGCGTGCCGCCGCTCGGGGGCGCCCTGGCCGCCGCCGCCGCTGGCCATCTGGAGCGCGTCCCCATGGCGCGTGCCGGCGTTGCGGGCGACACGCTGAGGATCCTCAGGGACGCCGGTTACTGGGCCTATGGCGCCCAGGCCGGGGGCACGCCGCTCTGGGCCGTCGACCCGCCCGACCGCTGGGTCCTGGCCCTGGGCTCCGAGGGCAAGGGGCTCCGCGCCAAGACCCGCGCCTTCCTGGACGACACCATCGCCATCCCCATGAAGCCCGGCGTCGAGTCCCTCAACGTTTCCGTGGCGGCCGCCATCCTCGCCTACGCCCTGACCGAAGCCGGCCGGGACGGTCAGTAGCCGGACTGAGCCGGGTCTCCAGGACCCCGGGGCGTGATCTCGCGGCGACCACGGCGCCCGA
>JAADFK010000113.1 GCA_013152925.1 Acidobacteriota bacterium | reverse complement strand
GCCGCGCCGCCCGCCGGCGCCCCGGCGCCACCCTGTGGCTGCCCCTGCTGCGCCTGTTGCATGGCCTGGGCGATCATCCCCGGCATCATGGCGCCGAAGCCCGCACCCATGCCGAGGCCCATGCCCGCGCCGGCGGCGCCGCCACCCTCGCCACCGCCCTGGGCCGCCTCCTCCACGGCCTGGGCCGCCTTGAACTGCATGTAGGTACTCATGTCGCCGATGGCACCCATGGCGGAGCGCTCGTCGATCTTGGCCTGGACCTCGTCGGGCGGTGTGATGGAGTTGATGTAGAAGTCCGTCAGGTCGACGCCGTACTTGGCGAAGTCCTCGGCCATGCGCGACTTGGCCGCCACGCCGAGCTCGTCGTAGAAGCGGGGCAGGTCGAAGATCGTCTTGAGCGTCTCGCCCAGCAAGTCGTTGAGACGGGAGACGATCATGTCGCGGTAGAAATCCTTGAGGCGGTCGGTATCGAACACGCCCTGGGAGCCAACCACCGTGTTGACGAAGAGCTGGCTGTCGGCGATGCGGTAGGCGTAGTTGCCGAAAGCCCTGAGCCGAACCATGCCCAGCTCGGAATCGCGGAAGACCACAGGCTCGCGGGTCCCCCACTTCTGGTCCAGGAAGGTCCGCTTGTTGACGAAGACCACGGCCACCCGGAAGGGGCTCTTGCCGCCGAAGGGCAGGGACGCCGCCTTGGTCAGCAGGGGAATATTCTGGGTGACCAGCGTGTGGCGGCCCGGGCCGAAGACGTCCAGCGCCTTGCCGTCGCGGTAGAGCACGGCTTCCTGGGCCTCGTGGACCACCAGCTGGGCGCCCATCTTGATCTCGGCGCTGCCCTCCGGCGGGTAGCGGTAGACGATCTCCTCACCCGAAGGATCGTAGTGTTCCAGCACCTCGAGGGTCTGTGCCATCAGCGGCCTCCCTTCTGCGTCACCTCTTCGAATACCGTAGCCCGCTCGTCGAAGGCACGATCGGCCTCCCGTGCGGCCTCCAGCAGGCTCGCCAGGGCCGGTTCCGAGGCCGTGCCGGGCAAGGTCTCGATCCGGTCCGTCAACTCTTCAACCTTCTCGATCAGATCGAGATCGAAAGCGTAGAGACGCTCCAGCTGGGGCCCGAAGATCTTGACCGCGTCGAAGTACCCGGTGATGCCGTAATCGGCGTGCCGGACGCGGTTGGCGAAGCGGTCCAGGAGCTTTTCCAGGCTGGCGGCCATGTCCAGGTTGGCCAGGTTACCCCGCCGGGACCACTCGGCGATCTTCTCCTGGAGGGACTGGCGAGCCCGGTCGAGCCGCTGGGCGATCCAGTCCCGTTCCATCTTGTCCACCTCGCGCCGCATCTCGCGGTCCAGGTACCCCTTGAGCCCGGGGATCTTCGCCCCAAGACGCTCCAGCAGGTTCCGCTGCTCTCGGGCGCTGTCCACACCGTCGTTCATGTTGACCTCCCGTCGAATTGTGCCACGATGACCTGACCGCGTCATCTTAACGTGTTCTACGCGTCAGAGCCAGGTTTCTTCCACCCAACGACGCGCCTCCCGCCCGGCACCCTTCTTGCAAGCTCCTTGGACGTTATGTGGACTCAGGTTTCCCTTCCCCGTTCAGCTTGGACCCGGAACCCGGGCCCATGGGAAACCGGAGGAATACCCACCTTGCACGGACGGCCGCTCCGTCCACCCTCCGATCTTGCCACGATCCGGACTGATCCTCTCACCACCATCCCCAAGAGGGTCGGGCTCGGGCACGGGGACCCGGGCCCGCCCACCCGCCATGCCGGCGAGGAAGGGTGTTTCGGCGTCGCGGATGGAGTATGATCCCGCCAGGAGAGGGATGTGGCCAAGCGCACGAGGGGAAAGAAACGCCGTGCGACCCGCCGGCCGGCCGGCGAGCGTCCCGCGAAACGGCCCACGCGCTATTCCAAGGGGGAGCTCGTCCTCGCCGCGCTGGGCGCCCTGCTGGTTCTCTTCTTTGTCAGCATGGTGATCTCCTCCCTCCTGTGAGGCCGGTGAGAGGGGTCTCGATCCTGGCCGGACGGAATACCGGCGCCCGATGTGCGTGTTTCCCCGTGTGGGAAATGAGTCGTCGAGGAGGTGATACCCGATGAATATGATCAAGACGGTGCTCCTTCTGGGTGTATTGACGGGCCTGCTCCTGTGGGCGGGCGAGGCCATGGGCGGCTCCAGCGGGCTCCAGATCGCCTTCCTCGTGGCCGTGGCCCTCAACATGGGCAGCTGGTTCTTCTCGGACAGGATCGCCCTGAAAGCCCACCGCGCCCAGCCCATCGGCGAGGCCGAAGCGCCGGAGCTCTACGCCGTGGTGCATGAGCTGAGCACAGCCGCCGGCCTGCCGATGCCCCGCATCTACCTGATCCCGGAGATGCAGCCAAACGCATTCGCCACCGGCCGTAACCCGGCCCACGCCGTGGTGGCCGTGACCCAGGGCCTGTTGCAAACCATGGACCGTGAGGAGCTCAAGGGCGTCCTGGCCCACGAGCTGGCCCACGTCAAGCACCGCGACATCCTGATCATGTCCGTCGCCGCAACCCTGGCCGGCGCCATCACCCTGCTGGCCCGCCTGCTCGGATGGGCCATGATCTTCGGTGGTTTCGGGGGCCGGGACGAGCGCGGCGGCGGTCTCGGGGCCCTCGCCTTCTACCTGCTCGCCCCCATGGCCGCCGTTCTGATTCAGCTGGCGGTCTCCCGTTCCCGGGAGTTCGACGCCGATGCCGACGGCGCCCACTTTGCAGGAACGCCCCTGGGCCTGGCGTCGGCACTCCGCAAGCTCTCCGTTGCCACCAGGCGGATTCCCATGAAGACGGCCCACGCGAACACGGCCCACATGATGATCGCCAACCCCTTCACGGGCGGTGGCCTTGCCAAGCTCTTCAGCACCCATCCGCCCATGGAAGAGCGGATTCGCCGCCTGGAAGCCATGGCCGGCGGTTAAGGAGCCGAAGCTCCACCGGCTTCTCCGGCCCCGGGGTGTGTTCCAGACACCACCGCAAGATGCGTATTGGCGCCGGCTACATCCGAACAGCAGGAATCTTGAGCATCGGCCTCTCCCCGACCGGAACCACCAGGAGACTCGATTGTTCCGCCGGAAAGGGTGCAGGAAGTCCCCATCCAGAGGCCCGGGGGGGGCGGCCTGGCTCCAGCCGCACAAAGGAGCGGCTTTTCTGCCCGATCACGGAAGGCAAGGGTTTGCGTGGAGGCGTGCTCGGATACGCCGCACAGGGCAATCCGCAGCCTGACCTGTCTGCGTACGGCTCGCCCGCACGGGCAGACGCCTGGATCGAAGGAACACCGTTTCTGGACGGGAACCAGGTATAATCTTGCCGATGCCGCAAGTCCCGGATCCTGCCCAGGTCAAACAGGCCCTGCAGCTCCTCGCCCAGGGCCGGTACAACTCCAGCGAGACCCGCGATCGCCTCTTGCAGGTGCTCACCCAGGCCCAGGGGCTGCCGGCCGGGAATGTGGCGTGGATGCTCTTCCGCCCCGACCGGCGCCTCCGTGAGACCGCCTTGGAGCTCCTCCATCGCTCCGCACCGCGGGCCGTGGCCGACGCCTTCGTCGCCGAGTGCTCACGCCAGCACCCGGCGGCGATCCGGGCCGCCGCGGCCACACTGCTGCCCTCGGCCCCACCCGGCGTAACGGGCCGCCTGAGGGAGCTTCTGGACAGCGACAACCCGGCCGTCCGCGACGTCACGATGCGGGCCATCCTGGCGGCCCCTCCCGTCCAGGCGCTCCAGGGAGCTCTCTGGCAGTTGCTGGCGACGGCGACCGACACCGCCCGCCTTCAAGCGCTGGAACGTCTCGAACAACTGGAGCCCGGCGATGCCGAGCTCGAGAGATGGAGGGAGCTGACGGACGATCCCAAGCCGGAGATCCGCCAGCGGGCCATTCGCGTCCTGGCCACACGGGCGCCGGAGCGTTTCAAGGATCTCCTCATCGAGGAGATTCCGCGCGCGGACCCGGAGACCCGGAAGGTCCTCGTCGCCGCAATCTCGGCCTCCGCCGCTCGGGAAGGTGTGGCCATGGCCGACCAGCTGCTTCCGCTGCTGGCCGCTGGCGAACCCGCCGTCCGCCAGGCGGCTGTCGCGATCTTGCGCGCCATTCCGGACCACGCTGCCCTCATCCATCGTTTCGTGGAGTTCTCCAGGAGCCTGCTGGGGTGGGTCCGCGAACGGGCCCTGGACGTCCTCCCGGAACTTGGCCGCGACATGGGGCCCGCCGTCCGCAATCTTCTCGACGACCCCAATCCCAGCATCCGGGCGACCGCCCTCGCCATGCTGGAATCCATGGGCGACCCAGAGCTCTTCGAGGCTGTCGTCCCCCTACTCGAGGACGACGACTGGTGGATCCGGGTCAGCGCTGCCAACGCCCTGGCTCAGATGGGAGACCGCCGGGCGGTCGGCCCCCTCGTCAAGGCGCTCGAAGACGGGGAAACGCGATGGGCCGCAGTGGAGGCCCTGGGTCGTCTCGGGGATCCCAGGGCCCTTCCCGCCCTGGCCAAGCTCCTGGGCAGCTCGTCGATAGAGGTTCGGATCGAGGCCCTCATGGCCCTTCGGAACTTCGACCATCCCAACCTCATGGCTGCCTTCCGCCGGGTCGCCGAGAATGATCCGGAGCGCATCGTGCGGGCGCGGGCCGTGGAGCTCATGGAGGAGCTCGCCTCTCGCAGCGGCCAGACGATCGATGACCTGGGCGAGCTCCGTTCGGCGGCGCTGCACATACAAGCGGGCCAGGGCGAGCCGCAGATCCACCCGCTCCTCGCCGCTGCGCGGGAACGGGAGGCCTCGGACCTCCACCTCACCCCCGGCCGTCCCCCGATCCTCCGGATTGCCTCGATGCTGGTCCCCCTGGAGGAGCCTCCCCTCGCCCCCCAGTTGATCGAGACCATGATCCGCGAGATTCTCGACGAGTCTTCGTGGCAACGGCTCCAGAAGGAACAGCAACTCGACTACTGCCACTATCTTCCCTCGGCGGGACGGTTCCGGGGTAACATATTCGTGGACCGTCTCGGTGTCAACGCCGTGTTCCGCGTCATTCCCGAGACGGCACCCACCCTGACCGAGATCGGACTCCCCGATCACCTCCATTCCATCATCCACGAACACCAGGGGCTCATCCTCATTGCCGGCCCGGCGGGCAGCGGGAAGTCAACGACGCTGACCGCCCTCGTCAATCTTTTCAACGAGGAACGCAGGGCGCATATCATTTCCCTGGAGGACCCCGTGGAGTTCGTCCATCCTTTCAAGCAATGTCTCATCAACCAGAGGGAGGTGGGGCGGGACACCGGGGGCTTCTCCCGCGCCCTTCGCGCCGCCCTGCGGGAAGATCCGGACATCATCGTCATCGGCGATCTCCGGGACAACGAGACCATTTCCCTGGCGCTGACCGCCGCCGAGACCGGCCACATCGTCCTGGGAACCCTGAGCTCCACGGATGCCGTCAAGGCCATCGACAGGATCATCACGAGCTTCCCGGCCGTGGAACAACCCCAGATCCGCATGTCTCTTTCCGATTCCCTCACACTCGTCATCGCCCAGAAGCTCCTCAAGGCCGCCAGGAGGAGGCGACAGGTGGCCTGTTTCGAGATCCTCAAGGGAATCCCATCTGTCTCCAACCTGATCCGTGAGGGCAAGACCATCCAACTTCGATCCGCCATACAGACCGGGCGGGTGCACGGCATGATGAGCTTCGACGACTTTCTCCGCGTCCTTCTGGACAGGGGTGACATCTCGGAGGCAACGGCGCGGCGGGCGGCGATGAAGAAGACCGAGTTCGGGCAGGAAGAGGAGAACAGCGACACCGCCGAGGGAGCTGGAGCATGAGCTCCCCGGCACCGCTCAGCCGGATCGACCGCTTCCTTCAGATGATGCGGGACCGGGGCGCCTCGGACCTCCACCTTTCCGTCGGCAGGCCCCCCATGCTCCGTGTTTCCGGGGAGCTCGAGCACGTCCGGTACCGCCTTCTCGACGATGAGCACTTCCGTTCCATGGTCGAACCCATCACGCCGCCGGAGAGGTGGCAGCAGTTCGTGTCCACGGGAGATACCGACTTCGCCTACGAGCTGGCCGATGTCGCGCGGTTCCGCGTCAACCTGTTCCGGCAGCAGCGTGGAATGGGCGCCGTCTTCCGCGCCATTCCCTCCAGGATCATGGGGCTCGAGGAGCTCGGCCTCCCGCCGCAGGTCGCCCGGCTCGCCGACCTGGAGGGCGGGCTCGTCCTCGTGACGGGACCAACGGGCTCGGGCAAGTCCACGACGCTGGCCGCGCTGATCGACCGCATCAACTCGACCCGTCAGTACCACATCATCACCATCGAGGACCCCATCGAGTTCGTCTATCCGGTCCGGAAGAGCCTGATCCACCAGCGGGAGCTGGGGACCCACGCCAGTTCCTTTGCGGAGGCTCTCCGGGCCGCCGTCCGGGAGGATCCCGACCTCGTTCTCATCGGCGAGATGCGCGATCTTGAGACCATCTCCATGGCCCTGTCCGCCGCGGAGCGGGGCGTCCTCGTCTTCGCCACGCTCCATACCAACAGTGCCGCCAAGACCGTGGATCGCATCATCAACGTCTTCCCCTCCTCCGAGCAGGAGGGAATCCGGAACATCCTCGGCGAGAGCCTCCGGGCCGTGGTGGCCCAGCAGCTCCTCCCCACCGTCTCCGGAGGTCGGGTTGCAGCCCTGGAGATCCTCTTCTCCTCCCAGGCCATCGGCACCATGATCCGTGAGGGCAAGACCTCCCAGATCACCTCCGCCGTCCAGACCGGCTCGCGTTCCGGCATGATCGACATGGATTCCTCGATCCGGAAGCTCTGGGAAGACGGCCTCGTCAGCGCGGCAGCGGCGTTCGACAAGGCCATCGACAAGGAAGCCTTCGCCGAGGTCCTCCGCGAGGCCGGAGAGCCGCTCCCCGGAGCTTGAGCCGGCAGCTGGGGTCCAGAGCTTCCAGCCCATCCGGATTCGTTCCCGTCACGAAGCGGCGCTCTGGCGCAATCCCGGTGCCTGCCCGTCGGGCGGACCGCACGCAGACAGCTCAGTTTCCGGATTCCCGTGTGGGAGGCACCAGAGCACACCTCCGCGGAATCCCTTGCCTTTCTTGATCTTGCAGAAACATCGCTCGTTTCCACCCTGGGAGATGCGCCGGTTCCACCTGCTCTCCCGACCGGACCGGGCTATCATGCCGCGGTGCGAACGGCGGATTTCGACTACGAGCTCGACGAGCGGTTGATCGCCCAATTCCCCAGGCCCCGGGGAACCGGCCGGCTTCTCGTGCTCTCCCGGAGCACCGGCCTCCGTCATCACCGGAGGATCGGGGAGTTACCCAGTCTTTTTGATCCTGGTGACCTGCTGGTGGTCAACGACACGCGGGTGCTGGCGGCCAGGGTCCATGCCACCCGGCCGACGGGCCGCAGCTTCGAGCTTCTGCTGCTGTGCCCGTTGGACGACACCCGCTGGACGAGCCTGCTACGGCCTTCGGCCCGGGCTCATCCGGGAGAGCGCCTGGAGCTTCCCGACGGCGGAGGAGCGGTTCTCGAGGAGCGTCACGGTGAGGGACGATGGACGGTGTCGTTCGACCCGCCGCTCGACATCGGCCGTCTCGATCGCATCGGCGAGCCCCCCTTGCCGCCCTACATCAAGCGCCCAAGGGGCGTCCTTGCCTCCGATCGCGCCAACTACCAGACCGTTTTCGCCAGCCGGCCGGGCGCTGTGGCCGCGCCGACGGCCGGCCTCCATCTGACGGAGGAGATTCTGGACGCCCTGACCGCCCGTGGTATCGAGCGGGCCGATCTCACCCTTCACGTTGGGATCGGCACCTTCCGCCCGGTGGCCGCCGATCGGATCGAGGATCACGCCATGCACGAGGAGTACTGGGAGATCGGTCCCGAGGCGGCTCGTACGATCAACCGTGCGCTGGCCCGCGGCCGGCGGATCACCTGCCTGGGTACCACCTGCGTCCGGGCACTGGAGTCTGCCCTGGCGGCCGGCCGGGGCCGCCTGGTCCCCGGATCCGGCTGGAGCCGCCTCTTCATCCGCCCGGGGTACCGTTTCCTGGGAACCGGCGCCCTGATCACCAACTTCCACCTGCCACGCTCGACCCTGTTGATGCTCGTCAGCGCACTGGCCGGGCGCGAAAAGGTCCTGGAGGCCTACCGGGAGGCCCAGGCAATGGGGTACCGGTTTTTCTCGTACGGCGACGCCATGCTGATCGTGTAGGGCTCAAGGGATCGGCGCGAGGTGAGAACACCGGATCCGAGACGATGACCGCCGCCCTTGCGGCCCGGTCCCCGTCGGGCTGACGGGATCGCATCATGCGGCATGGACAGCAATCCCCGGCCGTTATCGGGCCCGGTCCCCTCTTCGCCACGAGGCGATCGAAAGGCCAGCCCCCCTCTCCCGGCCGCAGGTTCCTGGATCAGAGCTGGATCGTCACCAGAATCGGCGTCTCCCATCCCCTGGGAGCCGCCTCGAGCACAACCGGACGCCCCTCGGCCAACCCGGAGGGCCGCTTGAAATAGAACAGGTCGACGGTCCAGTAGCTGGGTGGTATCTGCAGGCGATCGACCTTGATGCTCCCACCGTCCGTCATGGAGGGGAAGAACCGGGACTGGACGTAGTACTCCGGGCTGAGCCTCGTCCCGAAGGGCATGCCCTGGACGTTGAGGGTTCGCCAGTCGAAGTTGAGCTTCTTGTAGCTCTTCCGGATCTCCTGGATCGTCGCCATGGGCACCTTCCGGCCATCCGGCTCGATGAGGTGGAAGCTGCTCCTGTCCAGCAGGATGGGTTTGGCCGCATTGTTGAGTATCGCCACGATCATGGGAACGTACGGCTGGTCAAGACGTCGCCGCGTCAGGTCCACGTTGACCCAGACCTTTCCCTGTGGCCCATCGTTGGTGAACACCATGACCGGCGGTTTTCCATCGGCGGCCGACAGGCTCCCCGAAACGAGCGCACTGACGATCAACACACCGCCGAAAAGCACCGCCACACCCGTTTTCCACGATCTCCTCATGGCAACCACCTCCCACTCAAGCACTCCTGCATGTACAACGCCGGACGTCGATCCGGCATTCCGCAGCACGCCCGGTCAGGCAAGCTGCTGCTGCGGACCCGGCGGGTCCGGATGACCCGTGAGGCCCTGCAGCTCCGCGGCATCCCGAATGGGAACCGTGATGCCGGTCGGGTGGGAAAACCCGCGCACCTGGATCTCCCGGTCCCCGTACAGCCGCCGCCACGATCCCGCCGGCCGCTCCGGTCCAAGCTCCACGTCCCGGCGGCCGAACCGGCGGCGGACTGGGCCGCACTGCACGACCAGCCAGCGATCCCCGACGATGATCTCCAGGAAACGAAACCGCCAGGAGAGGATGAGCAGGACCACGCCGGCTGCCCCCAGAACGGTTCCAGCGGGCTCCAGGAAGGCACCGTCCCTGGCCATCCACCAGATCCCGACAACAGTCATCAACACTCCCAGGCTCCAGGCCGCGGCCCGAACCGCCGGACGCAGAGGAATGCCCTCGTAGTACACCGGCGCCTCGTCATCGACCCCTTCCCGCAAACGGCGGATCCCTGCTCCCATGACGCCTCCAACGAGCAGTATAATCCTCGCATGACGACTCGCCCGGCGAATCGGTGCCTGGTGGCCTGCCATGCCCGATGAATCGGTCCGGCTGGCCCGCAAGGCTTTGCAGGAGGCGGCTGCTCTCCTGGTCTGCGCTGGCGCCGGGATGGGAGTCGACTCGGGTCTGCCGGACTTCCGCGGCAACGAGGGGTTCTGGAACGCTTATCCCCCCCTTGCCCGCCTGGGGCTTTCCTTCGTCGAGATGGCCAACCCTTCCTGGTTCCGTCGGGACCCCGAGCTGGCCTGGGGCTTCTACGGCCATCGGCTGCACCTCTACCGCGAGACCGAGCCCCACCCGGGATTCGCCGCCCTCCTACGGCTCGGAAGATCGCTGCCCGGAGGGTTTTTCGTGTTCACGTCCAACGTGGACGGGCAGTTCCAGAAGGCCGGGTTTCCCGAAGAGTCGGTCGCCGAGTGCCACGGCTCCATCCACCACCTCCAGTGCTCACGCCCCTGCTCCCCTTCCATCTGGCCCGCGGACGCCACCGAAATCCTGGTCAACGAGGACACCTTCCGCGCCGCGCCACCCCTCCCACTCTGCCCCTCCTGCGGCGAGGTGGCCCGTCCCAACATCCTCATGTTCGGCGACTGGGCGTGGGTCCCAGACCGCTCCTCGGCCCAGGAAGAGCGTCTCGAGAGCTGGCTCGACCGGGTGGACGAATCGGGCCTCGTCATCGTCGAGATCGGCGCCGGCACGGCGGTGCCAACCGTCCGGATGCTTTCCGAGCGCACGGCGGCGCGCCTTCACGCCACCTTGATCCGCATCAACCCCCGCGAGCCGCAGGTGCCGCGAGGTCAGCTCGGTTTCGCCGCCTCGGCCATTGAAGCCATGGATCGACTGGGCATCTTGGATCCCGGGCCAGACGGCCGGCCGCGCTGAGCCGATGCCCTCAGCCCCTGGAGAGGATGACGCCGCGCTCGGCGGAGGCGATGAAGTCCAGCAGGTAGCGGACGTCCTCCTGATCCCCCAGCTCCCCCTCCATGCTGGCCAGCGCCTCGGCCGTGCTGAGCTTGGGGTTGTGCAGGAGCCGCCAGGCTCTCTTGAGTGCGGCGCGCCGTGCTTCCGAGAAACCCTGGCGCTCCAGGCCCAGGGTATTGGGGCCGAAACAGCGCGCCGGCCGCGAACCGACCGTACGCATGTACGGCAGGCAGTCCTTCGTGGCCACCGTGAACCCCCCAAGGAAGGCGTGATCGCCGACCCGGCAGAACTGGTGGACCGCCGAGAACGCACCGATGATCACGTGGTCGCCCACGCTGACATGCCCGGCCAGCGTGGCGCCGTTGGCGAAGATCGTGTTGGAGCCCACCGTGCAGTCATGCGCCACGTGGGCATAGGCCATGAAGAGGTCGTGGTCGCCGATCTTCGTCAGCCCACCACCCCCCGGCGTACCCCGGTGCAGCGTGACGAACTCCCGGAAGACGTTGCCGGCGCCGATCACCAGCCGGGTCGGCTCGCCATCGTACTTGAGATCCTGCGGTGGGGCGCCGACGGAGCAGTGGCTCTCGAAGCGGTTGTCGGGACCGATGACCGTCGGTCCGGCAAAACGGCAGAACGGTCCTGCAACGGTACCCGCCGCGATTTCCACATCGGCTTCGACGACCGTGTAGGGGCCAAGGGTGACACCTTCCGCCACCCTGGCCGAAGAATCGACGATCGCCGTGGGGTGGATTCCTGCCGCGCTCATCGGTCCACCAGCGCCGAGATGAGGTCGGCCTCGCAGGCCAACTCACCATCGACCGTCGCCCGTCCGTGGATTTTCGTGAAACCCCGGTGAATGCTGAGGACCTCCACTTCGAAGATCAGCTGGTCGCCGGGGACGACGGGCTTCCTGAAGCGGCACCTGTCGATCCCGGCGAAGTAGATGAGCTTGTTCTCCCGATCCTCCACCTCGCAGAGGAGCAGGCAGCCCGCGGCTTGCGCCATGGCCTCGACGATCAGGACGCCGGGCATCACCGGGGCGCCGGGAAAGTGGCCCTGGAAGAACGGCTCGTTGATGGTGACGTTCTTCAGGGCCTTCACCCACCGGTCCGACCGCTCGAGGATGCGGTCTACCAGCAGAAAGGGATAGCGGTGCGGCAGAACGGCCAGCACGCTGTCGATCACATCATTGTTCTTCACGGTTCCTCTCCCCCTCGACCTTCGCGCGCAACCGTTCGAGCATCTTCTCCATCTCGGTCAATCGCCTCCGGAGCTTCCACAGGTTGCGCACCTGCGCCATGCTCCGGACCCACTCCTGGTAAGGTTGGGTGGGAAACCCGGCAATGAAGGCCCCGTCAGGGACGTCCTTGATCACGCCACCCTTGGCCCCGATGATCGCCCCATCCCCGATCCGGATGTGACCCACGGTCCCGACCTGGCCTCCCATGACCACGTGGTGACCCAGTCGCGTCGAGCCCGAGATTCCTGTCTGCGCCACGATCAGCGAGCCCTCGCCAATCACCACGTTGTGCGCAATCTGCACCAGGTTGTCGATCTTCGTTCCCCTGCCGATCCTGGTTTCCCCGAGGGCGGCCCGGTCGATACAGGTGTTGGCGCCGATCTCCACGTCGTCCTCGACCACCACGATCCCAACCTGCGGGACCTTGTGGTGAACGCCATCGACGGTGGCGAAGCCAAAACCGTCGGCCCCCAGGACCACCCCGGCGTGGAGAATGCACCGGTCGCCGATGCGGCATCCGTTTTCGACAACGACCCGCGAATGGATCCGGCAATCCACGCCGACGGCGACATCCCGGACCAGGACCGCGCCCGGTGCGATGACCGATCGGTCGCCCACGGAGCATCCGGGCCCGACCACGGCGCAGGGCCCAACGGAAACGCCCTCACCAAGGCACGCCGAGGAGTCGACCACCGCCGAGGGGTGGACGCCCGGCGGTGGAAGCTCTTCGGGGTAGAAGATCTCCAGGGCCCGGGCATGCGCGAGGTAGGGGTGTTCCACCACCAGGAGGTTCCGGTCCGGGGCCAGCTCCGGGTCATCGACGATGACAGCGCCGGCGCGGCTCGACTCCAGTTGGCTTCGGTACTTGGGGTTGTGGAGGAACGACAGGTGTTCCGGGCCGGCCTCATCCAAGGGACGAATCCCGCGGAGCACGATCCCGGCGTCCCCAACGATCTTGGCGCCCAATCGGGCGCCAAGATCCCCCAAGGTCACGGAAACCGTCATTTAGCCGAGGTGTTGAATCTCTTGATGATCTCGTCCGTGATGTCCACAGAGTCGTCGGCGTATACCAGACCCGACTGGAACTTGTTGAAGATCAACGTCAGCTTCTTTTCCTTTCCCACCTGGTTGATGATGGGCATGATCTTCTGTTCGAGCCCGTCCAGCTCCCGTTTCCGGGCATCCTCGAGCTCCCGCTGGGCGTCGTCCTGGAAGCGCTTGAGAGCGATGGTCTTGTCCTCGATCTGCTTCTGAAGGGCCGCCAGCTTGTCCTCGGAGAGGGTGAATCGCTGCTTGCTGAACTGCGTGCGCAGCGCATCGAGCTCCTGCTGGAGCTTCTTCCCCTGCTCGAGCTTCTGGTTCTGGAGCTGCTTGAGCTTCTCCAGGGAGGCCTTTCCGGGATCCGACTCGGTGACGACCCGCTGAACATCGATGACGGCCACGTGGACCACCTGGGCCTGGACCGGCGCGGCCCAGGCGGCGCAGCCGGCAAGGCAGAGACCTGTGACGAAATGACGGAACATGATGCAATTCCTCCTTGACTCAGAACGTTGTCCCGATGGAGAACTGGAAATCCGTCCTGCTCTCGTCGGGGTAGGGATCGAGGTTGATGCCGTAGATGAAGCGAAGGGGGGCCTGGAAGATCGGCAGCAGGATCCGGAGCTCGAGGCCGGTTGTCCTGCGGAACTGGGAGAGCTTCCACCCCTGGGTGTCGAAGTAGGTGTTCCCCAGGTCGATGAAGTAAACCAGCTTGACCGGGCCCCCGACGCGGAACTGGAGCTCGAAGTTCGTCTGCCAGTACCGGTCACCACCCAGGATCGAGCCGCCCGGTGTGGTGAAGTACTTGCCGTCGCCCGTTCTCGGCACGACGGTGTAGTACGGGATACCCCGGAGCGAGCGGTCGCCGCCCAGCCGGTAGCGTTCATAGATGGGAATGTCCGAACCGCTGTAGGGGAAGAACTGTCCGCCGCTGACGTTGAACGCGCCGATGATCACCTTCGAGAAGGGATGCCACTGGGTGTACTGGAGCTCGGGGCGAACGTAATCGAAATCACCGCCAAGGAGCCCGCCGGCGAGACGCAGCCGGGCAACGAACCGCCGGCCGCGGTTCGTATCGAAGGGGTCGTCACGGGAATCGTACGAATATACGGGAGTCAGGGCCGATGTCCTGCCCGTGAACACCTCGTGAGCGAACTCCAAGGGCTGGGTCGTTGTGGGTGGAACCCCGATGGGCGGCACGTGACCGCCGGTCAGATCGCCCGGCCCGCCGAAACCGGTCGTGGCGTATCGCGATTTGACGTCGTCGTAGCCGTAGAGCACCGAGAAGGAATCCCAGGCCCCAAGACCGAAACCGAAGGTCAGGCTGAACCCCCGGGTCCGCCGCTCGAAATCGGCGATATTGAGGTCGTTGTTGTAGATCGAGGCACCGACCACCATGCGCCGATCGAGGAAATACGGGTCGGTGAAGCTCAGGGAGTAGTAGTTGGCACGGCCACCCAGCTGGACGGAGAGACCGAGGGACTCACCCTTGCCGAGGAAGTTCCGGGTGTTGAACATCCCCTGAACGAAGAAGCCGTCCAACTCCGAGTAGCCGGCGCCGAACTGAAGGTCGTTCCGGCCCACCTCGTGACCCTTGACGTTGACGTCCACGAGCTTTTTCTCATTATCGAAGTTGAACTCCAGCGGGTCGTCGTCCAGCTTCCAAAACCCCAGGGCATTGACCCTGTAGACGGAGCTCTTGAAAACGCCCATGGCCATGAAGTCCTGCTCGTTGACCCGGAACTGCCGGCGAATGACCTTGTCGCGGGTCGTCGTGTTGCCCTTGAACTCGAGCCGGTTGAGATGGAAACGATCACCCTCGAAGATATCGATGGTGACATCCACCACCCGCCGGACGCCAGGATGGTTCTCGAGAACCTGGTTGGTGTAGGCGTAGATGTAACCGCGGTTCTGGTAGAGGTTCCGGACGGCCTCCATCCCCTTGTCGATCTCCTTGAAGCTGTATATTTTGCCCGGCCGAACGTGGAAGGCCATCTTGAGCTTGTCGGCGGGGAACACTGTTGCACCCTTGATCTTGAGCTCGCCGAGCGTGTACTGTTCACCTTCCTCGACGGGAATGATCAGCGTCAGGCGGTACTTCTTCGCCTTCGGAGTCTCCGCTTCGGGATGCTTGGCCTCCATCTTGAGCCGGGGCTTGCCGATCTTGACGTCCTTGTACCCGTGGTTGAGGTAGAACTTCTTGAGGTTGTCCTTGGCCGCCTCCCACGCCTCCTGCGAAAACACCGCCTTCTTGCCGGTCCAGAACTTGTACCAGGATGCCTGGCTCAGCTTCTTCAGCGAGCCGCGGAGCTTGCCGTCGGAAAAGGCCTCGTTGCCCTCGAAATCGATCTCGTCGATCTTGATCTTGCCGCCCTCGGCGATGTGGAAGATGACCTTCTTTTCCTTCTTGGAGATGTCCTCGATGGTGTACGCGATCTGGGCGGCACGGTACCCTTCCTCCGTATAGATATCCTTGAGCGCCGATTGAATCCGCGCCAGATCCCCCAGCTTCAGAGGCACGTTTCTCGGAAGCTCGACCCCCCGCTCGTCCAGCTTGTCACGGAGCTTGGAGTCGTTGAGCTTCTTGTTCCCCTGGAATTCCACCGTCCGGACGAAGGGACGTTCCTTCACGATGACGTAGAGGTTGACCCGCCCGTCTGGAAGCGTCTCTTCCTCGATCCTCAGGTCTTCGAAGAGACCGGAATCCCAGAGCCTGTGGAAACCCACGTCCAGCTCCTCCTGGTTGACGGGGTCGCCTGGCTCCAACCCCAGGTAGTACGACACCGTGTCCTCGGTCAGCGTCACCCCGCCCTCGACGATGATCTTGGCCAACGCGGGGCCTTCACTGTCGGCCGCGCCGGCCGGGAACGCGACGAGCAGGCCATACAGCACGACGAGCGACGCCACGATACGGGTCAGAGGATGCCTCACGGGTTCTCCCTCGTCTGAGATACGGGCTTCGCCATTTCCACAACCGGTCTGCCGCCGTCGAGCCGGACGCGGAGGACCGTCCCTTCCCGTAGACCGTGTTCGATCAGATGGTCGGCGACGGCATCCTCGATCCACCGCTGGACCAGGCGCCGGAGCGGCCGTGCGCCCGACTGGGGATCGAGCCCGGCCTGCTCCAGGAGCCACGCCGCAAGCTCGGCGGGGAGCTCCACCTCGATGTGCTGTGCGAGCAGGTTCTCCCGCGTCTCTTCCAGGAGCAGACGCGCCACCTCCAGCAGACTCTCCTCGCCCAACGGTTCGAAGACGATGATGTCGTCCAGGCGGTTGAGGAACTCCGGGCGGAAGTGCCGCCGAAGCTCCCGGTCAATGATCTCGTTCATCTCTCCGCGGGCCATACTCTCGCCGCTTCCGAAGCCGACCCGGCTGTCCTGGATCATGTGCTGACTTCCCAGGTTGGAGGTCATGATAATGATCGAGTTGCTGAAATCGACGGAGTTACCGTAGTTGTCGGTCAGCCTCCCGTCGTCCAGCACCTGCAGGAGCAGATTGTAGATGTCCGGGTGGGCCTTCTCGATCTCGTCCAGGAGAATCACCGAGTATGGGTTGCGGCGGATCTGCTCGGAGAGCTGCCCGCCCTCCTCGAAGCCCACGTAGCCCGGCGGCGACCCGATCAGCCGTGACACGGTGTGCTTCTCCATGTACTCGGACATGTCGAAGCGGACCAGGTGCCGGGGGTCCTGGAAGAGGAAGCGTGCCAGCTGCCGTGCCACCTCGGTCTTGCCGACGCCGGACGGACCGAGGAAGATGAAGGAGCCGATGGGCCGGCCCGGCTTGGTCAGCCCGAGACGGCTCCTGCGAATGGCCCGGGACAGTGCCTCGATGGCACTGTCCTGCCCGACCACCCGCTGGCGGAGAATCTCCTCCATACGGCGAAGGCGGTCGGCTTCGTCCTCCTTGATGGAGGTCACGGGTATCCCGGTCCAGGAGGAGATGACGGCTTCGATGTCTCCCTGCAAGACCTCGACCGACTCCTCGATCGACTCCTGGGTCTTCTCGAGGACGGCCAGCTCCTCACGGAGGCGAAGCTCCTCCTCGCGAAGCTCCACCGCTCTCTCGAAGTCCTTTCGGGAGATGGCGTCCTTCATGGACGACACGATGGCCGCCATTTTCTTCTCCACCTCCCGTACGGAGATGGTGGAGGTCGAGCGCCGGAGCTTGACCCGGGCGCCGGCCTCATCCAGGACGTCGATGGCCTTGTCGGGAAAGGCTCGATCGGGGAGGTACCTTCCCGCATAGCTGACGGCTGCCTCGATGGCACGGTCGGCGTAGCGTACGCCGTGAAACTCCTCGTAGCGGCTCTTGATGCCCTCCAGGATGGTGACGGTTTCGTCCTCCGTCGGCTGTTGAATCGTCACCGGCTGGAAACGGCGTGACAGCGCCCGGTCCCGTTCCACGTACTTCCGGTACTCCTGGACCGTGGTCGCGCCGATACAGGTAATCTCGCCACGGGAGAGCGCCGGCTTGAGGATGTTGGCGGCGTCCAGCGAGCCCTCCGCCGAACCGGTTCCGATCAGGGAGTGGATCTCGTCGATGAAGATGACGATCTCGGGGTTCTGGCGGAGCTCCTTGAGAAGGCCCTTGAGCCGTTCCTCGAACTGCCCCCGGTACTTGGTGCCCGCCACCAACAGGGAGAGGTCCAGCGCAAGAATGCGCCGCCCGGTCAGCGGCCCCGGGACCTCACCCTCCACGATCCGTCTCGCCAGCCCTTCGACGATGGCCGTCTTTCCCACACCGGCGTCGCCCAGCAGCAGGGGGTTGTTCTTGGTCCGCCGGCTCAGGATCTGGACGATCCGCTCCACCTCGCGGTCGCGGCCGATCAGCGGATCGAAAACGCCTTCGGCCGCCAGCAGCGTCAGGTCTCTCGAGTACTCGTTGAGGTTCGGCGTGGCCTCGGCGTTGGCTTCCAGCTCCAACTCACGCACGAAGCGGCGGATTTCCTCGCGCACCACCTCGAGCTCAAGCCCGTGTTCCGCCAGGTACTGTCCGCCCAGGCCGCTTTCCACCCGCAACAGCCCCAGCAGAATGTGCTCGGTGCCGACCTCCTCGTGCTCCATGTTCTCCGCCTCCTGGACCGCGTTGGCCAGGGTCCTCTTGGCGTCTTCCGCGAGTGGAAGGTCGGGCGAACGGCTGACCTTTTGCAGGGGCACCACGTCCCCGACCAGCTCGTCCCGAAGCTCTTGAATATCCACGTCGAGGCGGCCGAGGATCTCGCTCAACACATCATCGCCCTCTCGCAGGATCCCGAGGAGCAGATGCTCCGAGCCGATGACATGGCTCTGGGTTCGGCTCGCCTCGTACCGTGCGAAGAAGAGGCTGCGGCGCGCGTGTTCGTTGAACTTCTCAAACATCCCTGGATTCATCCCCCACAGGGGCAAGCCGGAAGACCCTGTCGCACCGGCCGGCCATTTCCTCGTTGTGCGTCACTATAACCGAGGTCAGACCCTCCAGCAAATGAAGCTCCCCAACCAGGCTGAAGAGCTTTTCGGCGTTGTTGCGATCCAGATTCCCCGTGGGCTCATCCGCGAGGAGGAGAGGCGGCTCCATGGCCAGAGCCCGGGCAACCGCGACCCGCTGTTGCTCCCCACCCGAAAGCTGATCGGGGAAGTGATGCCCCCGATCCGCCAGGCCGACCCGTTCCAGGAGCTCGCGCGCCCGCCCGCGGGCGGCCTCCGTGCGGCGTCCCGCGATTCGCAGGGGAAGCGCCACGTTGTCGACGGCATTCAGCTCGTCCAACAGGTAGTGGTACTGGAAGACGAAGCCGATCTCCCGGTTCCGGGCACGGGCGCGTGCCTCCTGATCCAGGGTGGAGACGTCGCGGTCCCCGAGGATGATGCGGCCGGCGTCCGGACGATCCAGAAGCCCCATCAGGTGCAGCAGCGTGCTCTTCCCGACCCCGGAGGGACCGACAACCGCCAGGAGCTCGCCCCGGTGTACCTCGAGATCGAGGTCCCGGAGCACCTCGACCCTGTTGGCGCCCTCCCCATAGCCCTTGGAGACACCCTCCAGAACGACGATGGGAGCTCCCTCACTCATAGCGCAACCCCTCCGCCGGGTCCCTTCGCGCCACCAGGCGCGCCGGCAACCACGAGGCCACCGCCGAGAGCGCCAGAGCCAGACCGGTAACGGTCAGGACCATCAGCGGATCCACCCGGAAGGGAACGGCATCGACGATGAAGATGCCCCGCGGCAATGGAAGCGCCTTGGTTCTGTCGAGCACCACAGCCAGGAGCGTCCCCCCGGCGGCGCCGAGGGCCGCCCCGAGAACGCCGATGCCCAGCCCCAGGGCAACGAAGAGCCTCCTCAGGGCGCGCGGGCCGAGGCCAAGGCCCGCCAGGACGGCAAGGTCCGTTCGCTTCTCGGCAGCCACCATGGCAACGTTGCACAGCAGGTTGAGCGCCGCAATCACCAACATCAGGCCCACGGCGAAGAAGATCATGATGCGTTCCAGGGAGAGCGCCAGCAGAAGGGAGTGATGAAGCTCCCGGACACCCTTGATCCGAAGCTGGTCCGCGTGGCCGGCCAGGACCGAGCGCACCGTGCCGGCCAGGCGCCACGGATCGGAAAAGGTCCGGAGCTCGAGGGCCTCCACCACCTTGTGGCCCCAGAGCAGGCGCTGCGCCTGGGCCAGCGGCAGCAACAGAACCCCGCCATCCACACCCGGTTGACGTGGGGCGACGCGGTTCACCCGCACGACGGCGTGGACCGGAACGGGTCCCATGGGAGTCAACCGGCGCCGGGGCGAGATCACGTTGATTCGTTCACCGGCGCCGGCACCGATCCGCGCGGCCAGCACTGAATCGATCGCCGGGGCCTCCATGTCGGAACGGCCTTCCACATGTGCCGGAACGGCATCCCCGATTCCCCGCACCAGGCAGGTACCTTGCACGATCTCCACAATTCCCACGTCGGGAAGCTCACGATGCAAGATGGAGACCAGCTCGGCGGGATCGTGCAGCACCCGCCCCCTGGCCGGCTCGATCCGCGCGTGGGCCGACTGCGCCAGGATTCCCCGCTTGATGGTCGATTGGAAGCCGTCCAGGAGGGAGAGCGTGACCACCAGGGCAAGAACGCCGAGGGCGAGGCTGAGCAGCGAGATCGCCGACACCGTCGCCACGTGGGTCCGGCGGCCAAGGCCGATCAGGTACCTCCTGGCGAGGTGAAGCTCCGCCCGCACGGGCCTACTCTCCGTCGCGCGGCCGCAGAAGGGGGAAGAGGATGACGTCGCGAATCGAGGTCCTTCCGGTCAGCAGCATGACGAGCCGGTCGATGCCGATCCCTTCGCCCCCGGTTGGGGGCATGCCGTGCTCCAGCGCCAGCAGGAAGTCCTCGTCCACGGTGCCACCCGTCGTCGCGGCCTGCTCTTCCAGCCGGCGGCGCTGCTCCAGCGGGTCGTTGAGCTCCGTGTAGGCGTTGGCCAGCTCGATCCCACCCATGAAGAGCTCGAAGCGCTCCACCACGTCGGGATCATCCGCCCGCGACTTGGCCAGCGGTGAGATGTCCCGGGGGAAGTCGGTGATGAAGGTCGGATCGATCAGCCGCTGCTCGGCCGTCACCTCGAAGAGCTCGGCCAACAGCTTTCCGTCGGAACGCTCCTCGATCCGCTCGACGCCGAGCCGCTTCGCCGCGGCCGCCATGGAAGACCGGTCGGCCAGGTCTTCCGGTCCCAGGTCCGAGTGCTCCAGGATGGCCTCGCGGAGGCTCATGCGTCGCCATGGACGATCCAGGTGGATGGTCTGCTCGCCCCAGGAGATCTCCAGCGAGCCGACGGTCCCGAGGGCGATCTCTGTGATCATCTCCTCCGTCAGCTCCATCAGCAGCTCGTAATCGGCGTAGGCCCAGTAGAGCTCCAGCATGGTGAACTCGGGGTTGTGGCGGGTCGAGATTCCCTCGTTCCTGAAGTTCCGGTTGAGCTCGAAGACCCGCTCGAAGCCGCCGACGATCAGGCGCTTGAGGTAGAGCTCCGGGGCAATCCTCAGGAAGAGGTCCAGATCGAGCGCGTTGTGGTGTGTGGTGAACGGCCTGGCCGTCGCCCCGCCGGGGATCGGTTGCATCATGGGAGTTTCCACCTCCATGAAACCGTGCGCCTCCAGGAAGCGTCGGATCCCCGAGATGATGGCGCTGCGAGTCGCGAACTCCTCCCGGGAATCGGGGTTGGCGAGCAGGTCCAGGTACCGCTGGCGGGCGCGGGCCTCCCGATCCGTCAGCCCGTGGAATTTTTCCGGCATCGGCCGCAGCGCCTTGGCCAGGACCGTCAACCGCTCCACCGCCACCGTCAGCTCGCCGGTTCGCGTTCTGAACAGCGGCCCCTCGACCCCGACGAAATCACCCAGATCCAACAGCTTGAATACCTTCCAAGCCTCGTCCCCGAGACGGTCCTTCTTGAGGTGAAGCTGGATCTTTGACGCGCCGTCCGAGAGATCCGCGAAGGCCGCCTTGCCGTGGCCGCGGATGGCGCGGAGCCGCCCGGCCAGCCGCACGCGGTGCTCTTGCTGCTCCAACTCCTCGGCGGGAGTCTCGCCGAAGCGCTTCCGGAGGCCGGAAACGGACTCCTGGACGCGGAAACGCGGCGGGTAGACCTCGATCCCCAGCTCCACCAGACCGTCCAGCTTGTTGCGGCGGTTGGCGATCAGCTGCTCCAGAGGCTGTTGTACCTGGTCGTCGCTCACGGGCCACCTCCCAGGGGGCGCGCGATTCTACCACTTCGGCGGCCTCCTGCGCCCGGAGCCCTCATCGGACGCGCAGGATCACCGGGCCGCCCGAGCCCTGGAGCCGGACGAGGTTCTCGTCGATCGCGAGGACCTTGAAACCTGAGACCTCCGAGCCCACGTGGACCTCCATGCCGTTGATCTGGGCGAAGGGATCGGTCGAGCGGTACACCAGGTAGTCCAGAGACAGCTTGACGCCATCCACTCTGCCTTCTCCAACGATCTCGCGCCGGCCCGGGCGCCCACTCCCCTTCGCGCGGGACGCTCCCCGGTCTCCGGCGGGCGCCGTCTGCCGTGCAGGCTCGCCCGGCCTTTGCCGGCCCTCCTCCTCCACGGCGGCATGCTCCGTGGGCGGGGCCTTCCTTCCCAGCTCCCTCCTCCGCGCAGGCCGGCCGAGCTTCACGTTCCTGGCCTCGTCCGAGACGGGCCGGGTGGGGATCGGAAGGTCCTCGGCCCCGGCGGCCAATCGGGATGGTGCCGATGATCCGGCGGCCGCGGTCCCGCCCGATCGCACCGGCTGCTTCGCGGCCTCGCCCGGCCCGGCCGCCCCAGGAGCCAGCGGCGTCCGGGCCGTGGCGGGCGGCGCCGATTTCGTGATGTTGGGCCCCGCAGGAGGGCTCTGCTGCGCCGGTTCCTCCGGCGTTCACGGT
>JAADFK010000112.1 GCA_013152925.1 Acidobacteriota bacterium | reverse complement strand
GGCGCTGCCGGCGGCCACGCCCGGAGACGTGGAGCTCCCTCCCCGCTTCCCCGGCCGGGAGCCCCTGCATTCCGCTGTGTTTCAACCGCTCCGTGCGGGACGACGCAGACCGGAGCTCCCGGTGACTCTGCTAGGCTGGCACGCCGAGGGAGGTGGCGCCCACATGGATTTCAGCCTGGTTCGGAAACTGCCCGGGACGCTGTTCTCAGCCGTCATCATGGAGCTTTTCGAGCGCCTGGCCTACTACGGCATGGTGCTGGTGCTGGGAATCTACCTGGTCGATCACCTGGGCATCCGCGCCGACCTTTACGGCGTGGTCTACGGTTTCTTCACCGGCGCCCTCTACCTCCTGCCGCTGCTGGCTGGCGCCCTGGCCGATCGTTTTGGCTACAAGCCCGCGCTGATCCTCGCCTTCGCAACGCTGACCAGCGGGTACCTTCTCCTGGGCACGACCCGGCAGTTCGGGTTGATCTGCCTGGCATTGGGCCTGATCGCCGTCGGCGGCTCCATCATCAAGCCGACCATCTCCGGCACCGTGACCCGCACGACCGAGGAGGGCAGCACCCGCCCCGTGGGCTTCGGCCTCTACTACATGACCATCAACGCGGGTGGCCTGATCGGCCCGGTCATCGCCGCCCAGGTCCGCAACCGGACGGAGTTCCGCTACGTTTTCCTGGTTTCCGCCGCGGCCACCGCCCTGATGCTGATCCAGGCTATCGTCGCCTACCGCGAGCCGGTCAGCGCCGCCGACCGCGCCTCCGGCAAGACCATCGGCCAGGTGGTCGCCGAGATCTTCCTGGTGCTCGGCAACTGGCGTTTCGTCCTCCTGCTGGCGATCTTCTCCGGCTTCTGGGGAATGATCAACGTACTCTTCGGCTTCATGCCCCTCTACCTGGAGAGCTTCACCAACCTGGCCGGCGTGGAACGGGCCATCAACTCCGTCATTCCCATGGGCCACTGGCTCAACCCCGAGGTGTTCATCTCACTCGATGCCCTCCTCATCGTCATCTTCCAGGCATCCATCAGCTATCTGACCCGGCGGTGGCCCACGCTGCGGGCCATGCTGGTGGGAACGGCCGTCGCCACATTCTCCTGGATCTTCCCGGCCCTCTCGGCGACGGCGCTCTTCGTCGGGCTCGGCATCCTGTTGTGGTCCCTGGGCGAGATGATCTGCTCCGCACGGTTCTTCGAGTACTGTGGCAGCATCGCCCCGCCCGACCAGGTGGCCCTCTACCTGGGCTACTCGTTCTTTGCCATCTTCCTGGGCAACGCCTACTCGGGGCCCTGGGCCGGTTTCCTGTACCAACGGTTCATCACTGACCCCGTCGCGGCGGGCCGCCCGCCCGTCCCGATCCCCTTCTTCGCCGGTGTCATGGCCATGGGGGTCCTCTCCATCGCAGGCCTCTTCCTCTACGGCCGATTCATCACGCCCGGAAAACTCACCGCCCCGGAGAGTTGACGCCTGGGAGCGGCCGTCCCATATTGAACCCTGTGATGGCACGAGCGAAGCGCGACTTTGCCGCCCTGGAGGTTTCCGAGGTGTTCTGCCCGAAGTGCAGGACCTCGCAGCCGGTCCGGCGTCACCTGCTCCTGGTGCTTCCCACCGGGAACAAGTACGAGTACCGCTGCGCCGCCTGCGGGACCCGAGTCGGCGGGAAGGACGACGGCGACGCCACGGAATATCACCAGCTGCTCCGGCGCTCCTCCGGTCTTGGCCGCTGAGCCGGGCGGCCAGGTTGACGCTGTGCCTCCGCGATCCCCCCGCAGCAGGGCTGGATTCCCCGTACCCGGCAGCCCGGGCGTTCGGCCGCTGAAGGTGCCGCGAGCGTCCCTGTGCTCCGGGCTCTGTGGAGAATGCTCCGTACATGGCGCTTCCCCACCCCCGCGGCGCTGTCTGACGGGGTGCCGGGGATTCAGCCCACCGCCGCCTCCCGCCGGAGGCGCTCCAGCTCGTCCACGAGCTCCACGTCCGCCCGCTTGCCCATCACCTCGTTGATCTGGACGATGGTGGTGGGGCTGGTGATGTTGATCTCGGTCAGATGCTCCCCGATGAAGTCGAAGCCCAGGAGGTAGAGCCCGGACTCCGCCAGGTCCTGGGAGATCGTCCGGCACGCCTTCAGCTGGCGAGGTGTCGGATCCATGGCCCGGGCCGTGGCGCCCTGGTGGAGGTTGGCCAGCCGTGAGCCCGGAGCAGGTACCCGGAGGACCGACCCGAGGTACCGGCCGTTGATCGTCAGGATCCGGAGGTCGCCGGTCTCCTCGATGGCCTCGAGGTAGGGCTGGACGACGACCGCCGGACCCCAGCGGCGCCAGTACGCCTCCAGCTCCCCCGGCGGCACATTCCGCCGGAAGAACTCAATGCCGATGCCGCAGTAGGTGTTTTTCGGCTTGCACACCACCTCGCCGCCGAAGGACGGCACGGCCTCCACGAGCTCTTCGAGGGTCTGGCAGACCACGGTCGGGGCCGCGAATTGCGGGTAGTCCAGGATCAGCGTGTGCTCCGAGAGCTCGTAGGTCGCCGGCGGGCGGTTGACCTGGACGATGTGCCGGGGCGCCGCCTCGAAATGCCGGCTCAGGGTGATGAAGGTGCCGTCCACCGGCGGATCCTTCCGCTGAAGGATCACCGCGTAATCGTCCACCGGCGCCGCCCGCTCCGGCCCCAGCTCCCAGAACGGCGTCCGGGAGCCGTCGGCCGTCAGGATTTCGCGGACGGGCAGGGCGGCGAGGTACTCGTCGCTGGTCACGGCCGGATCGGTGGCCAGAAGGTCCAGGTAGTCCACGGGGATCCCCCGCCGGAGCAGCTCCCGGCTGACGCACACCCCGAGGTCGAACCGCGGATTGAGGGTGGCCACGGGATCGGCCACCAGCAGGTAGCGAGGGGTGCCCATGACGATTCAGCCCACCTCGAGGAGCGGCCGCAGGCCGCCCCTGGTGTGAAGCTCGCGAAGCTCGCTGAGACCCCCAACGAAGCGCTCCCCGATGAACACCATCGGCACCGTCCGCCACCCGGCGTGCGTCCTGGCCAGGCGCCGCCGCAGCTTGCGCTCGCCGTCCAGAGGGACCTCATGGAAGGCAATCCCCTCCGAGTGCAGCAGGCGCTTGGCCGCGTGGCAGCACGGGCAAATTGAAGTCGTGTAGATCGTCACCTTGGTCATGCGGGCTCGTTCCTTTCGGCCGTCTCGATCTTCCCCGGTGCGGGGCGCCTCCGTTCCATTCTCTCCAACACGCCATGGTGGTGCAATACTTCCCGCCGGGTTACAGTTTCTTGAAGTGACGAAGGGAGGGCCATGGCACCGGCACCGCGTGGACCCCGTCTGCTGCTGCTCCAGATCCGAAGCAACCCCATCTCGCTCCGGCAGGAGCGGACATGGTTCGCCGAGCGCTGTGGTGTGCCCGCCGAAGATCTGGCAACCATCAACCTGGTGGAGCGGCCCGCAATCCGTTGGCGGGATGTGGAAGCCTACGACGCGATCCTGATCGGCGGCGCCGGCGCCCACACGGCCTACGAGAGCCATCCCTTCACCGAACCCCTCCAGGTTCTCGTGGAACGGTTGATCGAGCGCGACCGGCCACTCTTCGGATCGTGCTGGGGGCACCAGTTCCTCGCCCGCGTCCTGGGCGGCACGGTCATCGACGATCCCTCGGCCTCGGAGGTGGGCACCCACGACATCGAGCTGACCGACGCGGGCCGCGAGGACCCCCTCTTCTCCGGGCTGCCGGAGGTCTTTCCGGCGCAACTGGGCCATCACGACCGGATCGAGACCCTGCCCGGCGGCCTGGTGGAGCTGGCGCGCTCCCGGCGCTGCCCCTTCCAGGCGATCCGCATCCCCGGCAAACCGGTGTACGGCACCCAGTTCCACCCCGAGATGACGGCCGATCAGCTCCGCCAGCGCCTGGAGGTCTACCGCCACGAGTACCTCCCCGATCCGGAGGAGTATGCGGCGCTGCAGCGGAGCCTCCGGCCCTCGCCCGAGGCCGACACCATCCTGCGCCGCTTCATCGAGCTGTACGTGGGCTAGCCGCGGACGACGCGATGGCCGGTTGCCCGGAGCGCGGACCTCGGTCCGCTTCCTGGGAGACACTGGTGGGCCGCGGGTGACACTCATCCGAGCCGGAGTCTGCGCTCCCGGGAACCTGCCGACGGCAGGGATGCGGCGCAACAACCTCGCTCCACGCCCCGATTCCGGCGGGGTCGGGTACCATGGAAGGTCATGGAAGCCTCCTCGCCCGGCGATGTCCACCTCCCGGCCCCTGCGGAGCTCGTCGAACGTGCCCGCACCCTGCTGCGGGAGGGCTTGCCGCCAGGCCTCGAGGAGCTGAGGGACATCGCCGCCCTGCTGGTATCGGAGGACCCGGCCGAGGCCGTCCTGGCGGCACGGGTCGCCGGACTGGCGGCGGCCTCGGAGGATCCGGCCCTCTCCGCCGCCGGCCGCGAGCTCCTCCGCCGCACCGCCGTCTCGGGCCCCGCGCCGGCGGCCCGCCGATCCATCCAGTGCCTGGCCTCGGCCAAGGACCCCGAGGGCTTTCGGGCCATGCTGGAACGGTCCCTGGAGGCCAACCCGAAGCTCCTGGACGACGAAACCGTTGCCATCCTGGCAGGCCAGTCCATGGGCCGGGCCACCGTGGAGGCCTTCGTCGGCCTCGCGGGGGAGCTTCTGCTCCGGGAGGAGGGATCGCCGGCCGCCGAAGGGCTGGTCCGTTTCATCGTCGCCTTCGGTGCCACTCACCCCTCGTGGTACCGGCGGCTCCGGCACCTGCTGACCCGCGGCTCCCTCATGGGCGGCAGCCCGCAGCTTCGGGAAACCGCCCGCTCGGCCCGGGAGGAGCTCGAAAGCGCCTTCCGCCGCTGGCTGGGACCCGTGGCCCACATCGCCGTCTCCCAGGAGACCGGCGAGGAGTACGGCTGGGACGACGTGGTGGCCTTCGACGAAGGCGTCCCCGAACGGGACCGCCACCGGCTGCTGGTGGCCATCAAGCACTCGCCGTTGATCCGGGAGGCCGTCCTGCTGCTCTACGGGGGTACCACCCTGGAGCTGGGCCACGTTCTCCCGGGAGGCATCTGCATTCAGCACATTGGAGAGGGCCACGGCAGATCGGTGTACCGGGTGACGATCCAGGTCCGCGGCGGCGGCCGCCACGAGCTGGCCCTCAAGCTGGCGCCGGAGCAACCGGCGGAGAGCCTTCGCGGGGAGACCGACTGGATGATCCTGTGCGGCGACGGTGATGCGGCGCCGGTCGTGGCGCGTTTCGGTGGTCACTGGCCCGCTCTCCACCTGTGGACCGAGGAGCTGATTCCCGGGGAGAACCTGGCGGCGACGCTGGAGCGCCTCTCCGTCCGGCGCGACGGGCCCGAGCGGCTCGCCGGCTTCTGGCCCTACGCCGCCTGGAGCGCCATGGCGGCCTTCGTCTCGTTCTGGAAACAAACAGGCCGACGGCTCGTGGTGGCGGATCCAGGTCCCGAGAACGCCTTCGTACCGCTCTACCACGCCCCGGCCCGGCTGCTGTCCATCGCCCACCGTGTCCGGTGCGATTCCCCGGCACCGCTTCTGCACGCCCTCCGGACACATCTGGTGGAAGCGACCGAAGCTCTGCATCCCAGGCTCGAGGGCCTGGTCTCCTGGGACGCCGTCTTCTCCGCCTTCCTCGAAGCCATGGGAGAACACGAGGGCCTTGAGCTGCTGGAGGCTGTGCGGGGCGAGCTGGGCGAGACGGTTGCGCCCCTCCTGGAGAGGTACGTGGAGGCGGTCAGGCGCCGGGGCTTCCTTCCCCTTCGCCTGTACTTCGCCATCAAGCGCTACGAACGGTGGTCCCGCCTCAACCCCGGGGCCACGCCGGAGGCGCGGGCCCAGACCCTTCACGATCTCTATTCCACCTACGATCTGACCGCCCTGCAGCCGAGCCATCCCGAGACCCGGGTGCGCTTCTTCCGCGAGACCGTGCTCCCGGACGTCTCCGGCGAGCTGGCGGAGGGGCTCGACAGGCTCATCCAGGAGCTTCGCACGGGCTCGGTGCGGCCGTCCGATCTGGGGAACGCCATCGCGGCCTTGCGAGCCCGGGCCGAGGCCTGTGACCCCGTGGCCGACTTCTTCCTGGCCCGGCTCTCCCTGCCCCACCTCAAGCCCGCCGATACGGCAGGCTTCGCCACGGCCCCGGAGGGCGGCACCGCCACCAGCGACGTGGTGGTCACCGTGCGGGACGCCGACGGATCGTTCTTCAGTATCCGCCATGCCCTGAGCCAGCGGGAGGTGGAGGCTCTCCACAGACTGTTCCTCGACGAGAAGCTGCCGGTCGGCTTCCACCATCGCCACAGGTTCCTCGTGGCCGTGGCCGACGACGGCCGCGTTGCCGGAGGGCTCTTCTACGAGCTCGATGCCGCCAAACGCGCCGCCCACATGGACAAGGTCGTGGTCGCCCACCGGTTCCGTGGCAAGGGCCTGGCCGCCGCCCTGATGGACGAGCTGGCCAACCGCCTGCGAGCCATGGACATCTCCACGCTGACCACGGGGTTCTTTCGCCCCACCTTCTTCTACCGCCACGGCTTCCGCGTCGATCCGCACCACGCCGGCCTCGTCCGGGACCTCCGGACAGATGGACCGGCCAGCCCGGAGTGATCCGGAAGAGAGAAGCACGGCACGGATCGAGGATGAGGGTGAGGGGGGGGACACCAGGGCAAAGTTCTCTCCAGGCCCTGCGAGCTTCGATTCGCCAGGTGGAAGTCTCCCGCCACGACACCGCCGCCGGCGTGTCCGGCGTTTCCCCCTGTTTCAATCCGCGCATCCGCGGCATTTCTCTCGTCTCCGCCCCGCCCCTCGACGAAGAACGCCGGCCACAGGGGCCGGCGCCGGGATTCCTTCGGTGGCCTCGCTCAGCCGTTGGTGCGGGCGAACTCCTCCATGAAGGACGCCAGGGCCTCGACGCCCTCCGGCTCCATGGCGTTGTAGATGGAGGCACGGCAGCCGCCAACGGACCGGTGGCCCTTGAGGCCGACCATGCCCGCGTCCTTGGCCTCTGCGACGAGCTTCGCCTCCAGCTCCTCCGAGGGAAGGCGGAACACGACGTTCATGAGGGACCGGCTCCCCTTGTCCACCGGGCAACGGTAGAAGTCCGGGTGGGCATCGATGACGCCGTAGAGGCGGTCGGCCTTGCCCCGGTTCCGGCGCTCCATGGCCGCGAGGCCGCCGTTGGCCTCGATCCAGGCCAGCACGTTGCGGACCATGTAGATGGCGAAGGCCGGCGGCGTGTTGTACAGGGAGTCCTTGGCCGCGTGGGTGGCGTACTTCAGCAGGGTTGGCAGGTCGCCATTGGCGCTCTCCAGCCACGACGTGCGGATGACGACCACCGTGACGCCGGCCGGGCCAACGTTCTTCTGGGCGCCGGCGTAGATCAGGGAGAAGCGGTTGGCGTCGAAGGGCCTCCAGAGGAAGTCCGATGACATGTCGGCCACCAGGGGCACGTCGCCCGTGTCGGGAAAATCGAACCACTGGGTGCCACGGATGGTGTTGTTGCTGGTCAGGTGAACGTAGGCCGCGCCGGGATCGAGGTCCAGCTCAGTGGCGGCGGGAATCCTGGTGTAGCTTCCCTCCTCGCCGCTCCAGGCCGCCCGGGCCTTCGCGACGATCCGCGCCTCCTTGATGGCCTTGTCCGACCAGGCACCCGTCAGCACGTAGTCGGCCGAGCCACCGGGGGGGATGAAGTTCATGGGCAGCATGGCGAACTGCAGGGAGGCGCCGCCCTGGAGAAAGAGGACCTGGTGATCGTCGTCGAGGCCAAGGAGACGGCCCACCAGGCTCATGGCCTCGTGGTGCAGCGCGTCGTACTCCTTGGAGCGGTGGGAGATCTCCATGACGGACATCCCCGTCCCTTCCCAGTCGATCAGCTCCTCGTGGGCGCGGCGGATGGCGGCCGCGGGAAGCGTGGCCGGCCCCGCATAGAAGTTCCATATCTTGCTCATCGTGCGACCTCCTTCAGATCTGGTCCTTGAAGTCTTCGAGAATCTCCACCACCACGTCACCGATCCGCAGCATGTTCTCCCTGCTCGAGGCCCCGATGTGCGGTGTCATGACCACGTTGGGCGCCGAGAGGAGCGGACTGGAGGGGTCCGGGGGATCGGAAAGCCAGACATCCGTGGCGTAGGCCCGCACCTTGCCCGAGCGAAGGGCCTCGGCCATGTCCTCCTCCTCCACGCATCCTCCGCGAGCGGTGTTGACGATGACGACGCCGTCCTTCATGGAGGCGATCGAGTCACCGTTGATCATCCCCCGCGTCGACTCCAGCAGGGGGACGTGGAGGGAGATGTAGTCCGCACGCTCGTAGAGCTCGGCAAGCTCCACGAGCTCGACGATCTCGTGGTTCTTGATCAGGGGATCGAAGGCGAGCACCGTCATGCCGAAGGCCACGGCCCGCCGGGCCACCTCGGTACCGATATTGCCGGCACCGATCAGGCCGAGGGTCTTGCCGTTGAGCTCCGTGCGCTTGAGCTCCTTCTTGGCCCACCGGCCCTCCTTCATGGAGTTGTGGGCTTCGATCAGGCGCGTGGGCACCGAGAGCATCAGGGCGAAGGCCATCTCGGCCACGGCGATGGACGACGCCGAGGCCGTGTTGTACACCCGGATTCCCTTGGAACGGGCGTACTCCACGTCGATGTTGTCCAGCCCCACGCCTCCGCGGATGATCAGCTTGAGGTTCTTCGCGTTGTCGATGTACTCCCGGGTACACTTGGTCTTGGAGCGCACCAGGACCACATCCACCTCGGGGAGGCGGTCCCTGTCGTCGGTCACCTCGCCGAACCGCTCGAGTCTGGCCGGAAGCGAAGGATCGAATGCGTCGGAAATCAGGATCTTCATGGCAACCTCCCGTGTTTCTCAGTCAGAGAGTGGCCTGACGATGAGCCCGGAGCGCAGCTTGGGCTCGAACCAGGTCGATTTCGGTGGCATGACGCGGCCGGCGTCCGCCACCGAGAACAGTTGTTCGATGGTGGTCGGGTGGAGGGCGAAGGCCACGGCCCAGTCCCCCGTATCGACCAGGCGTTCCAGCTCGCCCCCGGATGCCACCGACGAAGCCGATCCGCTCGTCGCTGCGCGGATCGCCGACGCCGAGAACGGGCGCCAGCAGGTTCTCCTGCAGGATCGCAACATCCAGGGCACGAACGGGGTCATCCTCCGGGTAGGTGCCCGGCCGCGCCTTCAGGCGGTACCACCTCCCGCCCAGGTACATGCCGTACTCGTGGACGTGCTCCGGCTTGGGATCGTCCGCCGGCTCGATCTCGAAGCAAGCCGAGATCTCCTCGAGGAAAGCTTCCGGGCTCTTTCCCGCGAGGTCGCGCACCACGCGGTTGTAGTCCAGGATCAGCAGCTGATCGTGGGGAAAGATCACCGAGAGGAAAAAGTTGTACGGTTCCTCCCCCGTGTGGTGGGGGTTGGCCGCACGCCGTGCCGCCCGCACGCGGACCGCGGCCGCCGATCGGTGGTGACCGTCGGCCACGTACATCTCGGGGACCGCCGCGAACGCCTTCTTGAGAGCGGCGACGTCGGCCGGGGCGTCGACCACCCACAGGGTGTGAGCGATACCGTCGGGGGCCGTGAAATCGTAGGTGGGCGTGGCGGCCGTCAGCCGCTCCACCAGGGCATCGATCTCGGGACGGGCCTTGTAGGCCAGGAAGACGGGACCCGTGTTGGCGTTGAGGGTCTCGATGTGCCGCGTCCGGTCGTCTTCCTTGGCCCGCCGGGTATGCTCATGCTTCTTGATGAGGTCCGCCTCGTACTCGTCCACGCTGGCGCCGGCCACCAGACCGGTCTGGACATGGTCCCCCATGCGCTGGCGGTACAGGTAGTAGGCGGGGTGATCCTCGCGGACCAGGGCCCCCTCGCCGATCAGACGCCGGAGATTCTCGGCCCCCTTGGCGTACACCTCCGGGGCGTAGAGATCCGTCCCCGGAGGCAGATCGATCTCGGGCTTGACCACGTGCAGGAAGGACAGGGGGTTGTCCGCCGCCATCCTGCGTGCCTCCTCGCTGGACAGCACGTCGTAGGGGGGGCTGGCGACCCGCTCCGCCAACTCGGGCGCCGGCCGGAAAGCTCGGAAGGGTTCGACTCGTGCCATGACCGCTCCTTGTGATGGAATGGGCGGCGTGGCCGCCACGTGAAATCTATCACATGCCACCGCGCCGCACCACCACCCCGACGAGCTCCTCCCCCACCCTCCGCGATGCGGCGCACCGGTCCTTCCAGGGACCAACGAACCGTCCGAGGCGCGCCGGGAGAAGCCACCGGTCGCCCCACGCCCACCGAGCTCATCATCCCCTCCCCCGACGGACGATGCCGCTCTGGAGAGCGGCGCTCCGCTGAACGCCTGACGCTCCGTCACATTGCCCGTGACCTCGGTGACGACACCTCCAACAGATGCCGAGCTCCACGACGCGGGCTCATCCGAGCTCGTGTGACGTTTCGATCAAGGCGCCGCCGAGGCCAGCGGCCCGGGCCGGCCGCGGAGCTTCGTCGCGAAACGAACGGTGGGCCGTAGCTGGTGGCGCTCTCGCAAGATGGGAGAGTGAAGGCGTGCCTGGAAGGCACATCGAGCGACCCCATCGAGAAAGCACCGCCAGATGCGGTTCACCGTTCGTTGCAGCAGAAGATCCGCGGCCGGCCCGGGCCCCGGGTACGCCGCAGGCGTCGCCGCCCTGAGAAACGCCGCAATGACCTGCCCATCCCGACCGCCGAAAATCCCCCCGACACCCCGTTCCATCCCTTGCACATCTCATCGCGCCCGCCTGAACCGACCCCTCTCCGGCCAACTTCCATATCAGATGCGCCGCTTCGTTCTCTCAACCCCACGTCTCTCTGCGGGTTTCGTCGCGAGACCCCGGAGACGCCCGTCAGTGTGGCGTTTCGATCAAGGCGCCGCCGAGGCGTACGTCCGTACGCCGCAGGCGCCGCCGCCGTGAGAAACGCCGCAATGACGGGTGTATCCGGGGTCGAAGCAGAAACCCGCAGAGAGACGCGGGGTACAGTGGGCCGTGCAGGACTCGAACCTGCGACCATCGGATTAAAAGTCCGGTGCTCTACCACCTGAGCTAACGGCCCGCGCCGGCTCAGAGTACCCGGAGTCGCTCGTGGTTTCAAGGTGCCCTCACGTCGAGGTTGTTGCGCTGTGCCCTGTTGGGGTGTCCAGCATCGAGCGCGGGCTTCAGCCCGCATCCTGTTGAGCCACACCGAGATGAAAACGAATACCGCCCTCTGCGGACTGAAGTCCGCGCTCCGGGGCGGCGCCGTCACGGCGTGCATCGAGCTCGCACCTTGGGATGAGACGTTCATCCGCGTCACCGGATCTCCTGCTCTCACGAACGTTCAAGAGAGCGCAACAACCTCAGGTCCGGGGGCGCCGGCCGGCTCAGGGTCCGGAACCAGCCGCGCTCCCGGCGGCCGAGCGGACCCGATCGGCCACCGGGCCGCTCCCCATGAAGAGTGTCTCCTCCCGGCGCGGCCCCGTGGAGACGAGGACGACGGGCACGCCGAGGAGCCGTTCCAGGAAGCCGATGTAGGACCGCGCAGCCTCGGGAAGGTCATTCTCGCGTGTGACCGCCCGCGTGGACCTCATCCACCCGGGCAGCGTCTCAAACACGGGATGAACGTTCTCAAGCACGCTCGCATCGGCGGGCGGAGCTTCGAGCCTCTCACCTCCCGGCAACTCGTAGGCGACGGCGACCCGGATCTCTTCCAGCTCGTCGAGAACGTCCAGCTTCATCAGCGCCACCGCGTCCAGGCCGGCGGTCCGAACGGCGAAGCGGGCCGCCACCCCGTCGAACCAGCCGCAGCGCCGCGGTCGCCCCGTCGTCGTTCCGAACTCGTTGCCGCGCTTCCGGAGCGCGTCTCCGGCGGCGTCCTCGAGCTCGGTGGGGAAGGGGCCTCCCCCCACCCGTGTGACGTAGGCCTTCATGACCCCGAGCACCGGTCCCAGCTCCCGCGGCGAGATGCCGCAGGAAACCGCGGCGGCTCCCGGGAGGCACGATGAGGAGGTCACGTATGGGTAGGTACCGTGGAAGAGATCCAGCATGATCCCCTGCGCCCCCTCGAAGAGCACGTGGTCGCCGCGATCAAGGTGAGCTTCCAGCGGACCCCCCACGTCGCCCACCAGTGGTGCGAGACGGCGCGCAGCGCCTTCCAGAAGAGCACAGGCCGCATCGAGGTCTTCAGGCTCCGCGCCGTGGAGGGCCTCGAGCTCCCGGTTGTGGGCTTTCATCAACCGCCGCCCTTCGTCCGCCAGGCGCTCCGGTTCGGTCAGAAGGTGAGCTCGCAGCGCACGCCGCTGCGCCAGGTCCTGGTACGCCGGCCCGATGCCACGGCCGGTCGTGCCGATGCTCTCCCCTCCCCGCGCACGTTCCCGGGCACGGTCCATGGCCTGATGGGTTGGGAGGATCAGGGTGGCCCGTGGGGAGAGGGTCAGCCGCCCATCCACGTGGACGCCCTTGGCCTCCAGTCCCTCGATCTCCCGGACGAGGGCGCCCGGGTCGACCACCATGCTGGCGCCCATGTAACAGCGTGCCCCCTCGTGGACGATCCCCGAGGGCACCAGGTGCAGGGCGAAGTGCTGGTCGGCGAACTTGACCGTGTGGCCGGCATTGTGACCACCGTTGTAGCGGACAACGGCCTCGAACCCCCCCGCCAGGAGGTCCACCACTTTCCCCTTCCCCTCGTCACCCCACTGTCCTCCGACCACAACCAGAGACCGGATCGGCTGAGAATCTCGCACGATCACCTCCGGTGGACCATGGTACCCGGTCCCGGCCCATTGGGTCACGTGGAACTTGGGAAAGGAGGGGACGCCGGGAGAAAGACAGGCGTCAGGAGCCCTGAGGCCGGGGAGAGGACGGAATTGCCCGGGCGCGGGCTCTGCGGTGCAGCGGAGGAGCCATCCGGCGGTCTCGATGAAAACGGGCGAGAAGCTTCTTGCCGGCCGCAGCCGGCCCGTGCTCGGGTCCTGGCCGCGGTTGCGCTCCATTCTGACAGCGCGACACCACGGAAAAACCGCCGCTGGGCGATCTGCCTGCAGCGGTTTGTCGTTCTGCGGCGCGCCGTTGTCCGCGCTTCAGGCGGCGGTGCTCTCCCGGCTCCCTATGCCGCTCGTCCTCCGAAACAGCTCGCCGGGATCGATGCTCTGATCACGGAGCTTCTCAGGAGCTCCGTGGAGATAGTTGTATCGAACGCCGTAGCTCAACAGGGCCCGTTCCAGCATTCGCCGGCCACGATAGAGCCGGGACATGACGGTCCCCACCGGTACCGCCAGGATCTCAGCAATCTCCTTGTACGCATAGCCCTGGATATCGGAAAGAACCACCACCACCTTGTAGTCATGGGGCAACGACTTCAACGCCTTCCCCACCTCGGCATCCAGCTCGTCCGTCATCAGCTCGGTCTCTGGATCGGCCATCCCCTCGCCGAGACGATCGGAGAACTCCTCGTTCAGCCCCTCCTGCACGTCATCGAAATCCACCTGGGCCGGCGCGAGCTTCTTCCTCCGGTAGTTGTTGATGAAGGTGTTCTTCATGATCTTGAAGAGCCACGCCTTGAAGTTCGTACCCTCGGAGAAACGCTGGTAGTACTTGAAGGCCTTGAGGTAGGTCTCCTGCAACAGATCCTCGGCGTCCTGAACGGAACGGGTCAGCCGCAAGGCGCTCTTGTACAGCTGATCGCGGTAGGGAAGCTCCCCCGATTCGAAGTTCCACATCGTTGGTCCAACAGTCGCCGACATCACTGACCTCCCTATCTATGAAAACAATACATTCCTTTCCGGAATTTGTCAAGATCGAATCTCGTTATCTGTTCGCTCCCGCGCCACTGTCGCAACGGAGGGTGCCACACGAGAGCCCTGCCGGCCCGCCCGGAGAACACGGCCCCGATTCCCCTCTCGTCCACCCCGGGGAGCGTTGCGCTGTTCGGATACGCCGTGGGTACGGGATGATGGAAGGAAGTTGAAGCCGGCCTCACCCCACGATGAGGGCCGTCTCGCCCCGGCGTGCGGGCTGGCAGCGGAGCTTCCTGCCGCCACTGTCTCGTGGCGGCCCAGCGTCCCCGACTCGCACGCCCCGCTTCTCTCTTCCCTGAGGGAAGCTGCCCCGTGCTATTTGCGACATAATCGCATGAATCTTGCCCAACCTGACACCTTGACTCGAATGATTGCTCGTATTAGCATTTCTACCAGAGCTCAAGAGAAAAGCGGTGCCGGCCGGCCGGTTTGCCGGCGCCGGGGGACCGGGAAGGAACGAGGAGATGGCGTCACGTATTGGCTGGTCGAGCCGTCAGCGGGGCGGCGACCCGGTCCATGGCCGAATCGTGGCAAGCCCCGGCATCGCCGAATGGGGCGGATCCTGAGCCCATGGCGGTGACCGGAACAAGGTGGGAGGGGGTTCATCGTGTCACTCAAGCCCGGCATGTCAACCTACGACGTGCTGCGGGAACACGGCGTCGACCGGCGCACGTTCCTGCGATTCTGCACGGCAACCGCGGCCGCCATGGGGCTCGACGCCACCATGGTGCCCAGGGTGGTGGAGGCGCTGGAGAACAAGCCCAGGATCCCGGTAATCTGGCTGCACGGACTCGAATGCACCTGCTGCTCGGAGTCGTTCATCCGCTCCTCCCACCCCATCACCCAGGACATCATCTTCAACATGATCTCGCTCGACTATGACGATACCCTCCAGGCCGCCGCCGGCCGCCAGGCGGAGGAGATCCGCGAGGCCCTGGTGCGCGATCACCCCGGCGAGTATGTCCTCGCGGTTGAGGGGAACGCCCCCACCCGCGACGGCGGCGTCTACTGCACGGTGGGCGGCCGAACCTTCCTGGACATCCTGCAGGAAACCGCGGCCAAGGCCAAGTTCGTGGTGGCCTGGGGGTCCTGCGCCTCCAACGGCTGTGTCCAGGCGGCCCACCCCAACCCCACCGGGGCCAAACCCGTCAAGGACCTGATCAGCGGCAAGGCCGTGATCAACGTGCCCGGCTGCCCGCCGATCGCCGAGGTGATGACGGGGGTTCTCACCTATGTTCTGACCTTCGGCCGTCTTCCCGAGCTCGACCGTTTCGGGCGGCCGAAGATGTTCTACGGAAAGCGCATCCACGACAAGTGCTACCGCAGGGCCTACTTCGATGCCGGTCAGTTCGTGGAGACGTGGGACGACGACGGGGCCAAGAAGGGGTGGTGTCTGTACAAGATGGGCTGCCGCGGCCCGACGACCTACAACTCCTGCCCGACCTTCAAGTGGAACAACGGCGTCTCCTACCCCATCCAGAGCGGCCACGGCTGCCTCGGTTGCAGCGAGGCCGGATTCTGGGACAACTCGTCGTTCTACGACCGTTTGACCTCGATCCCGGTGCCGGGCATCGAGGCGACCCCGGAGCTGATCGGCAAGACGCTGGCGGTGGCCGCCGGGGTCGGCGTCGCGGCCCACTTCACATCGTTCATGATCAAGCGCGGCATCGGATCCAAGACTGAGAACGTCGAGGACGGCAAGGACTAGGAGGACGCCATGACAGCACAACGAGTCGTCGTCGACCCGGTGACCCGCATCGAGGGCCACCTGCGTGTGGAAGCCATGCTGGACGGACACGGCGTCATCCGCGACGCCATGTCCAGCGGAACCATGTGGAGAGGCATCGAGGTGATTCTCCAGGGGCGTGACCCCCGCTCGGCGTGGGCGTTCTGCGAGCGCATTTGCGGCGTCTGCACGACGGTGCACGCGCTGGCCTCGGTGCGCGCCGTCGAAAACGCCGTGGGTATCACCGTCCCGCCCAACGCCGACATCATCCGCAACATCATGTTCCTCACCCAGATGGTGCAGGACCATGTGATCCATTTCTACCACCTGCACGCCCTCGACTGGGTGGACGTGGTGTCCGCGCTCAAGGCCGACCCCGCCGCCACGGCGGCGCTGGCGCAGAAGGTCTCGCCGCACTGGCCCAAGGCCTCGCCCGGCTATTTCAGCGATGTGCTGGGAACCCTGCAGCGCTTCGTCGCCTCCGGCCAGCTGGGCATCTTCGCCAATGCCTACTGGGGGCACCCGGCCTACAAGCTCCCGCCCGAGGCCAACCTCATGGCCGTGGCCCACTACCTCGAGGCCCTCGTCTGGCAGAAGGAGATCATCAAGATCCACACCATCTTCGGCGGCAAGAACCCCCACCCCAACTACCTGGTCGGCGGCATGGCCTCCGCCATCGACATGCAGAGCGACAACGCCATCAACATCGAGCGCCTGAACTACGTGCGCGGCCTCGCGCAGCGGGCCCAGGAGATCGTCGAGCACCTGTATATCCCGGACCTCATGGCCGTGGCGAGCTTCTATCCCGAATGGACCACCATCGGTGGCGGCGTCGGTAACTACATGGCCTACGGCGATGTGCCGCAGAAATCCGTCGGCGACCCATCGACCTTTCTCTTCCCCCGCGGGGTCATCCTCGACAAGAACCTGGGCGAGGTGCTTCCCGTCGATCCCACCGACCCGGAGCAGATCCGCGAGCAGATCGCCCACTCCTGGTACCGCTACCCCAAGGGGACCGAGGAGCTGCACCCCTGGGACGGCATCACCGAGCCGAGCTACACCGGCCCCAAGCCGCCCTACGAGCACCTCGATGAGAACGATGCCTACACATGGCTCAAGACGCCGCGCTGGCGCGGCCATTCCATGGAGGTCGGACCGCTGGCACGGATGCTCGTCGGCTTCGCCAGCGGCCGCGACGACTTCAAGGAGGTGGTCACGGAAGCCCTGGGACGTCTCAACGTGCCGGCCACCGCGCTGTTCTCCACGTTGGGCCGGACGGCGGCCCGCGGCCTCGAAACGAGGCTCGCCGTACACTGGCTGATGAACGAGCTGGACCGCCTGATGACCAACATCAAGAACGGAGACCAGCAGGTTGCGGACACCTCGTTGTGGGAGCCCGAGACCTGGCCCGCCGAGACCAAGGGTTTCGGTTTCACCGAGGCGCCGCGGGGGGCGCTGGGGCACTGGGTCCACATCAAGGACGGCAAGATCGCCAACTACCAGGCGGTGGTTCCCTCCACCTGGAACGCCTCACCCCGCGATGCCAAGGGGCAGCACGGGGCGTACGAGTCCGCTCTCATCGGTACGCCCATGGCCGATCCCAAGCGTCCCGTGGAGATCCTGCGAACGATCCACTCATTCGACCCCTGCCTGGCCTGCGCCTCCCACGTCTTCGGAGAGAACGGGGAGAAGCTGGCCGAGGTCGTGGTGCGCTAGGAGGGAGTCATGGCAACACGTGTCGAACGCTTCGATCCGAGCGACGTTGCGGCGCAACCACACCGGTACTTCCGGCGTAAGTACGTGTGGCAGTGGCCCATCCGGGCCTTTCACTGGGTGAACGCCATCTGCATCCTCGTCCTCTTCGCCACCGGGCTGTACATCGCCAACCCGATCCTCTCCCCCACCGGCGAGGCCTACGGCAACTTCGTCATGGGGCGGGTTCTTCAGGTCCACTACACCTTCGCCTTCATCTTCATCGTCAACTTCCTGTGGAGGATCTACTGGTTCTGGATGGGAAACCCTTACGCCCGCTCCGGCTTCCCCTTCGTGTGGAAGGCCTCCTGGTGGCGGGACCTGTTCCGGCAGGCCGGCGACTACCTGGCGCTCCGCCGCGGCCACGTCCACCTCGGGCACAACGCCCTCGGCGGCCTCGTCTACACGCTTTTCGTCATCTTCCTGGGGTGGGCCCAGATCCTCACCGGCCTCGCCATGTACTCCGAGTCCAACCCCGGCGGGTTCTGGAGCGGCATCGCCGGCTGGGTGATCCCCCTGGCCGGCGGCTCGTTCCAGGTCCGTATGTGGCATTACCTCTTCGCCTGGGTGTTCATCACCTTTTCCATCGTCCACGTGTACATCGTGTTCTACGACGGCCAGCAGTACAAGAACGGGCTGGTGACCTCGATGATCTCTGGCGTAAAGTTCTACCAGGAGGGCGATATCGACTGTGACAACTGGATCTCCTGAATCCGGCCCGGCGCCCGTGCTGGTCCTGGGCGTGGGTAACCTCCTGCTCCGCGACGACGGCGTCGGGCTCGAGCTCCTCAGGCTGCTGGCCGATTCCGGCGTGAAGGACGAGAGTGTCGAGCTCCTCGACGGCGGCACGCAGGGGCTGGCCCTGCTGCCCCGCCTGGAGGGGCGGCGGTGCCTCCTCGTGCTCGACGCGGTGGCCCGGGGCGAGGCTCCCGGCACGGTGCACGTGCTCGACGACCCGCCGGTCGGCGGGTCCGGGCCCGTGCCTGCCCCCCACGGCGGCAACACGGACGATCTGCTCAACGCCGCCCGCCTGATCGGGACACTGCCCCCGCACGTCTGCGTCGTCGGCGTCGAGCCGGCGGTCGTGAGGACCGGCCTCGAGCTTTCCCCCGATGTCCACAACGCCCTTCCCGCCGCTCTTGCCGCGGCGCGGAGCGCCCTCGACCGGCTGGTGTACGCCGCCGCACCGCCGGTCGCCATGTGAGCGGCCAATGGCTCCGGACCAGGGTTCGAGGCACCACCACCGTGCATGAGATGGGGATCGCCGTGGAGATCTACCGGGCCGCACGGGACGCCGTTCGCGACCACGGTTCCGGCCGCCTGGAGACCGTCACGGTTTCCATAGGGGAGCTGTCCGCCGTCGAGCCCGAGTTGCTGCGCTTCGCCTGGGAGGCCGTCGTGGCCGGCGGGCCCGACGCCGGCGCCACGCTCTCCATCCGCTGGTGCCCCGCCGACCAGCACTGTCCGGCCTGCGGCGAGGCCAAGGACCGGAGCGACGGCTCCTGGCTGCGCCTCTGTCCGGACTGCGGCAACCCGCTGAGCATCAACGGTGGCACGGAGCTCGACGTCGAGCAGGTCATATTCGTACCGGAGGAAACAACATGAAACGGGTCATCAGCGTGAGAAAGCGCGCGCTTGCCGCCAACGATGAGCGCGCCGGCAGCCTGCGCGAGCGCTTCGCCGCAGCCGGAACCCTGGTGGTCAACCTGATCTCGTCGCCCGGTTCCGGCAAGACCTCGCTGCTCGAGGCCACGGTGCGGCGCCTGGATCCCGGCCTCAGATGCGCCGTGCTCGAGGGCGACGTGGCCACCCAGCGCGACGCCGAACGGATCCGGGCCGCGGGGGCGCCCGCCCACCAGATCCTGACGGGAGGCGCCTGCCACCTCGACGCCCGGCAGATCGTCACCGGGCTCGAGGAAGCTGGGTTCACCGATCTCGACATCCTGTTCATCGAGAACGTCGGCAACCTGATCTGTCCGACCTCCTACGACCTGGGTGAGGACTTCAAGGTCGCCCTCCTGTCGGTCACCGAGGGCGACGACAAGCCCTTCAAGTACCCCGCCATCTTCTCCAGGGCCGAAGTGACGGTCGTGACCAAGATCGACCTTCTCGCACACGTCGCCTTCGACCTCCCCGCCGTGGAGGAGCAGGTTCGAACCCTCAATCCCAGCGCCCGCATCGTCCGCACCTCGGCGACAACCGGGGAAGGCATCGACCGCTGGTGCTCCCTGCTGACGGAGCGGCTTCGCGCCAAGGGCGCCGCCACCGCATGACAGCCAGCGCGGCCTCCCGCCGGGTCCGGATCCAGTGCCGGGGCACGGTGCAGGGGGTGGGGTTCCGCCCAACGGTCCACCGCCTGGCCACCTCCCTCGGCCTCGGCGGCTGGGTCGCCAACAATCCCGCCGGCGCCACGGTGGTGGTGGAGGGCCCCGCGCCGGTGGTGGAACGCTTCGTCGAAACGCTCCCCGCCGCCCTGCCTCCACTGGCGAGCCTCCACGCGGTGGAGCTCGAGGAGGAGAACCTGCTGGGAGAGGAGGAGTTTCAGGTCCGGGGCTCCCTGGCGGGCCTCCGGGCCGGCGCCCTCGTGCCTCCCGACGCGGCCCTCTGCGCCGCCTGCCGCCGGGACATGGACGACCCATCCGGCAGAAGGTACCGGTACCCCTTCACAACCTGCACCGGTTGCGGCCCCCGGTTCACCCTGGTCACGAGGCTCCCCTACGACCGCGAACGCACCTCCATGTCCTGCTTCCCCATGTGCGACGCCTGCCGTGGCGAGTACACCGACCCCGCTGACCGCCGTTTCCACGCGGAGCCCGTGTGCTGTGCCGCCTGCGGGCCGAAGCTGTGGCTCACCGATGGGCGGGGGCTGGAGATCACACGCGGGCCGGACGCGATCTCCGGCGCCAGGCAGGCTCTCCTCGACGGCGCCGTGGTGGCCGTCAAGGGGCTGGGCGGCTTCCAGCTCGCCTGCCGGGCCGACGAGGACGGTGCCGTGCACCGCCTCCGCGAGCGCAAACGCCGGCCCACCAAGCCGTTGGCGATCATGGTCTCGTGCCTGAAGCAGGCACGGCGGCTGGTCCATCTCGACGCCGCGGACGAGCAGCTCCTGAGCTCGCCCAGGGCCCCCGTTCTCCTGGCACCCGCACGAAGGGATGCCCCCGTCAGCGAGCTCGTCGCGCCCGGCCTCGGGGATCTCGGCGTCATGCTCCCCACCACGCCGCTCCACGTGGAGCTGCTCCGCGGTGCGGACTTCCCACCGCTGGTGATGACCTCCGGCAACCGCTCGGAGGAACCCATCTGCCATGGCAATCGCGAGGCCCTGGAACGGCTCCGCGGCCTCGCCGACCGCTTCCTTCTCCACGACCGCGACATCGTCCGTCCGGTGGACGATTCGGTTCTCCGGACCTCGGCGACAGGTCCCGTCATGGTCCGGCGGGCGCGCGGCTGGGTGCCGGAGCCGCTGCCGCTGCCCCAGGCCGTTCCGGAACCGGTGCTGGCCCTGGGGGGACACCTCCAGACCACGGCCTGCCTGGCCGTGGATGGCCAGGCCTTTCCGTCACAGCACGTGGGGGACCTGGGCTCCGAGAGCGCCCGCTCCTTCCTGCGTACGGTCGTCGAGGGTCTGGAGGCGCTCCTCGAGGTCGCACCTCGCGCCATCACCTGTGACAGCCATCCCGACTACCCCAGCGGCCGGCTGGCTCAGGAGCTGGCCCGCACCCGGGGCGGCGACGTGCTCCGCGTGCAACACCACCTCGCTCACGCCGCCGCCGTCATGGCCGAGAACCGGGGCTTCCCCGGACCCGGGGAAACGGCCCTCGCCGTCTGCCTCGACGGAACCGGTTGGGGTCCCGATGGAACGGCCTGGGGCGGCGAATGGCTGCTCATCCCGGGCGATCTCCGCTGGCGCCGGCTTGCCGGCCTCGAGCCCCTTCCCCTGGTGGGCGGCGAGGCGGCGGTGCGGGAGCCGTGGCGCGTCGCGGCCGCGGCGCTCGCCATCGCCGGAGAGAAGGAGCTCCTTCGGCGGCTCCCGCTGGCCGGACAGGTCGCGCCCGAGCGGCTCATGGACGTCGCGCGGCTCACGGACTCCGGGCGCTGGCCGCTGGCAAGCGGGGCCGGCCGGGTCTTCGAGGCCATGGGTGCGCTGCTCGGTCTGACAGCCGTCAACTCCTGGGAAGGCGAGGCCGCGGTCCGCCTGGAGAGCCTTGCGGCCGCGTCACCTCCCGGTCCGGCGTGGCCCGAGCTTGCCCTCGACACCGCCGGGAAGCTCCCCCGCATCCCGAGCTCCAGGCTGCTCGCGGCAGCGGCCGTCAGGCTGGCGCGGGGGGAGGATCCCGCCGGCGTCGCCGCCGGATTCCACGAGACCTTCGTCTCGCTCGCCGCCGACCTCACCACCCGCGTCGCACCGCCGGGCCTGTCCACGGTTGCACTCGGCGGCGGCGCGATGATCAACCGGTTGCTGGCGCGGGGCCTTGGCCGGCGCCTTCGAGGGGCCGGCTTCGACGTGCTCGGTGCGCACGCCGTTCCGCCGGGCGACGGAGGCCTCTCCTACGGACAGGCCGTCATCGCCGCAGCAATGTCGGCACGGGGGCTCGACCCGCGCCGGGCGGAGCTTCCGGAGGATGCCTGACCCTGCCTGCTGAAAGGAGGCTCGTGTGTGCCTGGCCATTCCCATGCGCTTGATCGAACGGGGCGAGCTGGAGGGAGTCGTCGAGATCGACGGCGTACGGCGGCAGATCTCCCTCATGCTCCTTCCCGACGCGGAGGTGGGCGAGTTCGTGCTGGTCCACACCGGGTATGCGATCCAGCGGATCGACGAGGACGAGGCGCGCGAGACCCTGGCGCTCCTCCGCGAGTACATGGAAAAGACGGAGGTCATGTGAGGCCCTCCGGAGGGCCGTACGCCCAGCCGCGGGCCGTGGCGGCCCTGGCGCGGCGGGTCGCCGCCGCCGCCGAGCGCCTCGATCGCCCGGTCACCTTCATGGAGGTCTGCGGCACCCACACCCATGCCATCGCCCGCACCGGCGTTCGCGAGATCGTGCCCGGTTCCGTGCGCCTGGTTTCCGGCCCGGGCTGTCCCGTCTGCGTCACGCCCGTCGACTACCTTGATCGCGCCATCGCCCTCGCCCACCGTCCCGGTACCGTCGTGGCCACCTTCGGCGACCTCCTGCGCGTCCCCTCGAGCACCGTCAGCCTCGAGATCGCTCGTGCCCAGGGGGCCCGGGTGCAGGTGGTGTACTCGCCGCGCGATGCCGTGGAGCTGGCCGCCGCCCACCCGGGAAAAAGCGTCGTCTTCCTGGCCGTGGGCTTCGAGACCACGACGCCGCCCATCGCCGCCGCGCTGACCGAGGCCGAACGGCGCGGCATCGACAACTTCTTCCTGCTCCCCGGGAACAAGGTCATGCCGCCGCCCATGCGCGTTCTGGTGGACGACCCGGAGCTCCGCATCGACGGCTTCATCCTGCCCGGTCACGTCTCCGTCATCACCGGGTGGCACATGTGGCGTTTCCTCCCCGGGGAGCACGGCGTCGGCGGCGTGGTCTGCGGCTTCACCCCCACCGACGTGCTCCGGGGCATCGAGGAGCTGCTGTCCCAGGTGCTTGAGGGCGATCCGCGGATCCGCAACCTCTACAGCCGGGTGGTCACCCCCGGCGGCAACCGGACGGCGCAGCGCCTCGTGGCCTCCACCTTCAAGCCGGCCGATGCCGGATGGCGCGGCTTCGGCGTCATACCGGCATCGGGGATGGCCCTGCGGGAACGGTGGCGGCACCGGGACGCGGGCCGCTTCCCCCTCGAGCTCCCCGCACCCGTCGAGCCGCCGGGATGCCGGTGCGGCGATGTGCTGCGGGGGATCATTGCGCCTCCCGAATGTCCGCTGTTCGGCGGCCCCTGTGCTCCGGAGACGCCGGTGGGGGCGTGCATGGTCTCCAGCGAGGGAAGCTGCGCCGCCTGGCATCGCCACGAGCGCTGGGCCCTGGGAGGGGCGTCATGAGCGGGAAGCTGCCGGAGCAGATCCTCCTCGCCCACGGTGCCGGCGGCCGCCTGACCCAGGAGCTGGTCCGGGAGGTCTTCCTGCCGGCGCTCGACAACCCATTCCTGGCCGGCATGACCGACGGCGCCGTGCTGCCGGAGCTGCCGCCCGGGAGACCGGCGTTGACCACGGACGCCTTCGTCGTCTCGCCGCCAGTGTTTCCCGGCGGCGATATCGGGCGTCTCGCCGTCTGCGGCACCGTCAACGACCTGGCCATGGTCGGGGCGCGGCCCCTGTGGCTCACCTGGGCGCTGATCCTCGAGGAGGGGGCCACCGGGGATCTCGTCGGGACGCTCCTCGCCGGGGCCGCCGGGGCCGCCCGGGAGGCCGGCGTGGCCATCGTCGCCGGCGACACCAAGGTGGTCCCGCGCGGCGCCGGGGACGGCGTCTACGCCGTCACGGCCGGTCTCGGCGTGGTACCCCCCGGCCGCCGCCTCGGCGACGACCGGATCGGGCCGGGGGATGCCATCCTGGTTTCCGGCCCCCTGGGAGACCACGGCGCCACGGTCATGGCCGCGCGCCACGGGATCGAGTCCCAGAGCCTCATCTCCGACTGTGCGCCGTTGGGGAGCCTGGTGGAGAGCCTGCTCGAATCCGGGGCCCGGGTGCGTTCCCTCCACGATCCCACCCGGGGAGGCCTCATCACGACCTGTCACGAAACCGCCGGGAGAAGCGGCCTGCGCATGCTGCTCGACGAGGCCGCCATTCCCGTGCGGCCCGAGGTCGAGGCGGTCTGCGAGCTGCTCGGTCTCGATCCTCTCGGCCTCGCCTGCGAGGGCCGCTTCCTCGCGTGGGTCGCTCCCGAGGATGCGGACCGCGCCCTCGCCGCTCTGTCCACCCATCCCGGCGGGAGGGGCGCCGCGCGCATCGGCGCTGTCGAGACCCGCGATGCGCAGGCCGCCCCGGTTGTGCTGCGCACCGCCTCGGGCATCCTCCGGCCCCTCGACCTTCCGTCGGGAATGAACCTTCCAAGGATCTGCTGATGAACTTCGACATGCTCTCCTGGAATCTGATCGCCGCCGCCATCGGTATCGCCGCCGCCCACACCGTGCTCGGCCCCGACCACTACCTGCCATTCGTCATGCTGGCGCGGGCCCGCGGCTGGGGCCGGACGCGCACCGTCATCATCACAGTCGCCTGCGGCATCGGCCACGTGGGAAGCTCGATCCTCCTTGGCGGGCTCGGCGTCCTGACCGGCGTGGCGCTCTCCAGGCTCCAGGGCTTCGAGGGGCTGCGCGGCGGCATCGCCGCCTGGGCGCTCGTGGCCTTCGGCCTCGCCTACACCGCGTGGGGCGTTCGCCGGGCGCTCCGCAGCCGTAGCGGCGGCGAGATCCACGCCCACGGTGGTCATGTCCACATCCACACCCACGGGGCGCACCGGCACCACCATCATCAGGAGGAGGACACCGGCTCCTCGACCACCTTCTGGACCCTGTTCATCGTTTTCGTGCTCGGCCCCTGCGAACCGCTGATCCCGCTGTTCATGGTACCGGCGGCCCGCGGGCGGTGGGGGCTGGCGATGCTGACCGCCTCCGTCTTCGGCGTCGTCACCATCGCCCTGATGGTCGCCCTCGTCCTCGCCGGCGCCGAAGGCCTGCGACGCCTGCCCCTGGGCTCCCTCGAACGGTGGGCCCACAGCATGGCCGGCGCCGTCATCGCCGCGTCGGGTCTGGCCGTCATCTTCCTGGGCTTGTGACCGCAACCAGAGCGCCGGCCCCGGCCGCCCCACCCCGCACGGGCCGGGCCAGCAGGTCCGTTTGCCCGCTCAGCGGAAGGGAAGGGGCTCGAGCGTGCCGTCCTTTCCAAGCAGAACGAGCTCGCGGTGGTTCCGGACGAAGAGCCGGCTCCCCCAGCTTCCTGCCCGCGGTGGACACCCTCTGAACGAGAACCACCAGGGAATCGCAGGATAGATGTCGTCGCCGAGGAGCACCCCCTCCCCCGTGGCCAGGTCGAGGAGCTCGGTGTGCTGCTTCCACCGGCCCGGTCCCAAATGGCGGTTGATGCCCAGCACGACCCTGGACGGCGTCGGCCCCGGCGTCGCCATGGCAAAGCCGGCCGCTTGCAGCGCCCTGCGCCAGCGGATCCCCCCGGGCGTTGCCAGCTCCACCGCAGCCACGGGCCCATGCCTCCCGCGGCGGAGCGTCACGAGCACCTGCCGGGCGTTCAGCGGCAGCACCTCCCCCGGCGTCAGGGCATCGTCCAGCGCCGCCGACCACAGCTCCTCTCCCGTACGGAGCCGACGAACCATCAGCCTGCGGCCCTCCCCGGCGTCGCGCACGAACAGGGCGATCACCTCCTCTACACCCTCTCCCGCCGGGTACAGCACGCTGACACCGGGGTCGAGGCCCTCGACCCGCCACGCTGCCACGGTCTGCCGCCCGCCCGGCGGCAGGTGCCGCACTTCCAGAACCCTGGCGCCCCGGTCTCCCATACCACCAACGGGCAGGACCAGCCAGACACCGCCGTCGTCGTCCACCTCGGCCAGGAGGCTCTTCCCCGCGCTCTCCCGCACCCGGGCCACGGGACGGCCCGAGGCCACATCCCACACGGTGAAATGATCGCCGAAGATCGTCAAGAGCCCGGTGCCGTGGGGCGAGAGCACGGCTCTGTGTGGCGTCTGGTCCATCGGCAGGGTCCGCACCGTTACGGGCAGGCCGTCCGTACCCTCGGCGGAGAGATCGAGCACCCGGACGCGGTTCATCCTCACTCGCGGCCCCGCTCCGGGCTCCACCTCACCGAACGCCAGGAAACGTCCGTCGCCGCTGAAGCTCACCGGCCCCCATCGCCTGTCGAGGCGTTCCCAGCGTCCCTTCCGCACGTTGGCCAGGAAGTCCACGCGGGGCTGAAACCCTCCGCGCGAGGCCCTTCCCGACAGCACGACCCACGGCCCTGCCGGTGCGCTCTGAAGGCCGTAGATATCCACGAGATCATGGGGCGTGACGGCCGAAACCCACAAGAACCCGGCCACCAGCAGGCTCGTCAGGATTGCCAGGAGCAGCACCGCCGTTCCCGCGCCCCATCGCGCAGCGCGCTCGAGATCGATCCGTCCCCGAACGGCCGCCACCGCGCTGCCCGCGAGCAACGCCAGCGCCCACAGGACGGGGATCGCCAGAAACGGAGCCAGCCGGAGCCCGCCCGAGGCCAGGCCACAGAAACGGATGGCCGGACCGACGACCAGGCGGAGCTGCGCCACGGCTGCCAGCACCATCGCCACCACCAGGGCCGCCAGCCACAGGGAGCGCGCCCGGGCCGTCAGCCGGAGCAGCGCGCCCCCCCCGATCAACGCCGGCACAAAGAGGAGCAGCATGACGCCACCCGTGCGCACGGAATCCGCCGCACGCCACGCGCCGGCAATTCCCACCGGGAGCAGGGTCAGCGCCGGTGCCAGCAGGCTGATGACCATGGCCGCACCCACACGGCCCACCCAGAGCGCCAGGGTACCCACCGGCCGCGCCAGGTAGAACCCTTCGCGCCCGGAGCTCAGCGCACCGGTGAGGATGCCCGAGCCAACACCCACCGCTGCGAACAGGAGGAATGCTCCCGCCGCGGCGAACGCTGCGACGCCGCGTACGTCGCCCGCACTCCAGTGCCGGTAGACGGGCAGGAGCGGCGCCGTCAGGGCCAACAATCCCAGGAACAGGGAAGCCGCGAAGAGCGCGCGGCGTTCCGACAGCTCGAACCACAGCAGGTGCAACGCTCCCCTCATGCCGCCTCCCCCGGACGAACCAATCCGATGAAGATGTCCTCCAGCGACACCGGCCGTGCCAGGCGGTCGCCCCACTCCCGCTTCAGCTCCTCCGTCGTGCCACCGGCGACGATCCGTCCTCCGGCCAGGATGGCCACGCGGTCGGCCAGCCGCTCCACGCCGTCAAGGTCGTGGCTGGTCAGAAAGACCGTCGTGCCCCGCTCGGCCAGCTCACCGATCAGCTCCTCGTGGAGCTCCCGCCGTGCCAGCACATCGAGGCCGAGCGTCGGATCGTCCAACACGAGGAGCCGGGGGGCGGCCGCCAACACCAGGGCCAAGATCAGCTGCGCCTTGTGGCCGCGGGAAAGCTCGGCCACCCGGCGTTTCAGACCGATGCCGAAGCGTTCCAGGCGTTCCCCGGCCGCCTCGTCCTGCCACCGCGGGTACAGCCCGGCCCAGAAACGGAGGATCTCCCCCACCCGGCGCGAGGGTGGGAGGTCCGGCGTCTCGGGGACGACGCCGACCTCCTCCATCAGCACGGCCCGCCGGCGCCAGGGGTCCCGTCCCAGCACCGAGATCCGGCCCGCCCCGGGCCTCAGCTGACCCAGCAGACAGCGCACCAGGGTCGTCTTCCCCTCGCCGTTTTGTCCCAGCAACGCGAAGACCGATCCCGCAGGCACCGCCAGCGAAATCCCATCCAGCACGATCCGCCGCCCGAAGCTGCAGCGGAGCTCCTCTACGACCACATCATCACCTCGCCGCTCATGCATCGGGCGTCTCCTCCCAGACCCGGGTCACGAGGTCCGCGGCATCCTCCGGGGAGGCACCGAGGGCCTTCGCCGCATGCGCAAAACCGCGGGCCGCGTGCAGCAGCTCGTGGTCGCGCAGCACCGCCACCTCGTTTTCGTTCAGCTCTGTCACATAGGTTCCCTCCCCCCGCCGGACCATCAGGATTCCCGAGTCCACCAGGCGGCGGTAGGCCTTGGCCACCGTGGCAGGGTTGACGCGGAGCGCCACGGCGAGCTCCCGCACCGACGGAACGGCGCCCCCGGGCGCCAGCTCGCCCGAGGCGACCCCACGCCGGATACCGTCCTCGATCTGCCTCCAGATCGGCACGGGTCCGGCTGGCTCGATGCGAAGCTCAAAAGTCATGACGTTGCTCCGAACGGACCTGTATCATACCTCTAATACAGTAAGACACTCAACATTCCCTGTCAACCCTCCATCGGCCGGTTGTTGGGAAGTGCCGTATCTCGCAACGCCGAACATGGTGCGCGGATTTCAACCCGCATCGTCGTATCCCAATGATTGTCAACCTCTTCCGGCATGCGGACTGAAGCTCGCGCTCGGAAGAGGTCTCGACCCGGCCCTCGGCACGGGGCGCTTGCCGGGCTGAACGTCTTCCCAGACGATCGCGTCCCCAACCCCGCCACCGGACCGCCCACGCGCACAAAGGCCCCGCACTCGGCGGGGCCTTTGTCACTCGATCGGGACCGGAGCTACTTGGCCAGGATCATGAAGGCGATGATCAGCGAGTAGATGACCAGCGACTCGATGAGCGCCAGACCGATGATCATGGTGATCCGGATCGGACCGGCGGCGCCGGGGTTCCGGCCCATGGCCTCACAGGCTGCACTGATGCCACGGCCCTGGCCGATACCGCCGAGGGCGGCGGCAAAGCCGATGGCGAAGGCAGCGCCCAGGAACTGGGCCCAGTTTCCACTGGCGGCGGCCTGTCCGGCTCCAGCCTCCTGGGCCAGGGCGGGAGCGGCGACCAGGGCGAAGGTGACGGCCGCGAAGGCCACGGTTGCGAGACGACGGCTCATAGAATCCTCCTCCAAAGTTATTCGGTCCTAGTGTTCTTCGACAACGACGGCGCCCTGAATGTACGCCATCGTCAGCATGATGAAAATGAACGCCTGCAACAACGACCCGAAGATCCCGAGCCCCATCATGGGCCAGGGCACGATGAACGGAAACATCCCGAAGAAGATCCCCGTGGCCGTGTGCTCCCCGAAGATGTTCCCGAAGAGACGCAGCGCCAGGGACAGGATCCGCGCCAGGTGGGAGATGATCTCGATGGGCACCATGAGCGGGGCCAGGAAGACCACCGGCCCGGCGAAGTGCTTGAGGTAGCGAAACAACCCTTGCTTCCTGACGCCAACGACGTTGTAGAAGATGAAGGCCGTGATGGACAGGGCGAAGGTCGTGCTGGGATTGGCGGTGGCGGGTTGCAGGAAGAAGAACATCCCAAAGATGTTGCAGGTGAAAATGAAGACGGCCAGAGCCCCGATGAAGGGGAGGAACGGCTTGCCCATCCCGGCACCGATGACATCGTCGAGCAGCGAAGCCGTCCCCGAGAGAATCAGCTCCAGCGACTGCTGGAGCTTCGAGGGATTCTCCACGGAGAGATTCCGCTTGAGCGGGATCAGGATGCCGCCGATGACCGCCACGGCCAGCATGGCCATGAGAACGTGGTCGGGGAGCCAGAAGACCTGACCGTGCTGGGCGCCCATCATCTGGAGGTAGTGCTCGCTGGGCTGGCCGAAGAGGTGGATCAGGAATCGATTGACCGGTTCGTAAAGGAAGGAGTGTTCGTGATGCATCTACGCCTCGTCTCCACCTTTCATCCCCCAGCGGATCCCCTCCACCAGGAGGGCCGCCACCAGGGCCGTAAACCCCAATGCCACCGCGACCGGGTCGATCTGCGGGACCAGCAGGAACACCACAAAGAACCCAATCAACAACAGTGCCTTGAGCATGATCCGTACCAGAACCGGCCCGGAGACTCTCGGCCTGCCCGGCTGCAGCAAGCTCCCGAGAAGCTGCTCCAGCCAGTGGAAATTGATGATAGCCACCACTCCCGCCCCGGTCAAGCTCAGAGCGGCGGAAACCGGCCTTCCGGCGAGAACCTCGCCAGCCGCTCCGAGGGCCACCAGCCCCGCTGCCAGGACCTTGACGCGGCGCCCCGAGAACGACTCCTCAGCGCCCCGCATCTTCCCCCCTCTCGTCCACGCCGTCGGCGTCCCCGGCCTCCCGTGCACTTCGTTCGGCGTCCAGCCGCTCCATGCGCTCCGCCTGGGCCGTGATCCGGAACAGGTTGACGAAACCCGCGATGATGCCGAACAGGCTGAACACCCCCGTCAGCCACGGCCAGGTCCCCAGGTGCTCGTCCAGCCACTTCCCCCAGAAGAACCCCAGCGCGATGGCCACCGGGAACTGGATCCCCACGATCGACAGGTTGGCCCAGCTCCCCGCCTGTCGCATCCAGCGGCGTTTCTTCGTCATGGCCAGAGGGTAGCAGGAACCGTGGGGCGTCAGCTCCTGGGATACCCGGCCGTTCCCGGACGATACCAAGGGAACCCTACCCCTCCCACACCGCAAAGCCCATCCGGTCGAGAGCCTCCCGCATCCTGAGATCGAAGGTGGCAACCCTGACCGTCACCCCCCGCCCGGCGAGAAACGCCACCGAGGCCAGGTGGAGCGCATCCAGCGTCCGCACGGCCACCGGGAACGGTTCCACGGCCCGCCCGAGGACCTCCGGTACCATCTCCAGTAGCGAAACGCGCTCGAGGAGCGAGGGAATCAGCGAACCGTGAGAGTCCGCCAGGCCACGGGCGTTGATCCGCCCCCACAGCTCGTACTCCAGGAGCCGGCTGGAGACGAGATCCTCGTCCCAGAGAGACGGATCCGGGCGGCGGTCTTCCGCGAGCAGGTGTGCCAGCGCCACCGAGGTATCCAGGTAGATCACCGGTCCCCCCGGTCCACCGCCAGCTCGCGCTCCAGCTCCTCCCAGCTTGCCACCGGCGCCGAGGGTGGTACGCCCGCCTCCAACCGGGGCCGCAGCCAGCCCTTCCGCACGGCATCGGCCAGCATGGCATCGGCCAGCCGCCCCGCCCGCCCGGCAGAGGGCGGATGGATCTCCGCCACCACCCGGTCACGGTCCGTGACCAGCACCACCTCACCCGAGCGCACCAGACGGATGTACTCGCTCAGCCGGTTCTTCAACACGCGGATTCCAACAGCTCTCATACAACAAATGTAGCTACATGTAGCCACAATGTCAACGACCCAGCCGGAATGCCTCCACCCATGCCACCATCACGCCCGTTCCCCCATTCACCCATCCCCCGGCCGCCAGCAGACCTCCGTTGCCCGATCACGCCGCGATGGCCGGATCGAGAAGAGCGGACCGACCGAGGCGCAACGTCAGCCTGGGCTGGCCCTCGCCAATCGTCGCTCCACCTTCCCACCGCCTTCGCAGACTCGACGACGAGGTGTCTCGCCTCACCAGTCTCC
>JAADFK010000111.1 GCA_013152925.1 Acidobacteriota bacterium | reverse complement strand
TGGGCATCCTGCGCCAGGGATCGGACCTCGACGCCATCGCCGCTCGCGTCCGGCGCAAGAAGGAATACCTCGGCCAGGGCCCGCACCTGCACATCGTCGTCACCACCCGGCGCTGCAACCAGTCCTGCCGCTACTGCCACGCCTCGCACGCCGCGGAAGGCGATCAGACCACCGATATGGACCTCTCGACCGCTCGGCAGTCGGTGGAGCTGGCGCTCCAGTCCCCGGCTCCCACGGTCGTGTTCGAATTCCAGGGCGGCGAGCCCACCCTCAACATGCCCGTGATCCGAGAAGTCGTCGCTCACGCGCGGCGCGTGCAGGCCGCTCGGCCCGCCAACGCCCCGCCCCAGGACGTGGAGTTCGCGCTGGTCAGCAATATGACCACCATGGACCAGGAGACCGCCGACTGGCTGCTGGCCCAGCGCGTGCATCTCTGCACCAGCCTGGACGGGCCCAAGGACCTGCACGACGCACAGCGGCGCTGGCTTCCACAGCGCGAGATCGGCGCCTACGACACCGTGATGCACTGGGTGCGCACCTTCAACCAGGGCTACATCGACGCGGGCCTGGACCCCAACCTGTGGCACGTCGACGCCCTGCTCACGACAACACGGGCGACCCTCTCGCGGTGGCGCGAGGTGGTCGATCTCTACGTCTCGTTGGGGATCCGAAACCTGCATATGCGGCCGCTCAACCCCTACGGCTACGCGGTCTCGGCTTGGAAGAAGCTGGGCTACACGACGGACGAATTCCTGACCTGCTACGCGCTCCTCCTCGACCACCTCATCGCGCTCAACAAGGCTGGCACCGAGATCATCGAAGGATCCGCCGCGGTCATCCTCAGCAAGATGCTCACCCCCGACGATCCCAACTACGTGGACCTGCGATCGCCCTGTGGCGCTGGCACGGGCCAGCTCGCCTATGACCACGACGGTCGCGTCTACCCCTGCGACGAAGCCCGCCTGTTGACCGCCATGGGGGACGACCGCTTCGCCCTGGGGGCAGTGGGCCAGACCACCATGGCAGACACCCAGCACCACCCCACGGTCAAGGCCATGGCCGTGGCCTCCTTGCTGGAGTCCCTGCCCCAGTGCAGCGACTGCTGGAACCTGCCCTTCTGCGGCGTCTGTCCGGTGCAGGTCTGGCGGCTGGAGGGCGACCTCTTCGGCCAGCGGCCCCGCTCTCCGCAGTGCCATCTCCAGCTCGGCCTGTCCCGCCTGCTCCTCGAACGCCTTGACACCGACCCCGATGTCGAGCCCATCTTCCGCCGCTGGACCATGCGGCGGCCACGCACCCAGATCTGCCCGTCATGACGCGGAGCACGGCCAGCGCCCAGCCCCAGGCGCGTCCGGCTCGGGTCGACATCAAGCTGGGATTCTCCTGCAACAACCACTGTCAGTTCTGCGTGCAGGGGCCCGCCAAGCGGGCCGAGTACGGGGACAAGGACACGGCTGAACTGCGGACCATCCTCAAAGAAGCGCGGCAGCACTGTGACCAGGTCGTGCTCACCGGCGGCGAGGTCACGATCCGCAGGGACCTGCCCGAGCTGGTCGCCTACGCACACCAGCTCGGCTTCTCGGTGATCCAGCTCCAGACCAACGGCCGGGTGCTCAGCAACCAGCGCGCCCTCGACCGGCTGATCACGGCCGGCGTCACTGAGATCAGCCCCGCCATCCACGGGCCCGACTCGGCCACCCACGACGCCCTCACCGGCTCACGAGGATCCTTCAAGCAGACCGTAAAAGGGGTTCAGAACGCTCGCGCCATGGGCATCCCCGTCCTCATCAACAGTGTCATCACCCGGGCCAATCATCGCCTGCTGCCGCGCATGGCGGCGCTCTTCGTCGCGCTGAAGGTCAACCAGTTCCAGATGGCCTTCGTCCACCCCCTGGGGGCTGCAGCCGACAACTTCGACGACGTTGTACCTCGGCTCTCCGCTACCGCTCCCTACGTCCACAAAGCCCTGGCCATCGCCAACCTGGCCGGTCTACGGGCGATGACCGAGGGGATCCCCCTGTGCTTCCTGCCCGGCCTGGAGCACCACGCCGCCGAGTGGATCATCCCCGACACCCGCATCGTCGACGCCGCCTGGACCATCGACGACTACACCGCCCTGCGCCGCAGCCAGGGCAAGGCCAAGGGGCCACCCTGCGCCGCGTGCCGCCACAACGAAGCCTGCGAGGGACCCTGGAAGGAGTACCCCGAGCGCTTCGGCTGGGACGAGTTCGTTGCCGTATCCTGAGCCGCTGAAGAGTCGCTGAAGAGCCGCCACACCGGAGTACCCCGTGACCCACAACCCAGACGTCATCGTTGTCGGCGCCGGCCTGGCCGGACTCAGCGCGGCCCGCCAGCTCCAGCGGGCGGGTCACCGGGTCACCGTGCTCGAGGCCCGCGACCGGGTCGGAGGCCGCACCTGGACCATCGATCTGGGCGGCAGTCCCTTCGACGCCGGCGGTCAGTGGACCGGCCCCAGCCAGCGGCGCATGGCGGCCCTCATCGCCGAGCTGGGCTTGCAGACCGAGTCCACCTGGCACAATGGGCGCAAGGTGCTCGATCTCGAGGGATCGGTCAGCGCATACTCGGGGACCATCCCGCGTCTGTCCATCTGGAAGCTCATCTCCATGCAATTGGCCATCTGGCGCATCGAGTGGGTGTGTCGGACCGTCCCGCTGGACCAACCCTGGGACGCCCGCAAGGCCGCCGCCTTCGACACCATGAGCGTGCGCGACTTCCTCGACAAGCACGTCCGTGATCCCGATGTCATCGCCCTCACAAACAGTGCCGTGCGGGTGATCTTTGGTGCCGATATCGACGACCTCTGCCTGCTGCACTTCCTCCACTACCTGCACAGTAGCGGGGGACTGACCAAGCTCATCGAGACCCACGGTGGCAACCAGGACAGCTCCGTCGTCGGCGGCGCCCAGCGGCTCAGCCAGGGTCTGGCCCGCGATCTGCACGATCTGCGCCTGTCCACACCGGTCCGCGCCATACACCGTGACGACGCCGGGGTCACTGTTCACACAACAGACAGCACATCCACCACGCACAGCGTCTCCGCCCGGCGACTGATTGTAGCCATCCCACTGCCCCTGGTCGATGGGATCGAGTTCCAACCTGAGCTTCCCCCGGCGCGGGTCGCCCTCCAGCGCGCCTGTCGCATGGGCCACACCGTCAAGTGTCAGGTCCGCTACAAAAAGCCCTTCTGGCGCGACCAGGGCTGGTCCGGTGAAGCGGTCTGCACGGCCGGTCCCATCAACGTCGTGTTTGACGGCAAGGTCGCCGACGGAAACCCAGCCCTGCTGGTGTTCATCACCGGTCGGCCGGCCCAGGACTGGTCCAGCCGCGACGCCCAGCAGCGCCGCAAGATCATCCTGGACGGCCTGGTGTCCTACTTTGGCCCAGATGCCGCCGATCCCATCGAGATCCACCAGACCGACTGGGCCACCGAGCCCTACAGCGGCGGCGCGCCCGTCGTCCTCTTCGGCCAGGGCGCCCTGACCGGCTTCGGCACCGCCTTGCGCCAGCCCATCGGCCCGATCCACTGGGCCGGCACCGAGACCGCGCGGGAGTGTACCGGCTTCATGGAGGGCGCGCTGGAGTCCGGCCACCGCGTCGCCACGGAAGTGGCCGAGGCCTTGGGCCAAGGCTGACAGGGGACCCGCGCGGTCACCCATCAGAACCCGCCCGTGCCTGAACGGACCCATCACCGCACGACCTCCGCCCGGCCCGGGTACAGGTAGACGTGGGCGTCGCCAACCCGTTCCACCGCCATGAAGCCACCGTGCACCAGTCGCAGGTGGCAGCTTGCACAGAGACACCGCAGGTTGTCGTCGTCGTCGGTGCCGCCCAGGGAGCGCGGTTGATCGTGGTGCACGTGGTTGCGCAAGGATCGACGCCGGCATTCCGGGTTCTGGCAGGTGTAGTCCTGCTTCACCTTGATGCGGCCGCAGCCCCGCTGGGCCGGCAGGGCCACCGTGTCCAGCAGCCACCGGGCCGCTTCCAGCAGCCCCGGCACCACGTACAGCGGGCGGTCGGTCGATTCCGCGGTGTGGTCTGACACTGGGCGTTGCAAGGCGACCTTGATGGATTCCGCGTCCAGGGCGCTGCCCGGGTCGTCCGGGGTGGAGTCCCCGGTCGCTGGCTGCGCCTGATCCGGGCTCAGGGCCGTCTTGGGCCCCAGGCGCCGGGCACCGGGATGCCAACCCGCCAGCCCGGTCGGGGACGCGCCAGTTTCTGACAGTGCCTGTGCCGCGGCATCCAGCCGGGCCTGCCGCTGGTCCAGTGCCTGCTGCACGATCGCGGGGGCATCCGACAGGAGTTTTTCGTATTGCTGCCGCTGGACCGTGCTGCTGTGCGGGTCCCGCGCCGCGCGTCGAAGCTCACCCAGCGACACCCCATTGGCCAGCACCAACCAGGACCGTGCCTGGGCCGCGGTCTGCACCAGGTCGCCGAGCGCCTGCGCCCGTTCCAGCGACAGGCCACCGTCCACCGCCGCCGCGATCTCGGGGTGCCAGTACAGCGTGCGGCCGGCCCTTCGCAGCCGGTAGGCGCTGCGCAGCGACAGGTCGAGCTCGGCCCGCACCCAGTCGTCGAAGCGATCGTAGTTCCAGTCCAGGAACAGCCAACAGTCCTTGATCTGGTCGAGCAGGCGTCCGAGCACGGCGTTGCGCTTGCGTCGTGCCGCGAGCAGTTGGTCCACCAGTTCCA
>JAADFK010000110.1 GCA_013152925.1 Acidobacteriota bacterium | reverse complement strand
GGCGCTTGAGAAGGTCCGTGGAGGGCTGAACGGTACCCCGCTCGATGCGGCTGAGATGGCTGGAGTTCATGCCGATCTCCTGGGCGAGCTCGACCTGCGAGAGTCCGCGTTTCCTTCTGAGCTTACGAATTTTCTGACCGAGCGTCATCGAGTCCTCCTCGTATCTTCTCTTTTGTCATTGTAGGCACAAGAGCCAAGATTCGCAAGAACTTGGGCTGACACGTCGAGATTAGACTTGACATCGTTGCGTCTTATGACTAGTCTAGAATGCGTGAACATGCCGAATGGTCATGGACGAAAGACGCAAGCACGTAGGAGGTCCTGATGGCACGAATCCCGGACTCTGAGCTCGAGCGGTTGAAGGCGGAGGTGGACCTGGTGGAGCTGGTGCGGGGGTCGGGGGTGGAGCTGAGGGCTCGGGGGAGGGATCTGGTGGGGCTGTGTCCGTTTCACGAGGAGAAGGAGCCGTCGCTGGTGGTGACGCCTGGGAAGAACCTGTGGCACTGCCTTGGGTGTGATGCCGGGGGGACGGTGATCGACTGGGTGATGAAGACGCAGGGCGTCAGCTTCCGGCATGCCGTCGAGCTGCTGCGGGAGCCCGCCCTTCGGGGCGGGCAGACGGGAGATGGGAGACGGGAGACGGGAGATCGGAAAGGGTCGGTGAAGCGGTCGACGGTGCGCCGGCTGCCGGCGCCGGTGGAGCTGGAGGCGGCGGACCACGAGCTGCTGGTGCAGGTGGTCGACTTCTACCACCGGACGTTGAAGGGGTCGGCGGAGGCGCTGGCGTACCTGGAGCGGCGGGGGATCGGGGAACCGGAGGCGATCGATCGATTCCGGCTGGGGTATGCCAACCGGACACTGGGGCTTCGGCTTCCGAACAGCCAGCGGAAGGCGGGGCGGGAGATCCGGGGGCGGCTGGTGAGGCTGGGGATCTTCCGGGCGAGCGGTCACGAGCACCTGGCGGGGTCGCTGGTGATCCCGGTCTTCGACCCGGAGGGGCGTGTGGGTGAGCTGTACGGGAGGAAGATCCACACGAACCTGCGCAAGGGGACGCCGAAGCATCTCTACATCTCCGGACAGCACCGCGGCATCTGGAACTTGGACGCTTTCCGGGCCAGCAAGGAGCTCATCCTGTGCGAGTCGCTGATCGATGCGCTGACCTTCTGGTGCGCGGGGTACCGCCACGTGACGTCCTCCTACGGCGTCAACGGTTTCACGGGCGAGATGCTGGAGGCGTTGAAGGCGTACGGGATCGAGCGGGTGCTGATCGCCTACGACCGGGACGAGGCGGGGGAGCGGGGGGCGGTGGAGCTTGCCGGGAAGCTCGCTGCCGAGGGGATCAGCTGCTTCCGGGTGCTGTTTCCGAAGGGGATGGACGCCAACGAGTACGCCTGCCACGTGACGCCTGCGCGGCAGTCGCTGGGCTTGTTGCTCAGGAGCGCCGAGTACATGGCGGGGCCGTTGAAGACGCTGGGAGCGGCGGTGCATTTCGAGGCCAAGGGCGCGCCGATCGCGGTGGCCGAGCCGGCGACGGAGCAGCTTTCTTCCTTAGCCGCTGATGAGGAAGCGGCTGAGGGGGAAGCCGGGGACGGGGAGAGCGCTGGGGATGGCCGGGGCGCCCCGGTCCCCGGGGCGGCCGGCCCAGAAACTCCCGACTCCCGACTCCTGTCTCCCGTCTCAACACCTCACCCATCTCCCGTCCCCCCGCCGCCGGCGGCGGATCCACCGGTGACGGTGGGCGAGCGGGAGATCGTCTTTCGCTTCGGCGAGCGGAGGTGGCGGGTGCGTGGGCTTGCCGGCAATCTGAGCTTCGAGCGGCTGAAGATCAACCTCCTGGTGGCGCGGGAGGGGAGGGGCCTCTTCCACGTGGACAGCCTGGACCTGTACTCGGCGAGGCAACGTGGGATCTTCCTGAAACAGGCGGCCGAGGAGCTGGAGCTCAAGCCGGAGGTGTTGAAGCGGGACCTGGGGCGGGTGCTTCTGAAGCTGGAGGCGCTCCAGGAGGAACAGATCCGGAAGCGCCTCGAGCCCAAGGAGAAGGCCGTGACGATCCCCGATACCGAGCGGCGGGAGGCGCTGAAGCTGCTGGAGGATCCCCGCTTTCTCGAGAGGGTGGTGGAGGACCTGGGGGCGTGCGGCCTGGTGGGGGAGGCGACGAACAAGCTGGCGGCGTACCTGGCGACGGTGTCGCGGAAGCTCGCCCGGCCGCTCGCTGTGATGGTGCAGAGCTCGTCGGCGGCGGGCAAGTCGGCGTTGATGGAGGCGGTGCTGGGTCTGTGTCCGGAGGAGGACCGGGTGGAGTACTCGGCGATGACGGGGCAGTCGCTCTTCTACATGGGGGAGGCGGACCTCAAGCACAAGGTGCTGGCCATCGCCGAGGAGGAGGGCGCGGAGCGGGCCTCGTACGCGCTGAAGCTCTTGCAGAGCGAGGGCAAGCTGTCCATCGCGTCCACGGGCAAGGATCCGAAGACGGGGCGGCTGGTGACCCACGAGTACCGGGTGGAGGGGCCTGCGGCGATCGTGCTGACGACGACGGCGATCGACCTGGACGAGGAGCTTCTCAACCGGTGCATGGTGCTGTCGGTGGACGAGAGCCGGGAGCAGACGCGGGCGATCCACCGGGTGCAGCGTGAGGACCGGACGCTGGCGGGGCTTGAGAGGCGGCTCGAGAGGGCGCGGATCGTGAAGCTCCATCAGAACGCCCAGCGTCTGCTCGAGCCGCTTGCCGTGGTGAACCCCTACGCCTCGCGTCTGACCTTTTTCGATGCGAGCACGAGGACGCGGCGGGATCACCTGAAGTACCTGGGGCTGATCGACGTCATCGCCCTGGTACGGCAGAGGAGGCGGGAGGTCAGGAGCGCGGTGGTGGGGGGCCGGGGGGTGCGGTACATCGAGGCTCATGTGGAGGACATCGAGCTGGCCAACCGTCTTGCGGCGGAGGTGCTGGGGAGGAGCCTGGACGAGCTGCCGCCGCAGACGAGGCGGCTGCTGGAGCTGATCTGGGAGATGGTGCGGGGGGAGTGCGAGCGGCGGAAGATGGAGCAGCGGGACTTTCGCTTCAGCCGGAGGGAGATCCGTGGGCACACCTCGTGGGGGGACACCCAGCTGAAGGTGCATCTGAGGCGGCTGGTGGACATGGAGTACCTGGTGGTCCACGGGGCGAGGCCGGGGGTGCGGTACGGGTACGAGCTGGTGTACCGGGGGGAGGGCAGGGAGGGGGAGCGTTTCGTGCTGGGGCTCTTGGATACGACGAAGCTGGAGGGGGAAATCCACGGCTGTGACGGCAACCGGGCGGGGCAGACGGGGGACCGGTCGGCCCCCGGTCGGCCCCTGGTCGGCCCCCGGTCGGGGGGTGGTCGGGGTGGTGCAACTGAAGAGGGCAAAGGGGATGACCTCCATTTAGCCGCTGGAGGCCCGGAAAACGCATATGGGGGTCCTTCACAAAGGGGCTCGTCGTACGCACGGGGACGTCGTAGCGGCATGGCGGCCGCGGGGAGGGAGTGATGCGGGGTCGGGGGCGGAGGAAGCCGTACGAGCCCATCGAGGGGGTGGATCCGGAGAGCATCCTGGCGCAGATCGACCGGCACATCCGGTGGCTGGAGGCGCGGCAGTACGCCGAGAGCGGTCTGAGGACGCGGCGGAGGGAGCTGATCCGCTTTGGGCGGTGGTGCGCCGAGCGTGGGGTGGAGCGGCCGGCGGATCTCAACCGGACGGTGATCGAGCTTTTCCAGCGGGTGCTTTCGAGGCGGGTGAAGGCGGACGGGCTGCCGCTGTCGCCGAAGACGCAGTGGCTGAAGCTGTCGTACGTGGCGACGTTTTGCAAGTGGCTGGCGAGGGAGCGGCTGGTGCTGTACGACCCGGCGGGGGAGCTTGAGATGCCGCGGCAGGGAGTGAGCCTGCCGAGGGCGGTGCTGAGCGAGGAGGAGGTGGAGCGGATCCTGGCGGTGCCGGAGACGGGGACGGTGCTGGGGCTGAGGGACCGGGCGATGCTGGAGACCTTTTACTCGACGGCGATCCGGCGGTCGGAGCTGGTGCGGCTGGGGCTGTGCGACCTGGATCTCGGGCGGGGGGTGCTGGCGGTGCGGCACGGCAAGGGGAACCGGGACCGCTTCGTGCCGCTGGGCGAGCGGGCGGGGGCGTGGATCCGGCGTTACCTCGAGGAGTCGAGGCCGCGGCTTGCGGCGTACCGGGATGACGGTACGCTCTTCCTGTCGGCGGACGGCACGGCGCTGGCGCCCAACTGGGTGGGCGAGATGGTGCGGAAGGCGATCGAGGCGGCCGGGGTGAAGAAGCCTGGGGGATGCCATCTCTTCCGGCACACGGCGGCGACGCTGATGCTGGAGGGTGGCGCGGACATCCGATTCATCCAGCAGCTCCTGGGCCACGCGAAGCTGGAGACCACGCAGATCTACACCAGGGTCAGCCTGGAGCAGCTCAAGGCCGTCCACCAGGCCACGCATCCCGGAGCGCGACTGGAGCACCAGAAGGCCCACAGGGAGGCGGCCGGAGCCCCGGCCTCTGGCCCGAGAATTCTGCTGGATGAGGAGGAGCTTGACGGGGAGGAGCTGCCTCGCTCATTAGCTGCCGGAGCCCAGGAGGGGAGCGGCTAGAATGGGAGGTGTGGACCTTCGCTTCTACGTGGATCGGGAGACGGGAGAGCCCCATATTTACCGGCACGGGGTGACGGAGGATGAGGTGGCGGAGGTGCT
>JAADFK010000109.1 GCA_013152925.1 Acidobacteriota bacterium | reverse complement strand
CGGCCTCGACGCCGCCCCGGCGGAGCGCGGCGGCCATGATGGTCGCGGAGAGGAGCTCCCCGTGGGAGAGCACCGCGTCGAGGGTTCGGGCACTGCACTCACCGACCAGGACGATGCCGCGGACCAGGTCGGCCAGCTGGGAGCACAGAGTGTCCACCTCGTTCGTGAGAACGGCGACCTCCCCGGGGGACGCGACGGCGGCCGCAAGCTGACGGTGGCGACGTGCGAGGCCCTGGATGGCGGCGAGGATCTCCTCTTTCTGACGGCCATCTCCGGAACGGGGCCGTGGCCGGGCCGAGGACCGGGCCAGACGCGTCAGCTCCTCGGTGACGCCGGCCAGTGCGGAGACGACCACCGCAACCGGGCCGCGGGTGCGGGCCTCCGAAACGATGCGGGCGACACCGGACACCCGCTCCGGATCCGCCACCGAGGTGCCACCGAATTTCAAAATGCGCATGCGGGCTCCTCCCCGGAGCGGGACGGGCAACTGGTGCGGGGATCTTGGGCTTTTGGCGTCCGGTCGCCTGGTGCCGGTGCCACCGGTCTTCTCCCCATCCTCGCGCCCCGGGATCCGGTCTCCCATGCTGCACGGCGGCGCTCCTCGTGTCGATCGCCCCGGACCGGCTCCAGCCCGGAGCTCCTTCCGCGGGCCGGGCCCACGTACCCGGAGGTACCGGAAACGCGTCCCGGCCGGCCGGCGCCAACCCCTGCCACCACGGCAATCCGTGGCCGGAGGAGAAGGTGCGTGGCAGAGAATACCATCGGCGAACCTGCCTCCGAAACTCAGCCCCCAGGGATGGCTGTACAATCCTCGCCGGAGGTGATTATGAAGGATCGTGCTTTTCTCGGTGGCCGGTACGCGGCGGAGGTCCAGCCGCCCGAGGTGTACAGGGAGCGCCGCAAGCGGTTGGCCGAGCGAGTGGGCGGCGGCACCGTTGTTCTGTGGGGCGCGGGCGACGACCGGGGGTACGGCGACGTGGGAACCTTCTGTCAGGACTCGGACTTTTTCTACCTGACGGGCGTGGAGCTTCCCAATGCGATCCTGGTCCTTCGCCCCGCCGAGGATTGGGAGGCCCTGTTCCTACCGGCCCGGAACGAGGCCCTGGAGCGCTGGACCGGACCCAAGTGGGGTCCGGGAGAGGAGACGGCCGATGCCCTTGGTTTCGGGGAGGTGCTGGCCGTGGAGCCCGGCGAGACGGAGATCAAGGCCAGGCGCCGGCCCGTCCCCGGATTCGAGGGGCGTCTCCAGGGGTGGCTCTCCGAGCCGGACGCCGTGCTCTGGACTGTCTTCCCCGCCGTGGACTCGGGTACCGAGCTCCCGCCGACCCACCGTTTCGTCGCGCGCCTTCGTGACCGCCTGACCGCCTTTGCCGTCCTGGACGTCTCGGACCACCTGGCCGAGCTTCGCCTGCGCAAGGACGGTGGCGAGGTCGATCTGATGCGGAAGGCTATCGCCGCCACCATGGCGGGCCAGCGCGCCGCCGCAAGAGCCATCGCGCCCGGCGTGCCCGAACGGAGCATCGAGGGCGTTGTCTTTCAGGCCTTCACCGGGGCGGGCGCCGAGGGGCTGGCCTTTCCCTCCATCATCGGCTCGGGTTTCGCCTCCACGGTGCTCCACTACGACCAGAACTCGGGGATCTGCCGGGATGGCGATCTCGTGGTCGTGGACATCGGTGCCCGGTACGGCTACTACTGCGGCGACCTGACCCGGACATACCCGGTCAACAGGTGCTTCAGCGAACGGCAGCGCGCCATCTACGAGCTGGTCCTGGCGGCCCACGACGCCGTGGCCGCGGCGATTCGCCCCGGTACGACCCTGGGCGAGCTGCGGGACATCGCCTACGACGTCATCGAGAGCTCGGAGCTTCGTGATGCCGATGGCAACAGTCTCGGACGGTACTTCATCCACGGCATCGGACATTTCCTGGGGCTCGACGCCCACGACGCCGGCGGCGAGGCGCCCATCCTCGAGCCAGGCATGGTCATCACCAACGAGCCCGGAATCTACATCCCGGCCGAGTCCCTGGGCGTCCGAATCGAGGACGACTACCTGGTGACGGCAAGCGGCGCCGAGAACCTCTCGGCGGACCTGCCCGCCTCGGTGGAGGCCATCGAGGCGATGATGCGGGAGAGTTGAACACGCGGGGTGAAACAGGGAAAGGGCGGCCCGAGAAGGCGCCGGCAACGGTCCGGACGCGGATCCAGTCCCGGTCACGGGCACGGAAGCGGTTGCGGACCCGGTGACAGTTACGCCGACACCCCCGGTGGGCCACCTCCCCGGCCAAGTCTCCGGGATGGGTCGATCCCCTCACCAGGCCGGATGCACCTCGACGGGGAGCGATGACCGGCTCCGGGCGGCGGGTTTTTTCGGAAACACGCGCCGTGCACGCCGCGGTGTGGGCGGGGCCGGGATGATCAGCAGGGTGCCACCGGCGGTCGTCGTGAGCCCGACGGTCAAAGAGCTCGGCCCGCGCCGGAGGGGAACCACGGGCTGCTCCTGCCCGAGGAAGGGGAGCCATGCGATCCTTGGCGTTGTCATGCTGCTCGGGAGGGCGACGGTGACCTGGAAGCTCACGGCGTCCGGGCTGGCGTCTCCCGGGGCGGTTCCTTTCAGGTTGATGATTCCGAGGTGGATCGCCCCAGAGGGGGAGCTCGATGGTACGAACAGGACTCCCGGTGGGGCGTCGGTTTCCAGGAAGGCGTCCGGTGCCAGGCGGCCCAGGAGATCCAGGACAGCTTTCCGCTCGACGGCCATGGCCACCTCGTCGCCCCCCGACTCCGCCCAGGGCCGTCCCGCCCAGTAGTACCGGCGCTCGTGGGGCGTGGTGGTCACGAGGGAACGGCCCCGGCCCGAGGCGGTTTCGAATACCTTCCCGTCCCATTCTTCCACCTCGGCCAGATGAACACCGAAGACACCGGCCAGGGCGAAGTCGGTGCGGGGGGCTCCGTCGCCGTCCCAGGCGGACGTCAGGCCCGTGGCCAGGAGGCGCCCGCCGCCACGGACCCACTCGGCGATGTGGGCGGCCTGGGCCTCGCTCATGGCCTCCACCCCGGGAAGAATCAGGACGGAGAACCTGTCGAGATCGCCGAGGTCTTCGTCCGAGATCACCTCGTAGGGCACGTGCCCCTCCAGGAGGAGCATGGCCATTCCCATGAACCCGTCCGCCGCGTCGCCGTGCTCCCACGACCCCCTGACCCTGAAGTCCAGGGTGTCGCGGGAGAATAGGAGGGCCGTGCGGGCCAGCGGCCGCGAGCCCCTGGGGAACACGACGTCCCTGTGGAGCCTCACCCAGGAGAAGAGGGTTTTCCGGAGATCCGGGGAGGGGGAGCCGGTCATACCCTCGTTTCCCGAGACGTGGGGCGTGAAGCCCGACAGCACGGTGGCCGCGGCGTGGGTCCGGACCAGCTCCTCTGTCTCGGGCCGGCCGGCCTCCACGTAGGTCAGCAGCCAGGAGGGCTGGCCCTGACGGGCGTCCGCGTGGCGCCACGCGGCCAGCTTCGCCAGGAAGTGCAGCCACACACTGCGCTGGACGGCGTGGCGCGTCTCCCCGGCCTCGTGGGCCGTGGCGTGGACCACACGGGCCACCTCGAAGGGGCTCGCCGCCGTCTGGGTCTGTTCGGGCCCGAAGCCCACGGAGCTCTCCACGATGAAGGCGAGCTCCGGGTCGGAGGACAGCGCCGCCCGGCGGATGTCGTCCAGGAACCCGCGGATGAGCCGGTAACGCCAGCGGATGAACCCCCGCCAGGCGGGCTCGTTCCAGGCCGGGGCCAGCGGGGGAGGGGGCAGGACCAGCCCGGTCTCGGCGCTGAACAGGGAGCGGGCCGCGGACCCCATGTCGGGCCACTGGTCCGTCCAGCCGTCCCCGAAGTCCGAGCGCAGGAAAGGAACGTCCAGCCAGATCCCGTCAAGGCCGGTGGCCGCCATCAGCCGGACCTGCTGGAGGATGAGCGACCGGTACTCCGGGTGCGCCGGCGTCACCCACACGTCCTCGCAGGTGGGGCAGACCCAGAAGGGCATGTCCGGCAGGGTGCCGAAGAAGACGGCGCGCCGGCCGTCGATCCCCACCTGCGCCCAGTCCGGGTGCTCGAGCGCCAGGCTGTCCTCCTCGCGGCCCGGATCGACGCGGCCGTCGCCGTCCATGTCCACGTCCCAGCTCACCCACTCCAGGGGTGCGAAGTAGACGATGTACCGCACGCCCGGGTTCGCGTGGACATACGCGGCGTGCCGGCTCATCTCCTGGAGGTCCACCGAGCGCTGCGGCTCGAAGAGGTAGCGCCAGGAGTTCGAGACCCACGTCCAGTCCAGGATCACCGTGGCCCCGTCGGCCACGGCCCGATCCACCCCGATCTCCCAGGTGAATGCCGGGATATCCACATCGTAGGGCGTGGCGATCCGGGCGCCGCGGAGCCAGCCGGGGCTGCCGGCGCCGAAGGCCGGCCCGCTGTGGAACGGGAGGGCCAGCATCAGAATCAGCCGGAGGAGGAGCGTGCGAAACCGCATACGCGATGATACGCAGCCCCAGCTCCCGGTACCCGCGATCGGCGTCACATCGGCAACGCTGTCGCGCGCATGGCAGCATGCCCATCTGGCGGCCCGCAAGGCTAGGTGCCAGGCGTGCGCCAGGCGAAGCCTGGGGAAGGGGGATGAGATGACGTGAGTCGAAGGTGACAGCGGAGTTTCTGAAGCCTTCCGAACGGATCTTGCGGGTGGGAGTCCCGTCCGG
>JAADFK010000108.1 GCA_013152925.1 Acidobacteriota bacterium | reverse complement strand
TGAACACCACGGCCCCGCTCTGGTAGTCCGTCCCGCTGCTCGTACACGCAATGCTCTGGCTCGCCTGGCCGCCATACCGCAGGTCGATGGATGAGCCCGGATCGCCGGTCCAGGCGCCTGCGCCGCCGGAAACCGCCCCTGCGCCCCCGTCACCGAGACCATCCTGACCCGGTGTGGTTGCGCTGATCGTGGCGTGACCACCGGAATCGAAGGAGAACCACCGGATCCCGTATCCGTCGGAGTACTCCATGAACCGGCACGCCGATGGCGCCACCGCAGGTGAGAGGCTCCGGGTCACATCCGGGGGGGCCAGGAGATCGCCCGAGTCCCACCGCATGCTGCCCCGCGCCACGGCCGCCAAGGCTTCGAGGAGGGGCCTCGCCCGGTAGACGCCCGGTACCTCCACGGGAAACCGAGGCGCCAGCGCCACCTGCTGACGCTCCGGTACAGGGACGAAGAAGATCTCGCCGTCCGCCTCCACGCGCTCGAACACTCCGTACGCCATCATCCGAACCCGCCAGAGGCCATCCTCGGCGGGGGCGAGGAAGAGCAGGTACTCGGCGTCCATCTGGAACCGCGGCGCACCGGGCACGAGGGCCGCGACTCCATCGATCTCACCACCGGGCTCCGACACGAAGAGCTCGCCGCCCGGATCCTCGCCGGCCACGACCCTGATCCTCAGGAAACGTGTCACGGTATGGGGAATGTAGGGTCCCTCGTCGGTCCACGCCTCGGCAGCGCGGGCCAACACCACCGATGTGCTGGTGATCGCCAGGTCGCCGAGGTTCGCCGGCGGCGCAATCATGGCCCCGGCGGCGAACGTGGCCGTTGCCAGGACGACCATCGTTGCCGCCCAACCCGTCCTTGTTACCCGTCTGATCTTCATCGGCCTCCCCGTCTCGACCGTCCCTGTCCCCGGTCATGAGACACCTCTCGCACCCCCACGGACCGTGACATCCATTACATGATAGACCGAAACCGATCGACCGAAGGGGTCTTTCCAGAGAGCCACGCCGCCACAGGCACCGCGTCCGGCCGGCGGGACCGGCGCACGGTGGCCTTCCGGGCGCCGCAGGGATACACTCGTCAAAGGAACAAGGAGGTCCACATGCGAAGAACCTGTCTTTCAATCCTCGCGATGCTGATCCTGGCGACGGCGGGCACGGTGCTGGCGGGGGATTCCGGGGGCGATGCCATCCTCGGCCTCTGGAAGACCGAGCCCGACGCCCATGGGTTCAGCTACGTGGAGATCGTCAGGAACGGCGACCGGTACGATGGACGGATCGTCTACCTCTCGAAGCCACGGTACGGGCCGGAGGAGGAGCGTCCGGGCGAGATCAAGGTCGACCTGAACAACCCCGACCCCTCCCTGAGGGAGCACAGGGTCCTTGGGCTGGAGATCCTCAAGGGCTTCGTCTACAAGGGCAAGGGCAAGTGGAAGGACGGCACCATCTACGATCCGACCAACGGGAAGACCTACAAGTGCAAGATGTGGTTGGAGGGCAAGGACACCCTCAAGGTGCGGGGCTACATCGGCTTCTCACTTCTCGGCCGGAACACCACCTGGACCCGTGCACCGGCCGAGGCCGAGGAGCAGATTGCCGCACAGATGCTCGATCTCAAGCCCAAGGCCGAAGAACCGGAGAAGCCCGAGCCGGCAACGGAGCCCACGGGCCGCTGACGCGCCGTCTTACTCCGGAGCCTCGCCCACCTGGAAGCGGCAGGAAACGGTGCCGAAGATTACCGTGTCACCGGGCGCCAGGGGATGGGGCCGCCCGGTCTCCAGCCGTACACCGTTGACGAAGGTGCCGTTCATGGTCCCCACGTCCTCGATCACCGACCAGGTCCCGTCCTCCTCCTTGCGGATCCTGGCGTGCCGCCGGGAGACGGAACGCTGGCCGTCCACCGGTGTCAGGTCGATGTCCGGCTGGATACCCGTCACCGGGTCGCTTCGCCCGATGGTGGTCTCCCGCTTGCCTGCCAGGTGAAGCTCCTCACCCCCGGGAAGCACCACGAGGCGGGCCAGGGGATCGGGCGGGGGTGGGGGTGGCGCCGTGATGCCCGAGGACTCCACGTCCACCTCGTGGCCGACCGCCTGTTCCAGCAGGCGCGTCGTCTCGCGGAGCCGGCGCACCAGCTTCCGCATCATCCGGATGGCGATCTCCGGGTTCCGTTCGAGGATGAAGGTGAAGGCCGCCTGATCGATCATCACGGCATCCACATCGGTGCGCGCCACCGCCGAGGCCGAGCGCGGTACCTCTTCCTCGAGCATGCACATCTCGCCGAAGAAGTCGCCCTTGCCGAGGACGGCCAGGACCGTCTCCTCACCGGCGATGTTCTTCCGGATCTCCACCTCGCCGTTTTCGACGATGTACATGGTCAACCCGAGGTCGCCCTCGGCGAAGATGACCGAGCCCGCCTGGAAATGGGTCCGCATGGGCTCCAGCGAGTCGTGATCGGCATTGCCCCCACCCGATGTCGTCTTGAACTTCACCATCAATCACCCCACGTGATGCGGCCCGTGCCGGTGTCCACCTCCACGGTGGCCCCGACGGGGATCGCCTGGTTCCGTGCCCCGTGTCCGAAGGGAAGGCCACTGACCACCGGAACCCCCGGCGGCGCCGCTTCCCTGAGGAGTCTGTTCCACGTTTCTTCACGCTGACTGGCGGGTTTGCAACCGCGCAAGCTCCCACCGATCAATGCTTTCACACGATCCAATTTACCAGAGGCCCGAAGTTGGGTCAACAGCCGGTCCAGCCGGTAGAGCGGCTCCCCCACCTCCTCCATGAAGAGCACCGAGCCCTCGAAGTCAGGCTCCCATGGCGTCCCCAGGGTCGAGCACAGCACCGTCAGGTTCCCCCCCACGGCCCGGCCGCGCGCCCTTCCCGGGCGGACCACCCTGCCCGGACCGAAGCCAAAGAGCACCCGGCCAGCCAGGCGTCCCTCCAGCACCGCAAGGAGCCGGTCCCGGTTGGCCGGCCGGGCAAGACCGACGGCCGCCATGGGCCCGTGGACCTGCACCGCGCCGCCCCGCCCTGCCAGGTGGTTGAGCAGCGAGCTGAGGTCCGAGAACCCCACGAAGACCACGCCATCCCGGACCAGCCGCTCCCAGGGCATCCGGTCCAGGACTCGGGAGACCCCGTACCCCCCCCGCGCCGCCACGACCACCCGAGCCCCGGCGTCCAGCACGTGGAGCAGACCCTCCAGCCGCCGCCCGTCCTCCCCCGCCAGGTAGCCCCACCGGTCCTGCACGTTGGGCGCCACCACCACCGGATGCCCCGTCTCCCACAGCGCCGCAAGCCCCCCTGCCAGCGCCTCCGGATCCACCGGCCCGGAGAGCGCCACAACCCCCACCGGCTCCCCGGCCTCCAGCGGACGAAACCTCGTCACCATGCCTCAAGCATACCGCCACCGTACGCTCCCCCCTGTGCCAACGACATGACAGAGGTCACCATGGCGGAGCAGCGGGACTGGCAGCACGAGGTGCAACCCCGGGGGGCCATGATCACCTTCACCCACCCCTTGCGCTCTCCAACTTTGGTAAAATGCTTAGAATGAGGGAAATCACCATCCGCACTGCAGACGCTCCCTCAGGCTGTTTCGTACCGCAGCGATACGGCTTCAACGCCGGGAGGAGATGACATGGAACTGCTGGACAAGGCCTACGAGATTCTCGAGCAGGTGCGATGGCCACAGGACATCCACCTGACCAACGTGGAGTACTCCCTCGAGGAGCAAAGGGCCGTCTGTACCTTCAAGTATCCGAGGTCGAACAGTTTCCCCAATCCCGAGTTGCGCGAGGTGACGGGTGGACAGCTGATGGATGCGCTGGCGCAGGCCGGTTACGTTCTCGTGGGCCTGCTGGAAAAGGACGGTATCCAGACGGGCAGCGTGGATTTCGAGAACTTCCTCCAGCTCATCCACGCCCACCGGAGCAACTTCGTCAGCTTCGAGAGCCTCAACTTCTACCATCCCACCGACAACCGGCTGCCCTTCCACGTGGAGGTCCGGACCGCCCCCTTCTCGCCCGACACGGAGGATTTCTTCAAGGTCTTCGAAAAGCCCCACAAGACCTTCGTGCTGGTCAAGCTGTCCATGCGCCTCTACCAGGAGAAGGGCGGCAGGGAGTACACCAACGTCCAGACCCGCGGCGTCTTCTGCGAACGCCTGACCGAAGAGGAGATGGAAGAGTTCCTGGGATAGACGGGAATGCCGGCGGAAGAGGAAGAAGGGTGGCCGGTGGGGTGAGTGATGTTGTTCCTCCCCGGCGCGAAGGGTGGCACGTGCCAGATACGGCTTTCTCTTTGAAATGGCCGACGATCTCGGCGCGATGGGGGAGAAGGCCGTGCCTGGCAATGCACGGGGAGGGCGACCGGAGCATTGGATGGGGATACATGGAGGCGTCCCGCCTGCCCCGCTGAAAAACGAGCCCGTGGCCGTGGCCAGGGGGGTCGAAGGTCCGAAGGGCCGGAGAGGGGGAGGGCTGGCCATGCGGCCACCTCGTTTTCCAAGGGGCCGCGTGCCCCCGGAGGGAACACGCAACGCACCCCGGCGGGAGCCTCCTGGCAGCGAAAGCTGTCCATCGCGTCGCTCCCGCCGGGGGAGGACGGCGTTTCCATGCGGACATGCTGCCGTCCGCATGGAAACGGACGCAGGAGTCGGGAAGGCGCTATACTTGAAGTGAACCGGAGGAGGCGGGCGTCCGCTGCCGTTTCACGGTAGAGGAAAGTCCGGACTCCACGATGGGCAGCATGCCGGGTAACGCCCGGCCGTGGCAACGCGAGGGAAAGTGCCGCAGAGAGCAGACCGCCTCCGCTCCGGGCGGAGGTAAGGGTGAAAGGGTGCGGTAAGAGCGCACCGCTTCCCCGGTGACGGGGAAGGCACGGTAAACCCCATGCGGAGCAAGGCCAAATAGGGAAGTCAAGGGTCGCCCATCCCCGCAACCCGCTCCGGCGGGGGAGACTTCCGGGTCGGCCGCACGAGCCGCGCGGCGACGCGCGGCGCAGATGAATGGACGCCGCCTTCAGGGGTACAGAATCCGGCTTACAGCCTCCTCCGGTTCTTTCGGCGTTGACGTAACCTGGCGGTGCTTCTGCTGCGACCGAGGAGGCGGCTGGAGCTGGCGGAGGGTTGCTGGTGATCGTGGAGCCGCATCCGGTGGTAGCATGGCCGGCGGGAGGCAATCATGTGTGACAACACGTTCGTGATGGAACCGTGCCGCCCGGTGGCCGAGGGGACGCCGGCGCTGCCGGCCCACGAGATCCGGCACCTGCTGGACCATGTGGACGGCTGGGAGGTGCGGAGCGGCAAGCTCACCAAGAGCTTCCTTTTCCAGGACCACTTTCAGGCCGTGGCCTTCGTCAACGCCGTCGCCTGGATCTCCCACCGCGAGGACCATCATCCCGAGCTGACGCTCACCGGCGACACGGTCGTTCTCCGCTATTCGACCCACACGGTCGATGGCCTGTCGAGAAACGACTTCCTCTGCGCCGCCAAGGTCGATCACCTGGTGGAGTGAGGGCTCTGGCTCGCGGCCGTCGCATCCCGGAGCGCTCACAAGCTTCCTGACGGGAGGCGCGAGGCGTCGAACGGTGGAAGCCTCACGCTTGTCCGGGTCATGTGCGTCCCAGCTCGGAGCGGACTTCCTCCAGGCGGGCCTCGAGGGCTTCAAGGTCCCCGGCCAGCTCGGCCCAGCGTTCCTCGAGCTCGTCCAGGCCTTCGCGGGCGGCGTCCAGCGCTTCCTGAAGCCGGCGCAGGCGCTGGGGATCGGACCAGGCGGCGCGGTCGGCCATGGCATCCTGGGTTTCCGCGATGGTTCTGTGGCGGCACTCGAGCTCGCTTTCCAGCCCGGCGACCTCCGTCTCCAGGGCCGCGACCTCGCGCCGGAGGCGGCGTTCCTCCTCGGCCAGCGGGCTGCGCCTTCCGCCATGTGCCGCCCCGGCCTGTGGAGCGGCCTTCTGCAGCGGCCTGCCAATCCCAAAGAGCTCGAGGGCTCGCGACAGTCCAGCGACTTCCTCCGCGCGACCGTCGCGCACGACGATCACCCGTTGCGCCAGGCGCTCCACCAGGCGGCGGTCGTGGCTCACCAGGAGCAGTGTTCCCGGATAGCTCTCCAGGGCCTCTTCCAGGGCCTCGCAGGTCACCAGGTCGAGATGGTTGGTGGGCTCGTCGAGGAAGAGGAGGTTGGGAGAGCCCGCCAGGATCCTGGCCAGTGTCAGCCGCCCGCGTTCGCCCCCTGACAGCCCTTCCAGGGGGCGGTCGGCAGCCTCGCCGGAGAAGCCGAAGCGGGCCGCCCAGGACCGCGCCTGGGTGGGGCTCCACAGAGGGTGGACCTCCCAGAGGGCGTCCAGAACCGTGCCCGTGGCCGGCAGGTCTTCGAGCTCCTGGTCGTACCAGCCGGGGGCGACCCCGTGGCCGGTGATCACCCGGCCCGCCATGGGGGCCAACCGGCCGGCCAGCACCCGGAGGAGGGTCGTCTTGCCGGCCCCGTTGGGCCCGAGAAAGCCAACCCGCTCCCCGCGCCGCACCACCAGCTCGACAGCCTGGAGAACCGGGGCATCGTAGCCGGCGGACAGGTTTTCCGCGGCGAGGACCACATCGCCTGAACGTGCCACCTGGCCCCAGGCGAAGGTGGCCACCGGCTCTCCGCCGCCGGGCCGTTCCACCAGCTCCAGACGTTTGAGCTCCTTGCGCCGGGCCTGGGCCTGCTTGGTCTTCTGGCCGGCGATGTTCTTCCGGATGAACTCCTCGGTCTTGCGGATCTGTTCCTGCTGGCGCTCCCAGGCCCTCCGGGTCGCAGCCGTCGCCTCCTCCTTGGCACGGCGATAGGGCTCGTAGCCCGCCGGCCACCGCTTCAGGCGTCCCGTCTCCACCTCGACGACGGCGTGGGCCACACGATCGATCAGGGCCCGGTCGTGGGTCGCCACCAGGAAGGCGCTCCGCCGCTGGGCCAGGAGACTCGCCAGGGCCTCGGCGCCAAGGAGATCCAGGTGGTTGGTCGGCTCGTCCAGGATCAGGAGCTCGGCCGGCTCCAGCAGGGCGCGGGCCAGGGCCAGCCGCGTCTTCTGTCCTCCCGAAAGCTCTTCGACCGGGCGCCTGACGTCCCGGTCGCCAAGCCCGAAGGCCGCCAGGGTCTTGAGCGCCGTTGCCTCGGCACGGTAGGGGTCGTGACTCTCCAACGCCGTCTGGAGCTCGGCAAGACGCTCCAGCAGATCGGCGTCCTCGGGCCGGGCGGAGAGCTCCTCCGCCACGCTGTCCAGCTCCCGCTCCAGCTCCGCCAGGCGGGCGAAGGCGCCCATGGCATAGCTGAGGACCGTGCTGCCGGCAGGCGCGGAAAAAAGCTGGTCAAGCCGGGCGATGCTCAGGCCACGGCGCCTCGTGATCCGGCCTCGCTCCGGCTCCAGCTCCCCGGCCAGCATCCGGATCAACGTGGTCTTCCCGGCGCCGTTGCGGCCCACCAGCACCAGGTGTTCGCCGGGGTTTTGCTGAAAGTCGGCACCCTCGAGAATCGTCTCGCCGCCCAGACGGACCGTCACACCCTCGATGCGGTAGAGCACGGCGCCTCCTCAGGCACCGGCGGCTTCCGGCGTCCCGAGCACGAGACGCCGTGGCGCGACCGGCTCACTGGCGATGTCGAAGGCTCGGCGAACCCGCCGACTCAACTCGCCGGCATCGACCGGGCGTTCGCCGACCAGCAGGGTCGCCAGCGCTTCGCCGGGCTCCACACGATCTCCGATCCGCCGGTGGACCACCAGACCGGCGCCGTGGGCCAGGCCGTCGTCCCGGCGCCTCCTGCCGGCGCCGAGGTCGACCGCGACCCAGCCGAGGGCCTCCGCATCGATGGCACGGACCCAGCCGGTGCGGGCGGCCTCCACGGGCATCTCCCCGCACGGGCGGGCCAGGAGGGAGGGGGCCGGGTCGCCGCCGTGGGCCCGGACAAGCCGGTCCCACGCCTCCCGCGCGGTGCCGGCGCCCAGTGCCTCTTCGAGCCGCCGCCGGGCGTCCGCACGGTCCTGCCCCCGCAGGACGAGGGCCTCCGCGGCGAGGGCAAGGGTCACCTCCCGGAGCCGCGGATCGCCGCCACCCTCGAGGATGGACAGGGCCTCGCGGACCTCGCAGGCGGTCCCCAGGGAGGGGCCCAGGGGCTCGTTCATGTCGGTGATCAGCGCCTCACAGGCCATGCCGGCGTTGCGTGCCACATCCCGGAGGGCCACGGCCAGCTCCACGGCCTCGGGAAGGCTCTTGCGAAAGGCGCCGCTGCCCCACTTGACGTCGAGGACCAGGGCTCCGGCGCCCAGGGCCAGCTTCTTGGACATGATGGAGCCGACGATCAGCGGGAGCGAAGGGACCGTGGCCGTGACGTCCCGCAGGGCGTAGAGGGTGCGGTCCGCCGGGGCGATCCGCTCGCTCTGGGCGACCACGGCCGCTCCGCAGCGATCGAGCAGGGAGAGCATCCCGTCGCGGTCCCAGTCCGTCCGGAAGCCCGGGATGGCGTCGAGCTTGTCAAGCGTACCCTGGGAGTGGCCCAGGCCCCGGCCCGCCATCATGGCCACCGGCACGCCGACACTGGCAAGCAGCGGTGCCAGGATCAGGGAAACCGTATCACCGACACCCCCTGTGGAGTGTTTGTCCACCGCCAGGGGCCGGTCCCCGGCAAGTTGCCAGACCTCTCCGGAGTGCAGCATCTCGCCGGTCAGCCAACGTGTCTCTTCGGCGTTCATGCCACGAATGCAGATGGCCATCAACAGGGCCGCCAGCTGTTCCGGCGGTACCGAGCCATCACTGGCCCCGCGCACGAAGCGCGCGATGTCCTTACGTTCGAGGGGGAGCCCGTCGCGCTTGCGCGCGATCACCTCCACGAAGCTCACGGTTCAGCCCAGCTCGACGAGCTTCTGGCGCGCGGTCCGTGTGTACGGCGACTGGGGGAACTCATCGATCAGCTTCTGGTAGTACTCCCGGGCCTGGCCAGCATCCTTCTCCGCCTCGTACGCCGATGCCAGCTCGTAGAGGGCCACATCCCGCGGCAGGCTGTCGTCCTGTCCCGTGGCCATGGCGCGCAGCTGCGGGATGACTTCGGCGGCCTGGCCGGAAGCCACCCGCATGTGGATCAGATCCAGGGTCGCCACGCGGCCCAAGGCATCGCCCTTGTGCCGCTGGGCGACCTTCTCCAGGGCGCTCTTGGCCTCCTCCAGCTTGCCGGCCTCGAAGTCCATTCGCGCCAGGTAGAGGCGGGCGGCATCCGCCTCCTTGGTCCGGCCATACTTTTCGAGGATCTTCTCGAAGGCCGCCCTGGCATCTTTCTCCGGCTTGGCTCCGGCCGTCTTCTGCTGCGCCTGATACGCCGTGACAGCCTCGTGGAGCGCCCACGAGGCGGCGGCCTCGCGGTTACCCATCATGTTGACCACGCCCCAGGCGATCAGGAACACCACGGTTGCCGCCGCCAGGGCCGCCGCCACCGGTCGCCAGTGTTCCGTCAACCAGCGCATCATCCTGTCGACACCTGAGACGAACTCGTCCTGCTTCAGTTTCTTCCGGGTCAGTCGTCGCATGAACCGTTCCTCCTGCGCAGGCGGGCCACCGGAGCGTTCCCGCCACGGCCGCCAACTGTATCCTGGAATGCTCTCCGAGACAACGGTGGCATCAGCCACGAGGTTTCCGTGCGGCCATCGGCACGGGTTTTCTTGGCTTCCTGCAACGTGGAAAACCGTTGAAAGAACGCGTCATCGCTGCCGTTGACCAACCACTCCCGTGCCACGCCAGGGAACACCCCGCGTGGGCTGCTCCCTACTCCAGGTCGAGAGACCGGTCCTTGCCCTCGACGAACTTCCGTACCTTCTTCTCGTAGCTCTTGAGGTTCTTCCGGAGACGCTTGAGCTCCCGGTAGTTGGTGATCTCTTCGATCTGGCAGACAACCTCCTGATCGCCCACCAGCACCTTGGAGGCGACGGAGAGATGCCCGTGCTTCATGATGATCGCTGAGAACTCCTCTTTGTCCATGGTGGTCAAGTCCAGGTGGGAGCCGTCACGAAGATCAGCGACAATCTTGGCGCTGATCTCCTTCCCCCCGGCATCTTGGGATAGAACGACACGGTGACAGGTGGTCCGGATCACCCTCGTTCCATCGTCCGGCGCCGTGCTCCTGGTGCTGCCGCATCCCACCGAAAGCGCCAGTGCCACGGCGCACACACCTATCCACTTGTGCTGCATCGTATGTCTCCGTCCAGACCCGGCATCTCGATCGTTGCAGTGATCGCAGGCGTCGACCACTCCGCCGCCGGACCGTTGTTTGGCTTACAGCTTCAGCTGCTTGGAGCTGCCCTTCATGAATTTCTGAATCTTCTTGACCGCCTTGGCCAAGTTGTCCCTCATCTTCTTGAGCTCCTTGACCGTGGAGATCGTCCTTGCCTCGTAGGTCAACGACTGGCTGTCGAAGGTCAGCACCGTCGAGACGTTCAGGGACTTGTGGGCCGCCAGCAGCTCTTCGACCGCCGCCTCGTCGGCCTGGGTCAGGTCGTTGGTGGCCCCGTCGGGCAGGCTCGCGACGATCTTCGAACCGATATGCACCACGTTGGTTGCATTGATGGTGTTGCCGCCGTAGATGATGGTCTTTTGCTCGTTGATCACCTTCGTTCCGCCGCAGGCTGCGGCCACAACAAGCGCCAAGCCGAACAGAACCCACAAACTCCTCTTCATCGCAACCTCCTGCATCGTTCGAGGGGCCAGGCCCCGCTCCTTGCCAGCCGAGTCTACCACTGCTCGATCCCGCGGCCGAGCGTTGCATGCTATCATTCCTGAGAATCAGTCCCGGCCGGGAGAACGCTCCCCGGGGGTGGAGAACGCGGGTAGCCGTGACGATTCTCAGCTTGCGGAAGAAGGGAACCCTATCATGCAACGCATCATCGGTATGACGCTGGCCGTCCTCTTCGGGTTCGCGGGCCTCGGCCACGCGGGCAAGGTCCACGTTGACTACGACCGGCAGGCCGATTTCGGCTCCTACAAGACCTACGCCTGGCTGCCGGCCAAGGGTTTCAACCTTGCGGATGTCAACGAGCTTCTCCACCTTCGTGTAAAGAACTACATCGAGGCCAAGCTCGAGAAGGGTGGATACCTGCTCGTGGAAAAGGACCCCGACTTCCTCGTGACCTACTACACAACCTCCAAGGACATGACGAAGATCAATGTCGTCAGCATGGGGTACGCCTACGGTCCGGGCTGGGGTTGGGATCCCTACTGGACGGGGTACTGGGGATGGGGGTACGGCGGCTCCCACGCCGCATCCGGCCAGGTCGCCGTCTACACCAAGGGCACACTGATCATCGACATCATCGACGCCAGGACGAAGCAGCTGATCTGGCGGGGGACCCTCCAGGATTCGGTGCCCGACAACCCGGACAGGATCAGCAAGAAGATCTACAAGGGAATCGACAAGATCGTCAGAAAGTGGCGTGCCATGCGCAAGGAGCAGCTGGCGCAGGAGGCCAAGGGCTCGTAACCGCCCGCACCCCCGGCCGACACGGGATACCGGGAAGCTCCCGTCCGGCCCTCCCGGATCGGATCTCGGGGGAGCTGGCAGGCGGTCTCACGGCCCCCTGGGATCTTCCCACCAGGAACGGACCCGCCGCCATCCCAGCACCCACAGGGCGGCGAGATGGCCCAAGAGGGCGCCCGCGACCACATCCGACAGAAAGTGCTGGTGTTTGACCACGCGGTTGATCCCCGTGCCCACGGCGGCCGCGTAGAACACCGGCGCGGCAGGCGGATAGAACGCCGCCAGCACCGTCGCCGAAGCAAAGCCGGAAAGGGTATGGCCCGAGGGGAAGGACTGGCAGGACGCGTGATGAAGACCCATGGACGGGCCGCGGAAGACCGTCCTCTCGTGGCCAGGCACCTGCTCCCGGTAGGACGGTCTCTCGCGTCCGGCCAGCACCTTGACACCGCTGTTGAGGCTCGCCGCCACCAACACCGCCAGCCACAGCGTCCCCGCCCGCCGCCAGCCCTTGGGATCGAGATGGGCGACGATCAGGCCCACGAGCAGCGTGCCCAATCCGGATGCGAGGAACTTGGCCGCCGTCAACCCCTCCCGCATCTCGCCCCAGTGATCGTACAGGGTTACCGTCCTGAAAAACTGGAAGGCCTGCCGATCCACGGCGAACGCCACGGCCAGAAGAACGAGACCGACGGCGGCACGGATGAGCACGGTCCTGCGATCCGGCATGGGGCCATGGTACCCGATACGTCCCGACTCCTTGCACCATCATCCGAAACGCTCCAGCCGCCTGATTCCCGATGACCTCGTGCCGCCCCGGGCCGTGCTATCATTCTTGAGAGTCGGTCCCAGCATGATGCGCGGCGTTCCGTTGGGAAACGACTCCCGGAATGAACAACGGGAACGAAAGGAAAGCATTCATGAGACGCTCCATTGGAATCGCGCTGGTCGCCCTCTTCGCCTTTTCGAGCCTCGGCCTGGCCAAGGTCTACGTGGACTACGACCGCAACGCCAAGTTCGGCTCGTACAAAACCTTCGCCTGGATGGAACCCAACGGCTACGACCTGGAGGACTCCCATCCCCTGGTCCACAAGCGGATCGTCAACTACATCGAGGCCAAGATGAAGCAGGGCGGACTGAAGGAAGTCACCTCCAACCCCGACCTCCTTGTCACCTACTACGTCAGCACCAAGGAAGAAACCCAGATCAACACCGTCAGCATGGGCTACGGCTATGGCCCCGGCTGGGGTTGGGACCCCTACTGGTCCGGGTATTGGGGATCCTACGGCTCCATGGGAAGCACCACCTACGTCAGCACCTATACCAAGGGCACCATGATCATCGATATCGTCGACGCCAAGACCAAGAAGCTGATCTGGCGAGGGACCATGGAGCACACGGTGCCGGACAACCCGGAGAAGGCCCAGAAGAAGATCTTCAAGGGCATCGACAAGATCGTCAAGAAGTACCAGAAGATGCGAAGGAAGCAGCTGAAGGAAGAAGCCAAGGCGGCCAAAGCCTCCTCCTGATCGAGCCCTCCTCAGCGATCTCCGGCCCGCCCCGCCTCCCGGTGCGGGCCGTTTCCTTCCCTCCTACCGGAGATGCTCTAATGATTCCCGGTGTCTCTGCCAGCTCCAGGCTCCCGGACGCCATGGAGGGTTCCGGGACTCCTGCCCGGATGCTCGTTGCCTCGGCAACCCGGGTCCCGCGGTGGATTTCGTCGCGAATCCACGGTCGCAGCAGAAAACCACCGCGGGACCCGGGTTCGTGTAGAATCCAGGCCCTGGAGGGGGACCCATGGAGCATCCCATTATCACCATCGCCGAGCTGCCACAGCACGTGGGCCGGAAGGTCACGCTCCGGGGATGGGTCTACAACTGGCGCAAGAAGGGAAAGATCCGTTTTGTCATCCTCAGAGACGGCTTCGGCTACCTCCAGTGTGTGGTCTTCCGTCCCGAGGTTCCCGAGCCGGTGTGGGAGGCCGCCGTCGCGCTGACCCGGGAGTCGTCGCTCCAGATCACGGGCGTCGTTGCCGAGGACCAGCGCGCACCGGGGGGGTACGAGCTCAAGGTTTCGGACATCGTCCCGATCCAGATCGCTCCCGAATATCCCATCGGCAAGAAGGAGCACGGTGTCGATTTCCTCCTCAACCACCGGCACCTGTGGATGCGCTCGCGCCGTCAGCACGCCATCCTCCACGTCCGGGCCGAGCTGGAGCAGGCGATCCGCGACTTCTTCCACGGACGCCGCTACACCCTGATCGACTCCCCGATCCTGACGCCCGCCGCCTGCGAGGGCACCTCCACCCTCTTCGAGACCGAGTACTTCGGCGAGAAGGCCTACCTCTCCCAGTCCGGCCAGCTCTACCTGGAGCCGGCCGCCGCGGCCTTCGGCAAGGTCTACTGCTTCGGCCCGACCTTCCGCGCCGAGAAATCCAAGACCCGCCGCCACCTGACCGAGTTCTGGATGGTGGAGCCCGAGGTCGCCTGGCTCCGATTCGACGGGCTCCTCGACCTCATCGAGGAGTTCCTCAGCGAGATCGTCTCGCGCGTTCTCGATCGCTGCTCGGAGGATCTCGAACGGCTGGAGCGCGACATCACTGTCCTCGAACCGGCCACCCGCCGTCCCTACCCGAGGCTCGATTACGCCGACGCCATCGCCGCCCTGGCGGACCGGGGTCACCCCGCCGAGTTCGGGGACGATTTCGGCGGCGACGAGGAGACCGTCCTGGCCTCTCTTCACGACCGTCCCGTCCTCGTCACGCGGTATCCCACGAAGATCAAGGCCTTTTACATGGAACCGGATCCCGGGGACCCGGCCCGGGCCCTGGCCGTCGACGTCCTGGCGCCGGAGGGTTACGGCGAGATCATCGGGGGCTCCGAGCGCATCAGCTCCTACGAGCTGCTGGAGCGGCGCATCGCCGAACATGAGCTGCCGCGAGACGCCTTCGAGTGGTACCTGGACGTCCGCCGCTACGGCTCGTTCCCCCACTCGGGGTTCGGCATGGGGATCGAACGGTGCACCTCGTGGCTCTGCGGCATCCACCATGCCCGGGAGGCCATCCCCTACCCCCGGACCATCAACCGGCTCTACCCCTGACGGTGGTGGTGCGGGTGTGCCACGGGGGTCCAGGGGCGGGCCCTCGGCCCCGCGTCTCCCCGGCGTTCCCCCATACCGGTATCCCGGGAACGAGCCCGAGCTGGCCGCACCTCACCGGTCTTCCTTCACCCAACTTGACCACATATTAAGAGTATTCTAAAATAGCCATGTATGAAAAGATACAGCTCCGACCCCTTGAGGATCGAGTGCATCGCGCCGGACCGGACTCCCGAGGATCTGGAATGTCTCCGGGAGGAGCTCAACCGTTGCCGCGAGCTGTTCCGAGATCTCGCCGAACGGCACGCCCTGCTCGCCAGCGAAACGCGGCTCAAGATCCTCTCCCTCCTCGGTTGCGCCGGCGAGCTGTGCGTCTGCGACCTGGCCACGGTCCTGGAGATGACCCCGGCCGCCGTGTCCCAGCACCTCAGTCGCCTGCGAACGGCGGGTATCGTCCACGCCCGGCGGGACGGCATGACGATCTACTACGGCCTGAGCTCGCCCGAATGGTCCCCCCTGGCGCCGCCTCCCGAGCTGACTCAACCATCCCGGCAACCGGAGGAGGCCTCGTGACACCCCGCCAGCCAGGGTCTTGCTGATGCCGTCCGGGTTCCTCTCCGACCCCGAGGCACGCCGCGCCTACATCCTCACCAAGGCCGGAATTCTGGCGGCCGTCTTCCTGCTGACCTGGCCCCTTTCCAGATGGCTGGGCAACCGCGCCTGGCTCGGCTTCGCCGCCTTCGCCGTCCTGCTGACCGGCTCCACCCTGCTGGTGCTGGCCATGTCCCGGGGTTCCTCCTCCCGGGCCGCGGCACCCGACCCAGGAGAAGCACCCGGCGAGGATCCGGCCGGCGCCCTCCCGGTCGAGCCGGTGTTGCTCCCCGTGGAGGACGCCATCGACCTCCACGCATTCCAGCCGGCCGACATCCCCGACGTGGTTCGCGACTACCTCGAGGCCGCCTGGCAGGCCGGCTTCAGGGAGGTCCGGCTTATACACGGCCGCGGCATCGGCGTCCAGCGCGAGCGTGTCCGCTCCGTTCTCTCCAGCCATCCTCTGGTCCTGGAGCTCCACGACGCCCCCGCCGACCGCGGGGGCTGGGGCGCCACCATCGCCCGCCTGCGGGAGACCCCGCTGGAGCCTCGCTGACGATCCACCGGTTTCGCCCAGCTCGCGACGGTCGCCGCAGCCCGTTTCGATACGGGGAATGCCGTATGGCTTCGCTCGCCCAGCAGATTCCTCGACTTCGCCGCTCCGCGGCTCCGCTCGGAATGACAGGGGGATGGGCATGTCGCGGCTCCGCTCGGAAGAACAGGGGGATGGCACGTCGCGGCTCCGCTCGGAAGAACGGGGGATGGCACGTCGCGGCTCCGCTCGGAATGACAGGGGGATGGGCACGTCGCGGCTCCGCTCGGAAGGACGGGGGGTGGACGCGTCGCGGCGATGATCGGACGGAGTGGGCGTGGCGAGCGCCGCAGACCTTTCCGGGACGATGGCATGGAAATCGCGCCGGCGCGAGGGGAAACCACGGGTTCGCCCCAGGCGGCGTGGAGGCCTCCGCGGGGTTCCTGCTATCCTCGGCGCGGAGGTCGCCATGGCGGAGGAAACGCTTCGGACGGACGAGATCATCGAGGAACACCGTGGAGCGGTCAAGGAGTACGCTCCTTCGACACCGATCGAGGGCGTGGAGATTCTTCGCCTCGAGCGCCACGTGGACGATCGCGGGCTCTTCCTCGAGATCTTTCGCCGCCGGGCCACCCATCCCGGCTCCGATGTCCTGGCGGCGTTCTTCCAGGATGTCCCTGTGGCCCAGATGAACTACTCCGTCGTCGACTCCGACAGCACAGTCAAGGGCCTTCACTACCATCTCAAGCAGTCCGATGTCTGGTTCTGTCCGCCGGACAGCAAGATGAAGATTGTCCTGTGGGATCTGAGAAAGGCCTCCAGCACCTCCGGAGCGACCCAGGTGATCGTCTCGGGGGGCGGCCGCGACCTCTGGCTCAAGATTCCGCCGGGCGTGGCCCACGGCTACCGGGCCTTGTCGCGGCCCTGCGCCCTTCTCTACATCGTCACCCGCGAGTTCGACCTCGACGACCCCGACGAGTACAGGATTCCCTGGGATCACCCGGCCATCCGCCACCTCTGGGAGATCGAGAACGGCTGAGCGACCCACGCGGCCCCATGGAGCCCTCGCGGCAACGGGCGGGAGCAACCTCCCACCCGCGCCGTCATGGCTGCAAGATGTCCGCTGTCAGGGCCTCCATGCGTCCACCGCCACCGGCTCACCCAGTTTGCCGTCGGCGCTCCACGCGGCCACCCAGATGTCCTGGTCCTGGTCCACAGGCGTGTACTGCGGTCGGCAGAAGAAGACCCACGAGCCGTCGCGTGTGGGATTGGCCTCGGTGATCACGATGCGGAATGTGCCGGGCAAACGCACCGGACGAACCACGCCGCCGGCGTAGAGCAACTGGCGATCCTCCCGGCAGAACAGCAGCTCGTTTTTCGGTCCGACGCGCGGCCCCCACTCGGAGCCCGGCGTGTTGATCCTAGGGTCCAGCGGCATGGGCTTCGGCGATTTCTTCGGCGAGCTGAGGAAAAGATCCGGGCTCCCACTGCGCCTGGTGGCGAAGACGATCATCGTGGAGCTTCCCGCCAGGAAGACACCGTCCCGGGCGTCCTCCTTGCCAAGGCTCTCGACGCGTTCGATGCGGCCCCAGGCGGCCTTGCCGGACTTCCGGGTTGCCTCACCGACCCACGGGACACCGTCCGGCGGGGTCACGGTGACCAGGCAGCGGGTCTCCTTCGGATCGACCCAGCTGATCTCGATGGACGTGGTGTCGGCGACATCGGGGAAGACCACCGGCGCCGGCGCCGACCACCCGTCCTTCTTCAGCTCCGTCCGGTAGGGCCGAAGCACCGCTCCCTTCTTCGGATCGGGGAGGCCCTTCCGGCGGGCGCCGAGGAAACGGCCGCCGGGCTGCCAGGGCCTCCGGTACCGGGCCGAGAAGTACAGAACCCTGCCACCGGCCAGGGGGACGGGCGCCCGCTCGATCCCCGCGCTGTTGATCCGCGCCGGGTCTTCCACCGGATGTTGAGCGCCGCCCTGGTCCAGCTTGGGGAGCTTCCAGTGCCGGTAGCTGGCGAAGTCCAGCAGGTAGGCCGCATCCAACAACACCTTTTTCGTCCCGATCATCCGCGTGGTGCCGGATACGGGGATCGCCACGATCTCTGTACCGGCCGGAAGATCGCCAAGCGACCGCCCTCCCGCAAGCACGACGACGGTGTCGGGACCCGCCGTCACCTCCGCCTGGAGCCCTCCCTCCATGGCAGGTGTCGGCCGGCCTTTCTCCTGCTGTTCCTTGAGGAGCAGCCGCGGCGCACCCACCTTCAAGTCGAGGACAACGGCGCCGTCGCCCCCGGCCCCCTTCGCCACCTGCAGGAGATTGCCGAAAACTGTCGTATCCGGTTGCGGAGCCGGTCGATCGGGGTTGACCATGTTGCAACCCGCCGCGGCCACGATGGCCGCCAGGGTCAGGGTCCAACGAACGAGCGAACCTCTCCAGTGCATTCTCATGAAACCCCCTCCGTTCACAGGAGAATACCAGCAATCGTCGCCGTAAGCCACGAGGCGAACGCCCCCCCGAACATGGCTCGCAGCCCAAGCCGGGCCAGGTCCTTCCGCCGGCCGGGGGCCAGCGCCGAGATCCCGCCGATCTGGATCCCGATGGAGGAGAAGTTGGCGAAACCGCACAGCGCGTAGGTCGAGATGATGATGCTGCGCTGGCTGAGAACGCCCTGGTGCATGTAACTCCCCAGCTGGCCGTAGGCCACGAACTCGTTGAGTGAGAGCTTGATCCCCAACAGGTTGCCCACCCGGCCCGCGTCGGCCCACGGTACGCCCATCAACCACGCCAGTGGGCGCAGGATCGTACCGAAAAGGGTCTGGAGCGAGCCGGGAAAGATCCCGCGAAACTCCCCGGTGACCGGCGAGATCCCACCGGAGCCGTAGGAGACCCATGCGCCGTGGAGCAGGCGTCCGTCCACCAGGGCATCACCCCAGTTGAGCAGCACGTCGATGACTGCGATCAGAGCGATGAAGCCCAGCAACATGGCCCCCACGTTGACGGCCAGCTTGAGGCCGTCGGTGATGCCCGAGGTCGCCGCCTCGATGACGTTGTCTCCGGAGGGAATCTCCGGCAGCTCCGCGTCACCGGCCGTCTTGGAATGCTCGAGCTCCGGGTAGATGAGCTTGCCAACCACCAGCGCCGCCGGCGCCGACATGACGCTGGCCGCGATCAGGTGGCCCGCCGGAATCCCCATGGAGATGTAACCCGCCAGGACACCGCCTGCAATGGTCGCGAATCCTCCGACCATGACCGTCAAGAGCTCCGAGCGGGTCATATCCTCGAGGAAGGGCCGGATCAGCAGCGGCGCCTCGGTCTGCCCGACGAAGATGTTGGCCGTACAGGAAAGCGTCTCGGCGCCGCTGGTGCCGATGGTCCACCGCATGAAACGGGCGATGGCCTCGATGACCCGCTGCATGATCCCCAGGTGGTAGAGAATCCCCATGACAGCTCCGAAGAAGACGATGGTCGGCAGGACCTTGAAGGCAAAGAGGAACCCGAAGCCGGGCCACGCGGCGTTCTTGCCCGGGAAGAAGTACTTGGGATCCGCCAGGTTGCCGAAGAGGAACTTGGCGCCATAGTCGGACAGGTTGAGGAAGGCCGCCACCTTGTCCGAAAAGGCCGAGAAGAAGATCCGCCCATGAATCCTGTGGGAGACCAGGTACGCCACGCCGAGGATGACGAAGAGGGCCGCTCCGAAGCTCTGCACCCGTTGTGCGATGCGGAAGCGCGCGTTGACCACAAGCAACACCGTCAGCAGCGCCAGGGCCCAGCCGAGCCAGGGCGCCACGAAGCGCCCGGCGATCCAGCCGAGGCCGCAGGAGGCCACCGCCACGGCCACCACGGGGCCCCAGCCACCGCCCAGCCGGTCGTGCTCGCGCTGAAGGATGTAGACCACCACGAGCAGTCCCAGGACTCCCATGCCCACATAACTCCAGAGATCGTCCCTGAGGATGATCACTGCGAAGAGGAACTGCAGCGCCAGCCCCCAGCCGACCGTTCGGAATGGAATCCGCCTCTTGTGGTACGACATGGCCCACGCCAGTCCGAGGAGGGTCAGCATTCCCATGGCGCTGATCAGGTTTTCGTGCATCGCCACTCCGCTTCCGGCCTCAAGGCCCCCCATACTCTACACGTCCCCGCGCCCCCCTTCACCTCTCCCGCGGAAATCCAGCCAGCTCCGGTATCATGCCGCACATGGATCTTTCTCCCGACGCCTTCGACGCCATCGTGGCCGACGCCCTGGACCGGGTTCCCCTGCCCTTCGCCCAGCTGCTCGACAACATCGTCATCCAGGTCCGCGACGCCCCGACGCGCGAGATGATCGAGTCCGTCGGCCTCGACCCCTCCCACCACACGCTCTTCGGGCTCTACACGGGCGTCGCCCTGGATCGCCGCGGCGAGGCGTACGGTAACGTCCTGCCCGACGTCGTCCTTCTGTTCCGCCGCCCCCTGCTCGCCGCCTGCACCTCGCGCGCCACTCTGCTGCGCCAGATCCAGCTGACCCTTCTTCACGAGCTCGGCCATCACCTGGGCTTTGACGATGAGCAGATGAGGGCGTGGGAGGACGCGTTCTCCGGCTTCGGCGAACCGATCCCGGGAGGGCAAGCTGGCCCGGATTACTCATGAGCCTTCCACTGCAGGGCGCGATGCACCGTACGTGGCGCCGTTTACTCGATTCGGTCACTCGACGTGCTCGAAGGACGCCTTCACTCCCTCATCTTGCAAGAACACCACCAGGAACGGCGCCTCGCGCCCTTCGTCACGAACCCTCACGAATGGTCCGGGCCAGCTGAGCCCCCGTCCGGAGACGGCGGTCGGCACGAAGACGTCCGCCCCGCGTTTCACATTCAGCCAACCGGGATCTCACGCCGGCGCACGGGGCGGTACGGCTGGTCTATTTCCCCGGTTTCAAGCCCGCACCGGCCGAGACGCGAAGGGGGTCGAACGCCATCGCGGCGATGGCGGCCCCAAGACCCAAGACGGACACCACAGCCCACAGCGGTCCACCGGCCACCGGCACCATCCTCAATGTCAGCAGCAGCACGACACCTGTGAAGACTTCGATGGAGATGGGCCAGCGGCGTCCGGTTGCACGCCAAAGGAGCGCTTCCCCAACGAGACCGCCCACCAGGGTAAGACCCAGCGCCTTGCCCGCTCCGAAGACCAGAAGAAGGGCCACGGCACCCGGCAGGCCCAGTCCGGCGCCGGCGCTGAACACGGCCACGAGGGCGGCCATCAGTGTCAGCGCCGCCGCAAGGCCCAGGGCCACCGATGCCGCGGCGACGTGCTCAACCGTCCAGACACCCCGGATGATCCTCCTGGGAAACATGGCGGCGATCAAACCCGTCACCGCGAGCCAGAACCCCCAGCTGAGGAGCCGGATTCCCCACCAAAGGCGCGCCGGCACCCTCTCCTCGGCGCCACCAAGCCTCAGGCCGGCCAGGGAAGTCACTGAGATTCGCCGCCCCGTGACGGTCGCACCCTCGGCCGATTCCACGCGTCCCAGGACGGCGACCGCGTGGCCCTCGACCCGGGCGTTGGGGCCAAGCTCCACGTTGCCACCGAGGGCCACTACATCGCCTCGCACGGGACCGTCGATGTGCAGATCTTCGAGCCCGCCCCGGGGCGGCCAGGACCGGCACCGCGGCCGCCACCATGGTGGCGAGGACCAGGCCGGCGGTCAGCAGCGCCCGGCTCATGCCCGGCTCCGTCCCAACCGCCGCGCACCCAGCGCAATCAGCGCTGCACCGAGACCGGCCGCGCCGCCCGCCACGAGCGGCACCACCCGCGGCACGACCGTGTGGATCGCCTGGAGGGCAACGGCCCCGGCGTTGACCAGACCACCGATTCCCCCCGCTGCGGCAAGGCCGGCTCCCACGCTGATCCCCGGCGCCATGGCGGCCAAACCCGCTCCGGGGACACCGCCGACGGCGGCGGCGCCGCCGGCCAGCAACAGGCCACCCACCGCGGCCGGTACCAGGGAGAGCAGCCGGACGCGGCTTCTGGCCGGCAGACGGGCCATGATCCGCTCCCGCAGGACCGGATCAGCCGGCGGCACAGCCGCGTCGAGCAGCTCCCGCAGCCGTCGTGCGGCTGCCGCCTCCCGCGCGCACCTCCGGCACGCGGCCAGGTGCCTCCGCGATGCCTCCCCGAGCATCATCGGGTCGCCGCCGCTTTCGTCCAGGGCCTGCCGGACGATCTCGCAAGAGGGTTCCACGGTCCTTGATCTCCCTTCCACGGCACTGCGAAGTCTAGAGGTACTCCGCCAGCGCTTCTCGTAATACGGAGTGAGCCCGGAAAAGTTTGTTCTTGACCGTACCCAAGGGCATGTCTTCGAGCTCGGCGATCTCCCGGTAGCTCAGTCCGGCAAAATGACGCAGGAGCACCAGCTCCCGGTACTCCGGACGCAGCATTTCGATCGACCGGCGCAGGGCCTCGGCCAGCTCGCGGTTTTCCAGGTGACCCAGCGGGTCCCTCCCCCGGTCCTCGAGATCCCTCTGGGTCTCCCGCCCGTCCCGGTCCTCCACCTGGAGCGAGGTGGTCGGGACACGCCGCCGGCGCAGGTGGTCCACCCCCAGGTTGTGGGCAATGCGAAAGATCCACGTGGAGAAGCGATAGCTGTCGTCGAAACGGCCCAGCGCCCCCCAGACCCGGATGAACGTCTCCTGGGTCAGCTCACGGGCCAGCTCGAGGTCGCCGACGATCTGGGCAAGGAACCCTGTCAGCCGTCGCTGGTACCGTTCCACCAACAGGCCAAAGGCCTCCCGGTCCCCGGCGGCCGCCCAGGCTGCCAGCTCCTCGTCCGTGGGGCTCGGTTTTCGCTCTCTCACGAGGGGACATCATACAGAAACGATGAAGGACACGCAGGGAACTCCAAGTCATGAGGTCCCGGGGTCCGGTCGGGACGGACAGGGTCGTCGCGAGGGGTACGAGACGTGCGCCAGTGTCGTGATTCGCAGGCCCGCGGTGCCGAGGCGTGGCAGCGCCACGTCGCAGGCAGCGGGGGCCGAGAAGCACGGCGATGACGGGCGTATCGTGCTCCGCAGCAGATTCCGTCATCCAATCCGAACCAGGTTTGGGCTCTCCGGACGGAATCGTCGCGAGGAGCTCGAGACGCCCGTCATGGCTGGGATTCGTAGGCCCGCGGTGCCGAGGCGTGGCAGCGCCACGTCGCAGGCAGCGGGGGTCGAGAAGCACGGCGATGACGGGCGTATCGTGCTCCGCAGCAGATTCCGTCCGGAGAGCCCAAACCAAAAAAGAGAGGGGCCGAAGCCCCTCTCCGTTATGCAACGATGTTGCGGTTACCAGGAGAGCTTCAGGCCAACGCGGAAGTTGCGCGGGCTCTGGAACGACGTGGGCTTGCCCCAGTCTTCGTTGGTCTTCTGCTCTTCCGGAGTCAGGCCGGCGGCCTCGTTCTGGTCCATGATGGTCCATTCCTGATCGACCGTCAGCGCCTTCTGGGTGTTGAAGAGGTTGAAGACGTCGACGATGAAGGCGAGATCCATGTTGCCGAAGTGCAGCGGGTACTCCAGGTGGAGGTCCCACCGGTTGATGGTCGGTGTCCGGCCGGCGGTGCCACGCGGCGTCACGAAACGCTCGTTGGGACCGTAGGTGGAGTGAGCACCCATCATGGAGATGGGGGTACCGGTGTACCAGCTCATGTTGAGACCCGTGATCAGGCCGAAGTTGAACCGGTAGGAGCCGTACATCTTGAACTGCCACTTGTGGTCGTTGGGCAGGAGACCGTACGCGCCGTTGAGCAGGTCGGGCAGGTCGTACAGGGAGGTGATGTTCGGATCCAGCTGGCCGTTGTCCTGACGGAACAGACCGCCGTAGTTACCCTTGTTGCGCGACCACAACAGGGAGGCGTACATCTGCCAGTTGTTGGAGAACCGCTTGTTCATCTTCAGCTCGATGGCCCGGTAGATCCGGCTGGGCCGTGGGAAGAAGGCCGGGGTGTCCAGCGGAATGCCGGTCACGGGGTTCTCGTAGTACCACCCGCCGGGGTTGGTGATGAAGTAGGAGTTGCCGCCGTCCACCGAGATGTCCTCGATGACGCGACCCAGGCGACGGTAGATCCCCTGGATGCCGAGGGAGAGGTTGTTGGCCACCTCGTACTCGGCGCCGGCAACGTACTCCTCGGTGTACTGGCCACCGAGGTTCTTGTCGGCCGCGGTGCCGCCACCGGCCTTGAGGATGTAGAACAGCGGGCCGGTGTTGTTGCCGAAGCCGGCCGCCTCGTTGTTGATGGTGGGCAGGCCGCTGTCGGGGTAGAAGTAGAAGTAGAAGTCGTAGTTCTCGTTACCGAAGGCGCGGACGTTGATGTCCAGCGGAATCGACTCGTAGAACTTTCCGTAGTGGGCGAAGAACTTGGAACGGCCGTTGTGGGCGAAGTCCCAGGTCAGGCCGAGGCGGGGCTGAATGGTGTCCGAGTAGGTCAGCTTGATGGAACGCTGGCCACCGGCGAGCGTCGGGCCGACACCGGTGCCGCTACCCGTGACCTTGGTGGCGTCGGCGCGGACGCCGAACTTCAGGGTGAAGTAGTCGGTCACCTTCCAGGAATCCTGGATGTAGATGGCGGACTCGTCCGTCTGGCCGGTGGACGCCTGCTTGTAGTTGGAGTTGTACCAGCCCCAGTTCCGCATGCGCAAGCGGTTGCCGACGCGGTCCGGGATCTGGACACCACCGTAGGCGTCACCGTTGCCGGGATCGCAGAAAGTGATGCCGACCTGTTTCAGAGTGTCCTCGTTGTCCTGGGTCAGGTCGACGTAGTCGCCGATCTGCCACACGAAGGTGTAGGCCCAGGGCATGATCGGAGCGCAGAAGGCCTTGGAGGAGCCGACCACACCGGCGAAGTCGTCGAAATGGACCCAGTTCCACTGCACGCCGGCCTTGACCTCGTGGCTGTCGCCGATGAACCAGGTGAAGGCCGCACGGGCCTGGTCGCGGTACCGGTCGCCGTTGAACTGCTGGAAGCTCGGGCCACCAAAGCGAACCCGGTTACCGATGCCGTTGGACCATGCGCCGGAGGTCGTGCCGTCCTCGTACCAGGGCAGGTCGGAGCGGGGCGAGAAATCGTTGCTGTTGTCGTGGTGACCCGCCTTGAGCTCGAGGATCATGTTCTCGTTGAGGATGCCGTTGTAGGACACGCCGTAGTTCATGCCGCCGAGGTTGTGGTCCTTGTAGACCATGTCCGAGGGCAGGTACTGGGTGTCAATGTAGTAGGAGGTGTTGTAGTCGTTGTCGATCTTGGCGGGGTCACCGATGATCGTGCCAGTCAGCGAGTTGTTCTCGTTGATCTGCCAGGTCAGCTTGCCCGTATAGTAGTTGGTGGTTCTCTTCGGCTCGAAGGTGTTGGTCTGAACCAGGTTGCCGGAACGGTCGTTGACGTTGTTGACGACCGTGGTCTTCCGAACGTTGGGGTTGTAGCCCACGAAGAACCACAGCTTGTCCCGGATGATCCGGCCGCCGACGTCGAAGCCGACGTCGTAATCGGTGTACTTCGGCGTCGCAGCGCCGCGGGTCTCCGGAATCTTGGCCTGGACGGCGAAGGAGTCGTCGGTGTAGTAACCGAAGATCTCGCCGTGGAACTCGTTGGAACCGGACTTGGTGACCATGTTGATGAAGCCGCCGAGGGCGCCGCCGTACTCCGGCTCGTAGCCACCGGTCTGGACCTGCATCTCCTGCACGAAGTTGATGGCGAGGCCGGCGCCGATGGTACCGAAGGCCGGGTCCGTGGTGTCGAGGTCGTCGATCACGTAGCGGTTCTCAGCAGCCGAGGCGCCGCCGATGGACGCGTTGTTACCCAGGCCGCCGTTGACCGCGCCCGCCGCCAGGAAGGTCAGCGAGGAGAAGGTCCGGCCCATGGGCAGGTCCTTGATGGTCTGCTGGCTGAGGTTGGCGCCCACCGTGGTGGAGGTCACGTCCACGACCGGAGCCTGGGAGGTCACCAGGACCTCTTCCTTGAAGGCGGAATGCAAGGTCGGGTTGACGGTGATGGTCTGCGACACGCCAACGACGATGTTTTCCTGCTCCACCCGCTGGTAACCGGGCAGGCTGAAGACGGCCTTGTAGGTGCCGGGAACCAGCAGGTTGAAACGGAACCTGCCGTCAGCGTCGGTCACGTCGCTCCGCGTGCCCTGCATGTTCGGCGAGCTCAGGAGCACGGTCACGCCGGGAAGGGGCTGGTTGCCCTCGTCCACGACGGTGCCGATGATCGAACCCTTACTGCTCTGCGCCATCAGCGTGCCGGCAGCCATCAGGCACACCAGGGCGGCAATCAAGAACTTTCCACGCATTCTCATACTCTTCCCTCCTTGTTGATGTGATACGGACGGAGATTACCAAACCTGACATCCACGCAATCCGCTTGTCTGAGGCCCTCCTTTCCATAACTCAATCACGCCCACGGCGCGGGCGCTACGAATAGACGAGCCATTCTAGGTGCTCCCCGCCCGGCCCTGTCAAGGCTCTTCGTGTGAAAAAAACAACGACCATCCGGTTTTTCGGGTGATGCATCCGGAAAACCGGACATTTGCTGCCAATGTCAGGAATTATTCCAATTCCACGAGCACCGTCCCGGCCTCGACGGTGGCACCCGGCGCCACCAGGACGCGGGCAACCCGTCCCGCCGTCTCGGCCAGCAGCTCGTTCTCCATCTTCATGGCCTCCAGGACCACCAGCGCCTGGCCGGGCTCCACGGTGTCCCCCTCCGCCACCTTGACGGCAACCACCTTCCCGGGGATGGGCGCCTCGATGCGGGCCGAGCCAACTCCGGCGGCTTCGCCCCCGAGCCCGATGGCCTCCGCAGGCGTCAGCACCTCGAGCTCCACGTTGTGCTCCAGCAGGGAGAGAGCCCACCCGGTCCGCGAGCTCCGCTGATAGGCAATGGCGTAGCTGCTGTTGTCGTCGATGAAGCGAAGAGACGCCAGGCTCCCGTCCAGCCGCAGCAGGTCCACCCATCGTGTCGTGCCGCCCAAGGTGACGGCCAGCCCCTCCGCCGTTCTCTCCACCTCGACCTCGTGCTCTCCACCCCTGTACCGGACGATCCACTTCATCTCGGGAACCTCCCCTGGAGCACGCGAATCCCCTCCTCCCACCAGCCGCTCTCCCGCGCATGCTCGAAGGGATCGCCGGAGAGATGCCCCGCCTCCAGCGTGGCCAGACACGCCGCCGCGACGATCGCCACCTCATCCACCTCGGGATCTGCGGGCGGGGCGACCTCAGGAAGCCGCTCCGGGCGCAGGAGCTCGTCCAGGTAGGCGGTGTGAAACGCCGCGGCCTCGAAGTCCGGGAGCCGGGCAAGGAGCCGGAAGAGGGGCAGCGTTGTGGCAATGCCTGCGATGCAGTATTCGCCCAGCGCCCGGCCGAGCCGGCGAACGGCCGCCGCCCTGTCGGGCGCCCAGACGATCAGCTTCGAGAGCATGGGATCGTAGTCGAGGGGAACCACATCCCCCTCGATCACTCCGGAGTCCACACGGACGCCGGGCCCTCCCGGCTCTCGGAGGTAGGTGATCCGCCCCGGCGAGGGTGCGAAACCCCGGAAGGGATCTTCGGCGTAGACCCTGCACTCGATGGCATGACCCCTGGGAACCAGCTCGTCCTGCGTCCATGAGAGAGGCTCGCCCAGGGCGATCCGGATCTGCTCCCGCACCAGATCGACGCCGTACACCTCCTCGGTGACGGGGTGCTCCACCTGGAGCCGGGTGTTCATCTCCAGGAAGTAGAACCTCTGCTGTTCGTCGAAGAGGAACTCGACGGTCCCCACGGAGCGGTAACCCGAGGCGCGGACCACGGCTAAGGCAGCCTCGAAGAGCTCCCGCCGGACCTCCGGTGACACCACCGGCGATGGGCACTCCTCGACGACCTTCTGGTGCCGGCGCTGGATGGAGCACTCCCGCTCGCCAACGGCCACGGCATTGCCGTGGGCGTCCGCCGCAACCTGGACCTCGATGTGACGCGGCCGTTCGGCCAGCCGCTCCACGTAGACACGATCGTCGCCGAAGTAGGCCGCCCCCTCGGAGCAGGCCCGGTCGAGAGCTGCGGCCAGCTCGTCCATGGAGTCCACCCGGCGCATTCCCTTCCCGCCGCCCCCGGCCACGGCCTTGAGCAGCAGGGGGAACCCGTGCTCGCGGGCGAAGGCCCTGAGCTCCTCCAGGCTCTCCAGGGGATCGAGCAGGCCGGGAATCAGCGGAGCGCCGGCGTCCCGCGCCAGCTTCCGGGACTCGGTCTTCGAGCCCATGAGCCGGATCGCCCCGGGGGACGGCCCCACCCAGGTCAGGCCGGCCGCCTCGACCCGCTCGGCGAACTCGGCGTTCTCCGCCAGGAAGCCGTAACCGGGATGCACCAAGTCCACTCCGCTGCGCACCGCGGCTTCGAGGATGGCGTCCATGTTCAGGTAGCTCCGGGCGGCAGGGGCCGGACCGATGGGGTGGGCCTCGTCCGCCATGAGCACGTGGGGCGCCAGGCGGTCCACCTCGGAGTAGACGGCCACGGTGCCGAGACCCATTTCCCGGCAGGCCCGGACGATTCGGACGGCGATTTCACCTCGGTTGGCGATCAGCAGCTTCATAGCGGAATGTTTCCATGTTTCTTGGGCGGCATGGTGTCGCGCTTGGTCTCGAGCATGGCGAAGGAGGAGATCAGCTTCCGGCGCAGCAACCGGGGCTGGATGACCTCGTCGATGTACCCCCGCTCCGCCGCCACGAAGGGGTTGGCGAACTTCTCCTGGTAGAGCGCCACAAGGCGGGCCCGCTCGGCCTCGGGGTCCTCGGCCGCGGCGATCTCGCGGCGGTAGAGGACGTTGACGGCCCCCTGCGGGCCCATGACAGCGATCTCGGCCGTGGGGAATGCCAGGTTGATATCGGTCCGGATGTGCTTGGACCCCATGACGCAGTAGGCCCCGCCGTAGGCCTTGCGGGTGATCACCGTTACCTTGGGGACCGTGGCCTCGGCCAGGGCGTAGAGCAGCTTGGCACCGTTGCGGATGATCCCGCCCCACTCCTGGGCCGTTCCGGGCAGGAAGCCGGGGACGTCCTCGACGATCCAGAGGGGAATGTTGAAGGCGTCGCAGAAGCGGACGAAACGCGCCCCCTTGGTGGAGCTGTTGATGTCCAACGTCCCGGCGAGGTGGGAGGGCTGGTTGGCCACCACGCCGACGGAATGACCCCCGAGGCGGACGAACCCCACGACGATATTTCTGGCAAAATGTTCGTGGACTTCCAGGAGCTCCCCGTCGTCCGCCGCCGCGCGAATCACCTTTCGGATGTCGTAGGGCTTGTTGGGATCGTCCGGGACCATCTCGTCGAGCCCGGGGATCTCACGGTCCAACGGATCCTCGGTCGGCACCACCGGCGGCTTGCCGGCGTTGTTTGACGGAATGTACGAGAGCAACCTCCGGATCCTGGCCAGGCACTCGGCGTCCGATGCCGCCAGGAAATGGGCCACGCCCGAGACCGAGTTGTGGGTCATGGCACCGCCGAGCTTCTCCTTGGTCACCTCCTCGTGGGTCACCGTCCTGATGACGTCGGGCCCGGTGACGAACATGTAGGAGGTTCCTTCGACCATGAAGACGAAGTCCGTGATGGCCGGCGAGTAGACGGCGCCGCCCGCACAGGGCCCCATGATCGCCGAGACCTGGGGGACGACGCCCGAGGCCAGCGTGTTGCGGAGGAAGATATCGGCGTAGCCCGCCAGGGAGGCCACCCCCTCCTGGATCCTGGCGCCGCCCGAGTCGTTGAGCCCCACCACGGGGGCCCCGACCTTCATGGCCAGGTCCATGATCTTGCAGATCTTGGCCGCGTTGGTCTCGGAGAGCGAACCGCCGAAGACGGTGAAGTCCTGGGCAAAGACGAAGACCGGCCGGCCATCCACCCGGCCGTGCCCGCAGACGACGCCGTCCCCGGGTACCCTGTTCTTCTCCATGCCGAAGTCGGTGCAGCGGTGCTCCACCAGGGCGTCCATCTCCTCGAAGCTTCCTTCGTCGAGGAACAGCTCAACCCGCTCCCGGGCGGTCAGCTTGCCCTGGGCGTGCTGGCGTTCGATGCGGTCCTCGCCGCCGCCCCGGCGGTTGGCCGCGAGCCGCGCTTCGAGGCGCGCTACCGTGTCCTTTCCCATGATTGTCTCCTCCGCTGTCCGCCTGCCGGCCCGCCTGGATCGAGGACGGCAAGGCATTGTACCCCAAGCCCCGGGCCGGCCCCGCTACCATGGGAGCGTGAACGAATCATCGCTCTTGGGGCCCGCCTTCGATCCCCCGTGGCTGGACGAGCTGGCCGGGCTCTCGGCCAGGCTCCGCGCAAGGACGCCGCGCCTGGTGGACCTCTACCTCGAACGCCGCCTGGAGATCGTGGCGGAGCTGGACGGGGGACGGATCTGCACGCGGGAGATCCGCAGCGAGGGTATTTCCGCGCGTTGGGCCTCTCCGGTTCGCACGGTCATGGCTGCCCGCAACGGGATCTCCCACGGCGTGCTGCGAGAGCTCCTGGCCGAGGCCTACGAGCACCTCCAGGTGCCTCCCATGCGGCGGGGCGCCGTCACCGAGCTCGATCCCCCAGCGGGATGGGAGCCCTGGACCAGGGGGACCTTCCCGGCGTCCTGCGCCTCCCCCCTGGAGCTCCGGCTGATGATCCGGAGGGCCGCCGTGGTGGCGGACGGCGGATGGTGCCGCGTGGAGACACCGGTGCTGCTCCACGCGCGCCGTCTTGATCCCCCGGGCGGCAGGCTGCTGGCCGTCTGGGGCCACCCCCTCATGGGCCACCGGATGGAGCGCCTCCTCGACCCACCCTCCGCCGCCCGCTGGACGCCGCGGCCAGGCACACGCCTCACCGTTCTCTTCAGCGAGGGCTCCGGCGGGGTGCTGGTCCACGAGCTCGTGGGACATCTGGCCGAATCCGATCTCGTCCTCGCGGGCGGCTCGCCCCTGGCTGCGCTCCGCGGGGCCCAGGTCGGACCGGCCACGCTTCACGTGATCGACGATCCCACTCGCCGGGACCTCCCCGGGGCCTTCAGCTGCGACGACGAGGGCGTCCCCGCACGGCCGGAGGCGATCCTCCGGGGCGGTGTGCTCGAAGGGTGGCTGTGCGATCGCCACGGCGCCCGGGGACTGGGAGCGCGTCCCGGCCGGGGACGCCGGGCCTCCTGGGACCTGCCGCCCGTCTCCCGCATGTCCAACCTCGTGGTTGTGCCGGGCGCCACGGACACCTCCGAGCTGGAGCGCTCGATCGGACACGGTCTCGTCATCACCCGGACGGGCGGTGCGTCGGTGGACGCCGAATCCGGCCTGGCCGTCATCGCCGTCGAGGAGGGTTGGGAGCTCCGGGAGGGGAAGCGGCGCCGGCCCCTGGCGCCCTGCCGCCTGGCGGCGCCGGCCATCCGCACCCTCGCGACCCTGGACCCCGCCATCGGCAACGATCCCACGCCTGACTGGCACCTGGGCTGGTGCGTCAAGGACGGCCTGGCCGTCCCCACCGGCATGGAGACCCCCAGCCTCTTGGCCCACGACCTCCAGGTGCTGTGACGGCTGGAAACCGCATTCCCGCCCCTCGCCCCGGGCACAGCCGCCGAGCACACACAGGCCCGAACGACGGCGGCATCTCCCCGCGGCACGAGCCACGCCACAGACCAGGTTCACCACCCGCCCCCCAACCAAAGCCCGCGCCGGTGTCACTGCCCATCGCCCGCTGCCCGCCGCCGCTGTCCTGTCCTTCCCCTCCCGCGCAAGGGCGGGATGGGATTCCCCCTCTTGCCCGGGAGATCCCTCCACTTCGCGGTGCGTCGCACCGCTCCGGTCGGGATGACAGGATGGGACGGGCGCGTCACACCGCTCCGGTCGGGATGACAGGATGGGACGGGTGCGTCGCACCGCTCCGGTCGGGATGACAGGATGGGACGGGTGCCTCACACCGCTCCGGTCGGGATGACAGGATGGGACGAGCGCGTCGCACCGCTCCGGTCGGGATGACCCCCTGTCTGTCATCCCGACCGAGGGAGCGAAGCGACCGAGCGGAGGGATCTCATCGAGACCAACGCCTTCCCCGCAGACCCGCTGTGTCCACCGGTGGCGGACCGGCCCCTCCACTCCGCGTGCGGCCCGCCGCCTGGCGCCGCCACGCCCCAGGGATCCGGAGGAACACCCAACCGCCGTACACTCCGGGCGCCCGGGCAGGCCGGCGCGACCGGGAGCCGTCACGAGGTCCGGCTCGCGTACACTCTCTGCCATGGGTGCCATGGACCACGCCGAGGATCTCGCCGGCCGGCTGGAGGCCATGGCCGCCACAGCCCGGGAGCTGCTGAACCGGGCAGGCGTGGAACGTTGGGAGATCTTTGCCAAGACCTCGGTAACGGTGACCTCACTCCACCTGCGCTCGGGAAACACCCTGATCCGGACCGGGGAAACCGGTATCGGCGTCCGGGTCTCGGGCGAAGGCGGTGCGGGTTTCGGCGCCGCCTCCGGTGTCGAGCCCGTAGCGGCCAGGCTGGCCGTGGAGAGCTGCCTGGCGAACCGTCATCCGGCACCCTCCGATCCCATTCCCCCTCACCGCATGCTGGGAACGACACAGGTCCCGGAACCCGCGCCGGCCCCGGCTCGCGGGTGGCTCCACCACGTGGGTGCCGAAACCGCCGCCGCCGTCCGCGTTCGTTCCTCGGGCGTCTTGCGGACCTCGCGCATCGCCGTCCGTCACGGCAGCTGGGCCTGGCTGCTCCTGCGCTCCGAAGGCTTCACCGCCAGCCACCGTGGCGCCTCCTCATCCCTGGATCTGGAGGTTTCGGGTGGCGGCAACGGGCACGGGACGTGGAGGAGCTGGAGGTGGATCGCTGATCCCGCTGACTTCGACCCGGAGCGTGCCGCCACCTCCCTGGTGGATCGCATGCTCCTGACCGGCCCCGCGGCGCCGCTCCGTCCCGGTCTGCACGACGTTCTCCTCCACGGTGAGGTGGCCGCGCACCTTCTGGCGGCCATGGAGCCCCTGTTGGCCGTGCGGCCCGGCCAGCCCGACCCCACGGAGCCCCTGGTGGATCGCAACGGGCATCTCGCCTCCACCGCCCTCACCCTGGTCGACGACCGGCCCGGGCTGAAAGCGCCCGTTTCCTCTCCGTGCGACGGAGAGGGGCTTCCCGCCAGGAAGATCACACTGATCGACAGGGGCATCCCCCGGCATCGGGCCGCCTGCTGGCGTGACGCGGTGGAGGCCGGGGAGGCGCCCCTGGGCGGCGCCGTCAGGTGGTCCTACCGGGACCTCCCGGCCAGCGGCCTGGTCAACCTGGCGGTGGACACCTCGGGCGGGCTGCCCCCGGCCCGCTTGCTGGGCCAGGTGGAGAGGGCGTACTATCTCCTCCGGCTCGTGGCTCCCGTCGAGGTGGACCTTCCGGCGGGGCGGTACCGGCTTCTGGCCTCCGGTCTTGCCATGCGGAGCGGACGCCCGGAGGGCTGGCATCCCGTCCTCGAAGTCTCGGGGGAGCTCGGCAAGCTCCTCAAGCGCCTGGACGCGGTGGGAACCGACAGCCGGTGGTACCAGACAGCCGCCGGTTTCGTGGCGGTGCCGACCCTGCTGGCCCGCCGTCAGCGGATCTCGGAAGGAGGATGAGACCATGGAGATCGGGATCCTGGGACGCTCCCTGTGCGGCAAGACGACGCTGTTCAACCTGCTGACGGGCAACGAGGAGGCCACCGGCCTCGCCGCCGGCCAGGGACGTTCTCACCAGGGGATCGCCCGGGTGCCCGACGAGCGCCTGGAGCGCCTCTCCGCCCTGTACTCCCCGAAGAAGACGACCCCAGCCACCGTGCGCTACGTGGACGTCCCCGCGCTCCCCGACGAGCACGGCCGCGAAGGTGCTCTCAACCTCGCCGAGCTCAGGACCATGGACGCCCTGATGGTGGTGCTCCGTGCCTTCGAGAACCCGGAGGTTCCACCACCCGGCGGTTCGATCGATCCCGTGCGGGACCTGGCCCACACTGAGGAGGAGCTCCTGCTCCAGGACCAGATGGTCGTTGAGAAACGGCTGGACCGCCTGGCCAGGGACCTGGCCAAACGCCGCTCCCCCGAGCTCGCGGCCGAGCAGAAGGTTCTCCAACGCTGCCTGGAAGCCCTGGAAGAGGGAAGGCCGTTGCGCGCGGCCGACCTCTCGGAGGAGGACCAGAAGCTGCTCCGCGGCTTCACTTTCCTCTCGCTCAAGCCCCTGCTGATCGTCGTCAACCTCGACGAGGATGAGGTGGGCTCGAACCCCTTCACGAACCCCCGCTGGGCCGGGTGGATCGACCGCCCGAAGGTCGGTGCGACCGCCGTCTGCGCCACCCTGGAGGGCGAGCTCGCCCGGATGGAGGCCGACGACGCGGCGGAGTTGATGGCCGATCTCGGCGTGGCCGACCGGGCCCTCGATCGCCTGATCCAGGATTCCTACCGGCTCCTGGGGCTGATCTCCTTCTTCACCGTGGGCGAGGACGAGTGCCGGGCCTGGTCAATCCGCCGGGGCACCCCCGCCGTGGAGGCGGCAGGAGTCATCCACACGGACATCCAGCGCGGCTTCATCCGGGCCGAGGTCGTCCCCTGGGAGGAGCTCCTGGACGCCGGCTCCATGGCGGCCTGCCGCCAGCGAGGGACCCTCCGCCTGGAGGGCAAGACCTACACCGTTCGGGACGGCGACGTGGTTCACTTCCGGTTCAACGTGTGATACCGGGCGCCCGGGTCGCTCTCACTTCTTCTCCGGTACCGGAGTCGCCTTTGGGGCCGGCGTCCTGGCCACCGGCTTCTGGCCGGGCGCCACCGGCGGCGGAAGAGGGCCGCCGCCCCAGGGGTACACCTTCCGAGAATCCGTGGAAGGTGGCGCCGGCGGCTGGCCGGTTCCCTTCGCCGTGGGCATGCCGTGCCGGGACGAGACGCCGGGCTGAGGGTGAGGTACCGCCCTGGGGCTCACCATCGGCGAGCTCATCGGGGGAGATCGCTTCGGATGGGCCACGGGCGACGGGTGCACCGGCGGCTGGCCTGCCCGGACCGAACCTCCCGGGGCGGTGCGAGGTTGCGAAGATCCCTGCCCTGTACCGGCCGCCTGGGCCTTCCATCTCTCGATCTTCCGCTGGCGGTTCTCGAAGGTGGCCCGCGTTCTCTCGACCTCCTCGGGCTCCAGGTAGGACATGGGCATGGCGCTCACGAACTGGCTCTGGTTCTCCGTGACGAGGGCCGCCGCTCGCGCTATGTGGGACTCCAGTATCGCCGGATTGGCCCGTGGATCGGCGAGATCCGGTGCGACCTTGAACGCCTTCCGGTAGTACTTGAGTGCCGCCGATCCGTTGAAGGTCTGCTCCTCGGCGAGGCCCAGATAGAAGTTGCACCAGCCGTTGCCAACGAGAACCTTGAGACACTTCTTGTAGTACTTCTTGGCCTCTCCGAGCCTGTGCTCCGAGTGCGCCACAAGGCCCGCGCGCAGCCACGCATCGTAGAGGACCGGGTCCTGCTCCCCCGCCTCCTTGTACAGCCGGATGGCGTCCTTGGGCCAGCCGCGCTCAAAGAGCATGGTTCCCAGATCGACCATCTCCCTCGGGCTCAGGCGGCCGGCTTCATAACGGTCCCAGTACTCCAGGATCGTGGCGTCCACGGGATCGCTCTTGTCAAGCCACCTGAAGAAGATCGGTTTGCCCTCCGGCCGTTCGGCTACGCCGACGAAGGTACCGGCTTCGGGGGTGGGGGTGGGAGGGGGCGTCGCGGGGGGCTCCGCCGCGCCCGCCAGGAAAGCCGCCAGGAGCGCGGCGCCCGCCACGGCGAGGATCCTGCGTATCATGCGTTCAACGTCCACCTTGCCTCCCCTTCGCCGCTCTGGCGGCGATCTTCACCTTCGTGCCGTCGACCACGATGTCAAAGGACACGGGCCCTCCAAGCTTGGATTCCGCCACGCGGCGCTGCCGTTCCAGCTGTACCTCGAACTGTTCCTTGGCCAGCTTGACCTCCTGCCCGAGGGCCTGCCGGGCCGCCACGTACCGGTCGTAGAGCACGGCGCCATTTCCACCCCGGTTTACGGCGGCCGCCGGTGCAGCGTTTGGAGGCGTTCGCTGGATCTTGCGCACGGTGCCGGCCCTGCGGCCCTCCTCCCGTTCCCGAAGCTGGCGCTCCCACAGTCCGTTGTAAATGGCAAAACGATGCTGGAGCTGCTCGAAACGGAACTGGACAGAGCGGTTCCTGGCGCCATGCTCGGCCAGTGTCCGGATCTTCCGCGCCAGGCGTTCACGTTCGAGCTGGGGAGGTTGCCGGCGATCCCCCGAGAAGAAGCGTTCCCACTCGAGGATCAGCTCCTGGAGCTCCCCCTCGAGCTGCGCCACCTTGGCTGCCACTCTCATCCTTTCGAGCCTCCCCCTCCGGTACGGCCGGTGATCCACTCCGACGGAATCGAGGTGTCAGGATACAATATCGCCATGGGCACATTGTACCGTCAGCTCCCCGCCGTGCATCAGCTCCTGGAAAGCCCCCGACTGGCCGGGGCCGTGGAGCGGCACGGCCACAGGACGGTCGTGGCCGCCTGCCAACGGGAGCTCTCCAACCTGCGCGCCCGGATCCGGAACGGGGAGATCGTGGATGAAGTCCAGATCAAGGCCCTCGCAGACGCCCTGCCCGACCTCATCGACAGCCAACTCGAAGCCGTGTGGAGACGGCCCTACGCCGAGGTCCTCAACGGCACCGGCGTTCTCCTCCACACGAACCTGGGAAGGGCGCCCATGGGCAAGACCGTGCCGGCGGGCCTCGAGGGCTACCTGGCCCTGGAGTACGACCTCAAGGACGGGCGGCGGGGCCAGCGCCTCGATCCCATTCGGCGCCGGCTCGCGGAGACCTTCGGCGCGGAGGCCGGCGTCATGGTCAACAACAACGCCGCCGCCGTCCTGCTGATGCTGACGGTCCACGCCGCGGGACGCGAGGTGATCGTTTCCCGGGGACAGCTGATCGAGATCGGCGGCTCCTTCCGGCTTCCCGACATCATGGCGGCCTCCGGTGCCCGCATGGTCGAGGTCGGCTGCACCAACCGGACCCACCTGCACGACTATGCCCGGGCCATCGGGGAAAACACCGCCGCCATCCTCGTGGCCCACCGCTCCAACTTCCGCATGGAGGGGTTCACCGCCGAGCCCCAGATCCGGGAGCTGGCGGACCTCGCCCACGAGAACGGATTGCCGCTCCTGGTGGACCAGGGCTCCGGCGCCGTGCACGACCTCAGGCGATGGAGCCTGCCCCATGAGCCGACCGTCGGAGAGATCCTGTCCCACGGTGCCGACATCGTGTGCTTCTCCGGGGACAAGCTGCTCGGAGGGCCCCAGGCGGGCATTGCCGTCGGCGGTGCGCAGTGGGTCGAGCCCATGGGCCGGCATTCCCTGTTCCGCGCGCTCCGCCCGGACAAGACCGCCCTCGTCCACATGGAGCGGATCCTGGCCGCTCACCACGAGGAACGTCTGGAAGAAATCCCGCTGTATGCCATGCTGGGCAGCTCCCTGGAGGAGCTGCGCCGGCGGGCCCGGCGTCTCGCCCGGCGCCTCCGTGCGGCTGGCCTCGATGCGGAGACCACGCCCACGAAAGGGGCCCTTGGCGGCGGAACGACTCCCGGGGCCACCGTTCCCGGCCACGGGCTCCGCCTCGCCGGCGGCAACTCCCTGGCGGCGGCGCTCCGGCGCGTGCGCCCGCCGGTCATCGCGGTTCGCGACGGGGACCGTGTGGTCCTCGACCTCCGGACCATCCCGCCGGACCGGGACCGGGCCCTGGAATCCGCCATACTCGAGGCCGTCGCGGAAACGGCTCACGCGAGCTCGTAGAGCGTGTTCCGGGCCGAGGCCCGGATTCGCTCCCGGATGGGAGCGGGCTGGCTGGTCCCCGAGGCAAACGAGCGGTTTCTTGCATGATCAAGGATGGCAAGGATCCACGCGAAGGTATGCTCCCGCACGCCGCACGGTGGAATCCGCAGGCTGACGCGGAGATTGCAAGAAAGCGCTCCGGGCGGAAGCTAGCTGGCGATGGGCTCGGAGGCCCGCTCCAGCCACGCCTGCAACCGTTCCCGGTCCGCTTCGGAAAGGCCGATGAACCGCGCCCCAAAGCCACGGAGGCCCTCCCGTTCGGGGTTCGTCGTCCTGGCGATCTCCGCCATGCCCTCCAGCGGCTCCTCCTCGGCGCCCAGCTGGAGCTGGAAGCTCACCCGCATCCCTGGCCGGCAGTTGGTACATCCACGAACCAGCATCCCCGAGGCCGAAAGATTCTCCGTCTGGCAGAGCACGCTGACGGCCTCGCCGCCGAACTCCAGGGAGATCCTCGTGGGCGCGACGAAGGGAACGCGCGGCGGAGCCGTCAGCAGCTCGTGGAGGCCCGTCAGAATGGTCTCGATGGAGTCGGTCTCGCACACCACGCGGTTGACCCCACGCCCGATCAGCCCGCGCGCTGCCTCCAGGTCGGAGCCCGGCGCGACCAACATCAGGCCCGTATTCCGGGAGGCCGAGGCCCGCGAGCGCACGGCGCTGAGCAGGATGCCGAACCCGGCCCCCGGCAGCGGGTACCTGGAGACGATGGCCCGGAACGGGATCCTTTCGAGGGTGTCCAGCACGGCGTCTTCCCACGTCTCGCACCGGACGGCGTAGCTCCGCATCTCAAGCGCCCCCGCCAGGGGAGCGGCGAGCTGCTCGTCGAGTCCTGTGATCAGGATCTCCAGCATGATCAACCCTTCCTGATTCCACTATAAGGCTGGAACAATGCCGCGGAAAGGGCTCACCTGCTGCAGCGTGTCAAACTCCTGTCAATCCAGACTCATGACTCATGGCGTGACCCGAAGTGGAACGACCTCGAAACGCTCCACGTCAACAAGGCCACGGTCGGTCAGCTTGAGGGCGGGGATCACCTCGAGGCCCAGGAAGCTCAGCATCATGAAGGGATCCCCCGAGCCGCCCAGCTCGTGGAAGGCCGCCGTCAACGCGTCCAGGCCGTTCCGCACCTCCTCCAGGGGCCGGTCCGAGATCAGGCCGGCAATGGGCAGGGGCAAGAGCGCCGCGACCCGGCCGCCCGCAGCCACGGCAAGTCCCCCGCCGGCCTCGGCCACCGCCCGGGCCGCCGTCGTCATGCTGCGATCGTCCATCCCGGCGACCATCAGGTTGTGGTGGTCGTGGGCCACCGTTCCGGCCACGGCGCCCGAGCCGAAGCCCAGGCCCTGGACGAAGCCGAGGCCCACCCGCCCGCTCCCGCGGTGCCGTTCGATGACGGCCAGCTTGGCGATGTCCCGCGACGGGTCGGCCAGCAGGCGCCCGGAGGTCTCGGGAAGCTCCGCGGGACGATCCTCCGTGAGGAGCTGGCCCGGTACGATGCCGATGACCCGCACCTCGCCGGCCGCCGGTACCCCGAGATCGAGGGATTCAAGGTCCACACGCATCCGTCCGCGGACGGCCGAGGCATCGGCTTCGGGCTCCAGCCAGGCCCCGGCCGGCCGGCCGTCACGACCCACCACGCGCCCGGCCGAGAGGACGACCTCGGCGCGGAGCTCCTCCAGGCTGCGGGTCAGGACCAGATCCGCCCGCCGCCCGGGTGCCACCGCACCGCGCTGCGTGAGACCGTAGGGCTCGGCCGCTCCGAGGCTGGCCAGCCGGATCGCCAGCTCCGGTTTCAAGCCGCTGGCCACGGCGAGGCGAACCAGATGATCCATGTGCCCTTCGTCCAGCAGGTCGTGGGGGTGGCGGTCGTCCGTGCAGAAGGCGCAGCGGGGTGCCGTCCATGCATCGACCGCCGGCAGAAGGTCCACGAGGTTGCGTGCGGCCGTTCCCTGCCGAAGAAACACACGCATCCCACGCCGCAGCTTCTCCCGCGCCTCGCCGGCGGTCATGCACTCGTGGTCGGTGGCGGGACCCGAGGCCACGTAGGCGTCCAGCCACGGCCCGGCAAGCCCGGGGGCGTGCCCGTCGACGGGCCGGCCCCGGAAGGCCTCGAGCTTGGCCCAGACACCGGGATCGCCCAGCACCGTGCCCGGGACGTTCATGACCTCGGCCAGCCCCAGGACCCTGGGGTGGGCCAGCAGCGGCGCCAGGTCCCCCGCGGAGAGCTCGGCCCCGGCCGTGGCCAGGTGGGTCGCCGGCACGCAGGAAGGGGCATTGACGTATACCGTCAATGGGAGCCCCTCCGAGGCCTCCAACAGCCACCGGATGCCATCCAACCCCGCCACGTTGGCCAGCTCGTGGGGATCGCAGACCACCGCCGTGGTCCCCCTGGGGACGACGGCGCGGGCGAACTCCAGCGGCGTCACCAGGCTGCTCTCCAGGTGCACGTGAGGATCGATCAGCCCCGGCACCACGAAGGCCCCCCCGGCGTCCAGGGTTTCCATCCCCTCCCGGCCAGACCCGAGCCCGGCGATCCTCCCGCCGGCGACTGCCACGTCGAGCTCGAGGATCTCCCCCGTGAACACCTCCACCACGCGGCCGCCGGTGATCAACAGATCGGCGGGCTCCTCCCCGCGCGCCACGGCCAGAAAACGTTGACGGTCCATCTCAGGCCCCTCCCTTCGCCGGGAAACGATACCAGGGATGGATGGTATCGCCGCCGCCTGGACGGCGGCCGGTCCTTCATGCCATGACGACCCGGTTCCTCCCCGACTCCTTGGCGGCGTAGAGGGCGCGGTCCGCCGCCGCCACAAGGGCTTCGGGTGAATCCTCCGGACGCGGGACCGTGCTGGCCACGCCCACGCTGACGGTGATCGTCTCCCCCTCCGGCGAGGCAGGATGCGGGATGCGCAGGTCCATCACCTCCCGGCGGATCTGCTCGGCCATCTTCCAGCCATCACTGCCCGATGTGCCGGTGAGCACCACGACGAACTCCTCGCCACCGTACCGGGCAACCAGGTCCCCCGGCCTCTTGGCGAAACCGCTCAACAGCATCCCCATGGCCTGGAGACACGCGTCCCCTGCCTGGTGTCCCTCACGATCGTTATAGGCCTTGAAGTGGTCCACGTCGAGCATCAGGAGTGTCATGGGGTAACCGTGCCGCAGGGCCCGGACCCATTCCTCCGAGAGGCGTTCGTTGAAGAAACGCCGGTTGGCGATTCCGGTGAGAGCGTCCTCGTAGGAGAGCTCCTTGAGCCTGGCGTTGGCCTTTTCCAGCTCCCGCTTCTCCCGCTCCAGGAACAACGACTGGAGAAAGACCTTACGGTGCTGACGCTCGATGATGTAGGCCGCCATCATGCCCAGGATGTTCGTGGCGGCCAGTCCCACGACGTTGTTGAGGAGCTGGAGCCTGCCGCTCCCGATGAGCCCAAGATCACCGGCCACGTAGAGTGCGAGGATGCCCCAGCCCGTGAGGGCAGCCTGGGGGAGCCGGAACCCGAAGAGGACGTACGAGACCACCGTGGTCAACATCAATCCGCCCCAATACAGCTGCGGATCGTGGGCCGCAGTGATCGCCATGAAACCGATGACACCCACGCTGACGGCCCAGATCGACACCAGGATGAGCTCCGACAGGTACCGTTCTCCAAGCGGCGAGAACGAGACGGCCAGCAGGAGGAGCAGGACCGGGCCGACGAGGAGGTATCGGAGGCGCCACATCTCCGCCGCCAGGTCGGGAAACAACAGCACGTCCAACATCCCGAAGAGAAAAAAGACGGCCACTCCCACGACGAACGCGATCCGGGCCTGTCTCACGGTCTGTCCGTGGAGGAACCTGCGGAATTCACGCTCCAGGGAGGACGTGAACCGGAGCCGGGACACACCCGCCGACTCCTGTCCCAACAGGTCGTTGGTCCAACCGCCCGTTCCGGGATCGATGCGTTTCACCCTGCACTCCCCACGGATCCATGGTACCGGAGCCCTCCGGCGCCGGCGTTTGCCTTCTTTCGGAACGGGCAACCCCTCAAGAAGGCGCCCGCCGCTTCGGGCTGGAGCCCACCTTCCCCCGGGGAGGTGTTTTGGTACTATTCGCGGGTCCCGGGCCGGAGGGCGTGCCTTGTTCCCACGGTGAGCCGGGGCTCTGTGGAGGCTCTTCATGCATATCTGCGTCGTTGGAACCGGTTACGTGGGGCTGGTCACGGGGGCGTGCCTGGCCGATTTCGGCATGGACGTCACCTGCGTGGACAAAGACGAGCGCAAAATCGAGATGCTCAACCGGGGCGAGATCCCCATCTACGAGCCGGGCCTCGATACCCTCGTGGCCAAGAACACCACCGCCGGGCGGCTGCATTTTTCCACTGATGTCACCGCCTCGGTCCGGCAGGCGCTGGTCATCTTCATCGCCGTTGGAACTCCTCCCAAGGAGGACGGCTCTGCCGACCTGACCTACGTCCTCCAGGTGGCGCGGACCATCGGCGAGAACATGAACGGCTACAAGGTCATCGTCACCAAGTCCACGGTTCCCATCGGCACCGGCCAGCTGATCGAGAGGACCATCAACGAGGTCACGAACGGCGAGTGCTCCTTCTCGGTGGTTTCCAACCCGGAGTTCCTGCGCGAGGGCTCGGCCATCGAGGACTTCATGCGCCCGGACCGCGTGGTCATCGGCGCCCGCGACCCCCAGGCCATCGCCATCATGAAGGACATCTACTCGCCGCTCTACCTGATCGAGACCCCCTTCGTCATCACCAACGTGGAGAGCTCCGAGCTGATCAAGTACGCTTCCAACGCTTTCCTGGCCACCAAGATCACCTTCATCAACGAGGTAGCCGACCTCTGCGAGCGCCTCGGCGCGGACGTGCACCACGTGGCCAAGGGCATGGGCCTGGACCGCCGCATCGGCCCCAAGTTCCTCCACCCCGGACCCGGTTACGGCGGCTCCTGTTTCCCCAAGGACACACAGGCCCTGGCCGACATCGCCCGGAACGCCGGCCAGCCATTCGAGATCGTCGAAACCGTTGTCGGCGTCAACGAGCGGATCAAGGCCCGCTCCATCGGCAAGATCCGCGCGGCCCTGGGCGAGGACCTGTCGGGCAAGACCGTGGCCGTCCTCGGCCTGGCTTTCAAACCGGAAACCGATGACATGCGGGAGTCACCCTCGATTCCGCTCGTCCGTGCCCTGGTGGAGGACGGTGCCACGGTCCGTGCCTTCGATCCGGCCGCCATGGACAACGCCCGCGAGATACTCCCCGATTCCGTGGTCTACTGTGAGGACTCCTACGAGACGGCCGAGGGCGGCGACGCCCTGGTGCTCGTCACCGAGTGGAACCAGTTCCGCTACCTGGACCTCGAGCGCATCAAGGGCCTGCTGGCCCGGCCGATCGTGGTCGACCTTCGCAACGTCTACGATCCGCAGCGCATGCGTGCCGCGGGCTTCACCTACGACTGCGTGGGCCGTGCCGCGGCCGAGCTGCCACGGGGCGCCACGGAATGAACGACGAGGCCCCCGTCCGCCTCGACGTGTGGCTGGACGTGGCCTGCCTCTTCAAAACCCGCTCCCAGGCCCAGACGGCCTGCAAGGGCGGCAAGGTGGAGATCAACGGCGTCCGGGCCAAGCCCCAACGCAAGATCCGGCCCGGCGACGAGATCCGGATCACCCTGCCCATGGGCCGTCGCCGAATCGTGGTCGTCCGCGAGCTGGCCGACAAACACGTCCCCAAGGCCCAGGCGCGCGAGCTCTACGAGGATCTGACACCGCCGCCCACGCCCGAGGAGATGGAGCTGCGCCGGCTCCAGAAGATGGTGAAGGCGCCCCGCCGCCCACGCGGCGCCGGCGCCCCCAAGAAGAAGGAGCGCCGCCTCCTGCGAAGGATCAAGGAAGGCCTGGACCCCGGAGACTGAGATGTCCTCCCGTACGGGAGCCCCATCCATCGCGCCCCGGCGGCCGGCCATGTGTCGTCCCGCCCTGGCCGGGTGACCGTCGTTGATGGCGTCCGGCCGCGCCCGGCGGCGCGGCGGCGTGAGCCCCCCGAACGCGAGCCCCCGTCGGGAACACGTTCCCAGCTTCGCCCCCTCGGGCGCCTGGTGCTCCGTGACGTTATTGGTGCCCATCCCCTTCTTCTCCCGCTGACATCCCGGCCGAAATCCCAATAAAATAATCACTCGCCATCCCGGCCGGAGCCCCGTCTCTTCTCGTCATCCCGACCGGAGCCCCCTCCCTTTCTCGTCATCCCGACCGGAGCCTCCATCCTTTCTCGTCATCCCGACCGGAGCGGTGCGAAGCGCCGCGAAGTGGAGGGATCTCCCGGCCGAGAGAGGCAATGCCATCCCCCCTGCACGGGAGGGGATCGCGCGCGAGCCGCCTGCCCGGTAGTACAATGTGGCTCCGGCGCCTCGAGAGATCCGTGCTCGGGATCATGGCGTCCGGTGGGAGGAA
>JAADFK010000107.1 GCA_013152925.1 Acidobacteriota bacterium | reverse complement strand
CCCGGCGGGTCAGGGTGTCGGGAAGACGCTCCAGGAGGGACGGCGTCATCCGCCGGGTAACGGGCTCCGTGGCGTTCTTGGCCGTGACGGCCTCGCAGAGCCAGATGAAGCGAGCGGGATGCTTGACGGGGTTGCGGAGGATTGCCTCCAGGGCCTCGTCGACGCGATCGGCGGCTCCGGCCTCCACCAGGGCCCGGACCATGGTGTCCAGGAGGGTGGCGTGCTCCTCGTGCAACAGCCATTCGGCCCAGATCCCGGTCCACTCCGAGGGACGGACCTGGCGGAGAGCCTCGAGGGCCGCCTGGCGTGCGGGTCGGTCCTGGATCCCGAGCAGCAGGGTGAGGGGCTCCGAGGCATCCAGCAAGCGTGCGCGGCACGCCACGGCAGGCGCTTCGCCGCCGGGGAGGCCCTCGAGAACGCTGGCAGTTTCCCAGGCCAGGCCGGGATCGCTCGTCTCGAGGGCGGCGAGGGATTCGGCCAGCACCGCCGCGGCGGCGGCGGCCTCGTCGGGACCGCGGGAGGCCAGGCGGCGGGCCAGGGCGAGACGATGGCGCGGATCGGCGGACCTGAGATCCTCCAGCTGGGCCCTGGTGGCGTCCTCAGCCCCGGCGGCCACGGTGTAGCGCAGACGCGACCCCGAGCCGCTGGTCAGGATGCGGGGGTGCTTGCGGGCCTTCGCCCACCAGGAGGTCCACTTGGATGGGGGCAGGAGGCCGTCCAGGGCGGCCTTGATGGTGGCGACCTCGGCGGGTCCTTCAAGGCTCTCCAGCAGCTCGGCCAGCGCCTCGGCGGGGGCCCCTTCCACGTGGGTCTTGAGCCCCTCGGCATCGGTGACCTTGCGGTGCAGGAAGCTTCCCTCCGGGAGCCGCCTCAGGTACTTGGCTGCGGCGCCGATCGGGACGGAGACGGGGCGGGCACCGCCCAGGTCGACGCGGAGGTGATCAAGCTTGAGGTTGGCCTCTTCGATCCGGCCGACGCCCTGGCCGCGGAGCTCCACCACGGTCCCCACATCGTGGTCCAGCCAGAGCTCGACCGTTTCAAGCACCTCCAGCGGCCGGCGGGCTTCGGCGATGGGGTACCGGGCGAGGACGGCCTCCAGCGAGGGGCTGCCGGCGCGGGCCCGGCGAAGGGCCCCTTCCAGGGCCTGGCGGAGATCCTCCCCCGGCCTGTCGGTCAGCCGGACCAGCTCCCGGATGGCGGCCAGGGCGGCGCCGGGATCGTCGCGGGCCTCCAGGGTGTCCACGAGGAGCTCCAGAAGTGTGCGGGCCAGGTTCTTGCGCCCCGCCTTCCAGATGGCGCGGCGGGCCTCCAGGAGAGCCGCCGTCGGGATCGGCTCCGCCTCCAGGAGCTCCAACCACAGCCCTTCGACACGGTCCCAATCCTCCACCTCGATGGCGGATTCCAGCGCCGCGAGGTTCTCCGTCGTGTCAGCCATTGATCCTCCCCTGCGCCCGAAAGGGCAGCGCGAATTGTACACCTGGCCCGCCCTTCGCGACGATATTTCGTCAATCCTGCGGGCGGGCCCCTTGGCAGCGAGAACCGGATGACGTAGGGTCGGCACGGTGAACGGAAGGGGTGCGATTCATGAAATGGACGAGGATGGCAGCTCTCGGGACGATGGCTCTCATGATGACGTTTGCGGCGGCGGCACAGGAGACGGTGATGCTCCCGCTGGGCAACCCGGCGAGGGCCTACTCGGTTGGCTCGGCCATGGCGGGCCATTTCTACGATTGCACGGCCGGAAAGACCGTGGACCTTGAGAACACCGTGCAGCTTCTGGCAGGCGCTCGGGTGGTGTTGCTCGGCGAGGACCATACCAACGCGGACGAGAAACGGGTGCAGTCGAAGCTCCTTGAAGCCCTCGCCGGGAAGATGGCCAACCCCGTCCTCGGCATGGAGTTCTTTCAGCGGGGCGACGATGCCGTGCTGGAAAAGTGGACCAGCGGCGAGCTCCGGGGCGATGACTTCCTGCTGGCTTCCAAGTGGTACGACCGCGGCGGCTACAACTGGGTCTACTACGCGCCCGTCATGGAGACGGCCCGGAAGCTCGCCATGCCCGTGGTGGGGCTCAACGTGGACCGCTCGATCCCCCGGACCGTCAACCGGAAGGGGCTCGAGGGCCTCACTCCCGAGCAGCGGGCCGAGGTGGGAGAGGTCGATACGGCCGGCTCCCCCCAGCACCGTTTCCTGATCGCCCGCTACTTCGGCGACACGGTGGCCCTGCTGCCGCCCGCCTGGTTCGACCGGATGTACGCGGCCCAGTGTCTGTGGGACGTGGTGATGGCCCGGTCCATCCTCGCCAAGCTTCCGCCCGGCGGCACCATGATCGTGCTGGTGGGGTCCGGGCACGTGGCCTACGGCCTGGGGATCGCCCGGCGGATCCACGAGGAGCTGGCCCGGCAGGGACAGCCGGATATCCCCGTGGCCACCTTCGTCCCCGTCGTCGCCCCCGCTCCGGAGGAGGGTGGGGAGCCCCACGGCCATCCCATGCCGGGCGGGGACCATGCCGGGGGCTCGGCCTCGGGGCCACCGGCGCTCTTCGTACGGTCCCTGGCCGACATTGTCGGCGTCTTCCCCAACCGCGGCGACGTGGAAGAGGTTCCCCGCCTTGGCCTCAAGCTCGAAGAGAAGGATGGGATCATCGCCGTCAAGCGCGTCTGGCCGGACACCGCGTCGAAGAGGGCCGGGGTCCTCAAGGGCGATGCCATCGTCGATCTCAATGGTGTCCCCGCCGGCGACATCCATCACTTCCGGCTGGCCCTGGCGCTGCTGCGCTGGGGGGACCGGATGGACCTCAGGGTGAAGCGCGACGGCAAGACGGTGGACTGTGCCGTGCTGCTCGAGCCCGAGCTGGAATCGGTGACGCGGGAGGTGGCGCCCGGCTTCAAGTTGGAGGACGCCGCCGCCGTCGACCCCGCCTCGGCCGAGCCCGTCGGGGCCGCCCCGGAGCCCGATCCCGGCACGGTGGTGCGCCGGAAGCTGATCGTCCGGAAGAAGGTTCCCGTCCGGGTGGAGGTGTGGCGGGGGAAGATCCTGACCGAGGTCCACACCCTCGATGGCGCCGGCCGTGTGGCCCGGTCCCTCTACCGCGAGCCGCTGCCCGACGGAGCCGTGGAGATCGAGTACACGCGGGATGCCCTGGGGGCCGTCACGGAGACCGTCCGGAAAGACCGGTCGGGCGCGGTGATTACCGGTCAGCCGGTTCCGGCCACGTCCTGAGCGGATTCCCTTGTGCGGCGTACCCGAGTGCGCCTCCGCGGAAATCCTTGTCTTCCTGAAGCTTGCAGAAAAATCGCTCGTTTCTGCATCGGGAGCCCGCTAGTTGGCCGAGTGGGCCGAGGGGTCCGGTGGCTCCTTGGACGGGGGGTCGGCGATGGGGCCGAAGCTGTTCTCGTACATGGTGAGGTTGTGCTGGAGCGCCCTGAGGAGCTGCTTGGCCTGGAAGGGGGTCATGATCATCCGTGCCACCACCGGGATATCCTGACGGCCGGGCAGGGTCCTTCCGAAATCAAGGACCACCTCGGTGTAGTTGTGGGCGATCATGACGAAGTTGGAGTAATGACCCATGGCCACGTCGGGCGGCAGGGTCAGCTTTGGCTGCTGTTGTTGCTGGTCGCTCATGTGAGACTCCCTTTCTCGGTCACGGAGCAGTGTACCGCCTCCCGGCCGCCGATGTCCGTGATGGATCGTACCGAGAAGCTCCCTGGCGGCCGTCAAGCTCGCACACGGGGAAGAGCAGGTGCTGGTTGAGGGATAATGCCAGCGGAAGCATTGGAGGTTCCCATGAGCAAGCCCGAGCTTCGCGACACGACCCTGCAAGCCATCGAGCGCTGCGTGCGGCACGTTGGGAGGCGGGCCGTGCCGCTGTTTCACTTCTCGGCGGATCCCCTTCCCCAGAAACGGGAGGTGATCGGCATCCTCCGCCACTGCCAGGAGGTGCTCTTCCCGGGTTTCTTCGGGGAGCAGGAGCTGTACCGGGGCAACCTCGAGTACCACCTGGGCGACCAGCTCTACATACTGGCCCGCCGCCTGCGCCGGGAGGTGACCAAGGCTTTCTTGATGGCCGGGGGCAACGGAGAAAACGGCGCGAACGCAGAGGACCGGGCGGGCGAGGTGGTGTTTCGCTTCCTGTCGGATCTTCCGGAGGTCATGGAGCTGGTGGCCGGGGATGTGCAGGCGGCCGTGGACGGCGATCCGGCGGCGACGGGGCCGGTGGAGGTCATCATGGCGTACCCCGGTTTCAAGGCGATCTACACGTACCGCCTGGCGCACTGCCTCCACCGGATGGCGGTGCCGTTGATTCCCCGCATCATGACGGAGTTTGCTCACAACGAGACGGGTGTGGACATCCACCCGGGCGCCCGGATCGGGCGGTCCTTTTTCATCGATCACGGCACGGGGGTGGTGGTCGGTGAGACCACGGATATCGGGGATCGCGTCAAGCTCTACCAGGGGGTGACCCTGGGGGCTCTCTCTTTTCCGCGGGACGAGCGCGGGCGGCTGGTGCGCGGCAGCAAGCGGCACCCGACCATCGAGGACGAGGTGGTCGTCTACTCGGGCGCGACGATCCTCGGTGGGGATACGGTGATCGGGCGGGGCTCGGTCATCGGCGGGAACGTCTGGCTGACGTCCTCGGTGCCGCCCGGGAGCAAGGTGCTGCTCTCCCGCTCGCAGCTCAGCTACGAGGTCCGGGTCCCTGACGCCTCCCGTTGAGGCCGCGCAGGGAAACGCCGGGACAGGATGCGCCGGTTGCTTGGTGGATCGCCCCAGCCGAGACGCCGCCGCTGACACAGACGCTGGCACCTGTCGCCGTCGCCGACACTGCCGCCAACGCCGGGCACGGTCACCTGTGGTAGAGTTCGCACCGTGGTGCGTTTGAAGCTCTTGCCCGTGTTGTTTCTCGCCGCCGGGCTGGCTGCCGGTGGCACCCGGGTCCGGGCCTCGGAACCGGTCGCCGTGGACGGTGGAGCGCGGGTGCACGCCCTGATCGCCGAGATCTCCGAGGCGCAACGCTCGCTGCACTCTCTCCGCGCCCGTTTCCGCCAGGAAAAGAAGAGTGCCATGCTGCTGGAGCCGACGGTCTCCACCGGGGTCTTCAGCTACCTGGCACCCAACCGGATCCGCTGGGAGTACCAGGCACCGGAGCGCATGGTCGTGGTGTTCGCCGGCCGGACCCTCTCCACCTGGGATCCTGCGGCTCGCCATCTGGACCGGGTGCGGGTTTCACCCCGTCAGCGGCGGTTGATGGGAGTGTTGGTGGGCACGAAGCCGCTCGCGAAACTGGTGTCCCACTTCCGGATCATTCTCGTGAAAACTCCGGAGAACGAGCCCTTGGAGCTACGCCTGGAGCCGGTGGACCGGCCGCTCCGGAAGAAGATCCGCGCCATTGAGCTCCGGATCGACCGGAAGTCCCACCTGCCGGTGGCCATCACCTCCGTTGAGGCCGACGGCGATACCACGGCCTACACCTTTTCGAAGATCGAGATCAACCCACCCCTGGATTCGTCCGACTTCGTGCTGGAACCCAAGGCAGGGGCGACCGTCGAGACCTACGACGCCTCCGAGGCCCCGTCCTCGCCCGGTCGCTGATGCTTCCCTTCCGGGTCACGGCCCGCGATCCGGCGACGGCGGCCAGAGCGGCGGAGCTGGAGACCCCGCACGGCACCGTCCACACGCCGGCGTTCATGCCGGTGGGCACGGCGGGCTCGGTCAAGGGGCTCGCCGCCTGGGAGCTGGACCGCTTGGCGCCCGAGATGGTGTTGGCCAACACCTACCACCTGATGCTCCGGCCGGGGCCCGAACGTCTCCGTCGCCTGGGCGGCCTGCACCGCATGATGGCCTGGGACGGCCCCATCCTGACGGACTCGGGCGGGTACCAGGTGTTCTCGCTGGCGGGTCGCCGCCAGCTGGACGATGACGGCGTGACCTTCCAGTCCCACCTGGATGGAAGCCGTCATCGCCTGACGCCGGAGTCCGTGGTGGAGCTCGAGGCGGGCTTCGGCGTGGACGTGGCCATGGTCCTGGACGAATGTCTTCCGTGGCCCGTGGATCGAAGGGCGGCTGAATCCTCCATGAAACGCTCCCTGCGATGGGCGCTCCGCGGCCTGCGGCGGGTGGAGGTTCTCCGGAGGGAGGGACCGTGGCGGGGAGGCCTCTTCGCGATCCAGCAGGGCTCGGTGGACCGCGAGCTCCGCGCACGGTGCAGCGAGGGCCTGGCGGAGCATCCCTTCGACGGCTTCGCCATCGGGGGGCTGGCGGTGGGCGAGCCGCGCGAGGTGCTTCACGAGGCCATCGCTTTCTCGGCACCCCTCCTGCCGGAGGAGCGGCCCAGGTACCTGATGGGTGTGGGCTATCCCGAGGACCTGCTGCACGCTGTCGCCTGCGGCGTCGACCTCTTCGATTGCGTCCTGCCGACGCGGTCGGCCCGAACCGGCAAGGTGTTCACCTCGCGGGGCGAGCTGGTGATCAAGAACGCCCGCTTCGCCGACGACGACGGCCCCCTGGATCCGGACTGTTCCTGCCCGACCTGTGCCCGCTACTGCCGCGGTGCGCTGCGCCATCTTTTCATCTCGAGGGAGGCCGCCTCGGTGGTTTTGCTGACGGTTCACAATCTGAGTTTCTTCCTCGACTTGATGCGGCAGGCGCGGGACGCTATCATGACGCGCCGTTATGCCGCCTTCCGTCTTCGGACCGAGGCCGGGCGTAGGGCAGGGGTGTGATCCCGGCAGAGCCGGGGAAGGAGTTTTGACCATGTTACAAGGTGCCGGGCAGAGCGCCAGTCCGCTGGTCACGCTGCTCCCATTCGCGCTGATCTTCGCCGTCTTCTACTTCCTGGTGATCCTGCCGGGCCGCCGGCAGCAGAAGAAGAAGGAGGCCATGATCGCCTCCCTCAAGAAGGGAGACCGGGTCATCACCTCCGGGGGCATCCACGGGACGGTGGCCAGCGTCGAGGACCAGACGATCATGCTGAAAGTCGCCGAGAATGCGAAGATCCGAGTCGCCAAGAGCGCCATTGCCGGCAAGGTGAATCCGTCCTCCGGCGGCTCCGACTGAGAACCAGGAGGTCCATGTGGACAAGAAGTTGTTGTGGCGCATCGCGCTGATCGTCATCGTCATTGTTGTTTCCGTGGTGTCGCTGTACCCGCCGGCCAAGAAGATCCACCTCGGGCTTGACCTCAGGGGCGGCATCCACCTGGTGCTTCGGGTCAATACCGACGACGCCATCAAGGCCGAGCTGGACGACGCCAGCCAGCGGCTGATCAGCCAGGCCAAGGACAAGGGAATCACCCTCGGGACGGCCACGACCGATCCGAAGAGCCTGAGCTTCACCGTCGAGGTGCCGGCCGGCGTTGACACCACCGCCCTCAGGGGCGTGGCCGAGTCCTACCTTCCCGAGTTCAAGATCAATCCTGGCGCCGGGAAATGGACCTTCCAGCTGCCGGCCAATGTGGCCCGGAACATCCGGGACATGGCGGTCAAGCAGGCCCTGGAGACCATCCGCAACCGCATCGACCAGTTCGGTGTCTCCGAGCCGATGATCCAGCGGCAGGGTATCGAGGGCGACCGGATCCTGGTTCAGCTTCCGGGCGTCGACGATCCGGGCCGGGTCAAGGAGCTGATCGGCCGGACCGCCTTCCTGGAGCTCAAGGAGGTGGTCGCCGGGCCGGCGCCCGACCGCAAGTCCCTCCTGGCTCAACTGGGTGGCACGGTGCCCCCGGATGCCGAGATCATCACCGGCGGGAAGAAGAACTCCGAGGGAATCACCATTGGCAAGGAGTACTGGCTCGTCAAGAAGGCCGCCATCATCACCGGGCGCGAGCTCCGCAACGCCCGGAGGAGCCAGGACCGCTACAACGCGCCGGCCGTCAGCTTCACGCTGATTCCAGCCGCCGCGAGCAAGTTCGGTGCCTACACCGGCTCCCACATCGGAACGCGGATGGCCATCGTCCTGGACCACCGGGTCATGTCGGCCCCGACGATCCAGGGGCAGATCTCCGACGAGGGCATCATTACGGGAAATTTCTCCGTTCAGGAGGCGGAGGACCTGGCCCTTGTCCTGCGGGCCGGCGCCCTGCCGGCGACCATTACCTACCTGGAAGAACGGACCGTCGGGCCGTCCCTGGGACACGACTCGGTCGTCCGGGGCGTACGAGCTGCCATTGCCGGCCTGATCGCCGTCATGCTCTTCATGATGGTCTACTACAAGTGGTCCGGGCTCAACGCCAACGTGGCGCTGCTGCTCAACCTGGTCATCCTGATGGGCGCCATGGCCTACTTCGGCGCCACCTTGACCCTCCCCGGTATCGCCGGGGTCATCCTGACCATCGGCATGGCGGTGGACGCCAACGTGCTGATCTTCGAGAGGATCCGCGAGGAGATCGAGGTGGGCAAGACGGTCAAATCCGCCATTGACGCGGGCTTTGGGCGTGCCTTCGGCACCATTCTGGACGCCAACCTGACGACCCTGATCGCCGCCCTCTTCCTCTTCCAGTTCGGCACGGGTCCCGTCAAGGGTTTCGCGGTCACCCTGAGCATCGGCATCCTCGCCAGCATGTTCACGGCGGTGTTCGTTTCCCGCACGCTGTACATGATCATCCTCGCCGGCAAGGACCGGGTCGAGTCGCTGAGTATCTGAGCACGGAGTCACCATGCGCATCATCAAGAAGACCAGTTTTCCCTTCCTGACCTACCGGTGGATCGCCATCGGCATCTCCCTGGCGCTGATCCTGGGCGGGTTGGCCGCCATCGCCTTTGGGCCGGGGCTCAATCTGGGCATCGATTTCGTCGGTGGCACCCAGGTGACCATCAAGCTCAAGAAGGCCCCCAACCTCAAGGAGCTCCGGAAGGCCATCACGAAGCTCGCCGTCGGAGAGCCCCTGATCCAGCGCTTCGACGAGCCGGAGAAACACGAGATCCTGATCCGGGTGGAGAATCCCAAGGGCAAGGAGGGCGACTTCACCAGGCCGATCCTCGACCTGCTCAACACGACCCTTAACCCGAATCTCGGCGGCACCTTCGACCTCAACACCCAGGGGGCCAAGGAGCTCACCGAGCTGCTGGTCCGGGGCAACCCCGACGGCATCACCGGCGATCCCGACGCGCTGGCTGCCCACTATGCGCCCATGGCGGAGGCCGTCATGGCCTACCGCAAGGACCACGGCATGTTCCGGGAGGTCTCCGAGCTCGGGCAGATCAAGGAGCTCAGTGAGGCCGCACGGACCTTTCTCGAAAAACGCTGTGCCGCCGGTGAGTTCGCCCTCCTCGGCGCCGAAAGCGTCGGGCCCGCGGTCGGCGCCGACCTCCGTGAGAAGGCACAGCTGGCGATCGTGTTCTCCCTCCTCGGCATGCTGATCTATATCTGGATCCGGTTCCAGCTTCCCTACGGCCTCGGCGCCGTGGGTGCCCTGTTCCACGACGTGTTGATCACGCTGGGCGCCCTGTCGCTGACCCAGCGCGAGATCAACCTGCCGACCATCGCCGCGCTGCTGACCCTCGTCGGGTATTCGGTCAACGATACGGTGGTGGTCTTCGACCGTGTCCGGGAGAACCTCAGGATCAAGAGAACGGGCGAGTTGCAGGAGATCATGGACGAATCCATCAACCAGACCCTCTCGCGCACCCTGATCACCTCGGGGACGACCCTGGCCGTGGTGATCTTTCTCTACGTCTTCGGGGGCGACGTCATCAACACCTTCGCCTTCGTCCTGCTCGTGGGGATCATCGTCGGAACCTACTCGTCGATCTTCATCGCGTCTCCCATCGCCCTGGGCATGACCCGCATGTTCGACCGCTTCAAGAAGAAGCGCCGGAACAAGCGCCGCGCCCGCCGCTGAGCCACCGGTACCACACATTCCAGCGCCCCGGGGAGATCTCCGGGGCGCTGTGGTCGCCGATGAACGCCCGCCGGCGCCCGGCCGCGCCTTCCGGAGCGATCACCCCCGGTTCCGGTTGAGAGAGCCGACGTTCGACGGCGCCTGGACGCGCCTTCCTGCGCGGCGGCATGAATCCCCGGGTCGCCTCCGAGCGCGAGCCCGCGTCGGCTCACGGTGGACCCCCGCCGGGGCTTCGCTCCCTCGGGCGCCAGGTTCTCCGTGACATGGTTGTGCCTCAGCCCTCCTGCTTCCCCCGTCATCCCCGCCGGAGCGGCCCGCAGCGCCCATCCCCTCCCGTCATCCCGACCGGAGCGGCCCGCAGCGCCCATTCCCTCCCGTCATCCCGACCGGAGCGGTGCGGAGCGCCGCGAAGTGGAGGGATCTCCCCGGCCACCGCGGGAGGCTGGGTTCTCCGGCCGCCGGCCAGTGGCCCTGCTGGGTAAGGGGCCGGCCATCTGCCGGATCCCGAGCACCTTGACGCTGGCAGGTACAATGGAACGATGAACGCTCCGGCCAAGGTCCGCATTGAAGATATCCTCGACCGCGTGGAGCGGTACCGGCCGGACATGGACGAGGTGTTGCTGCGGCACGCCTATGTCTTCGCCGCCAACCGCCACCAGGGGCAGGTCCGGCGCTCCGGCGAGGCCTACCTGATCCACCCGCTCAGCGTCGCCTGGATCCTGGCGGACATGGAGCTGGACGAGGTGGCCATCGCCGCCGGGCTGCTCCACGACATCCTCGAGGATACGGAGACCAGCCCCGAGGAGATGGAGCTGGAGTTCGGCCCCGTGGTCACACGGCTGGTGGTGGCGCTGACCAAGCTCTCCAGTTTCGAGAGCAAGTACGAGAGCCGGGAGGCGACCGAGGCGGAGAATTTCCGCCGTCTCCTGCTGGCCTCCACGGACGATGTGCGGGTCATCCTGGTCAAGCTGGCGGACCGCTTGCACAACATGAGGACCCTGGGGTTCCTGCGGCCCGAGCGCCAGGTGGCCATCGCTCGGGAGACGCTGGACATCTACGCTCCCATCGCCAACCGCCTCGGCATCGGCTCCATCAAGGCCGAGCTGGAGGACCTGTGCTTTCGCTACCTTCACCCCCAGGATGCCGAGCGGCTGGAGAAGGCCATCGGCCAACGTTCGCAGGCGGCGGAGAAGTGGTTCGGCGATCTGAAGGTCACCCTCGACGGCATCCTGGAGAAAGCGGGAATCGCCGGCACGGTTGAGGGCAGAATCAAGCATCTCTACTCCATCTGGCAGAAGCTCAAGCGGCAGGGCGTGGAGGTGGAGAGCGTCTTTGACTTCCTGGCCTTCAGGATCATCGTATCCAGCGTCGCCGATTGCTATGCCGCCATGGGGCTGATTCACCAGCAGTGGCCTCCGGTGCCTGGACGAATCAAGGACTACATCGCCATTCCCAAGCCCAACGCGTACCAGTCGCTCCACACCACGGTCATCGGTCCGGAGGGGCATCCCTTCGAGATCCAGATCCGCACCGAGGACATGCACGCCATTGCCGAGCACGGCATCGCCGCCCACTGGAGCTACAAGGAGCGGGGATCCCAGCCGGCGGACGACTCGCGCATCGCCTGGCTCCGCGGGCTCCTGGACACGACCCAGGGGTCCTCCCCGAGGGAGTTCCTGGATTCCCTCAAGGTCGATCTCTACCCGGAGGAGGTCTACTGCTTTACGCCGAGGGGCGATGTGTTCTCCTTCCCCCGGGGGGCCACCGTTCTCGATTTTGCCTACCGCATTCACACCGACGTGGGACACCACTGCGTGGGGGCAACGGTCAACGGGCGGTGGGTGCCGCTGAAGACCGAGCTCAACAACGGTGACATCGTCGAGGTCTCCACCTCGAACCAGCAGAAGCCGCACCACGACTGGCTGGACATCGCGGCCTCAGGCCGGGCCCGCTCCAAGATCCGCGCGTGGCTCAAGCGGGAGGAGAAGGACCGTGCCGAGGAGGTCGGACGGAAGCTCCTGGAAAAGGAGCTCCGGCGGCTGGGAAAGTCGTGGAAGCGGGTGGCCGGGTGCAAGGAAATGGAAGAGCTTCTCAAGGCTCGCGGTATGGCCTCCGAGGAGACCCTGCTCGCCGCCATCGGCTTCGGACGCCTGGCGGCCCCGGCCGTCGCCGAGGAGCTCGCCGGAACCGCCGAGGCGGGCCGCGAGCCGGCGCTGCCGGCATCGGTGGCACCCATCGCCTTCCGGAAGGAGGCGCCGGTCCTCGAAGTGACCGGCGACAGCGACTTTCTCGTGTACCGGGCCAAGTGCTGCAACCCGCTTCCGGGAGAGGAGATCGTCGGCTACGTCACCCGCGGCAAGGGTGTGGCGGTCCATTCCCGGTCGTGTCCGAACGTCCAGAAGCTCCTCTACCATCCCGAGCGGGAGATCGAGGTTCGCTGGGCGGACGGCGCCGTCTCGGAACGCAGCCCCAAGATCCGCATCGAGCTGGACATGCGCTTCCGCGACCGCGCCGGCCTCCTCGCCGCCATCTCCCAGGTCGTTGCCCGCGAGGGCAGCAACATTCTCAGCTGCAACCTCCACACGGCCGACGGCGCCCTCGGCACGGTCACCATGACGGTCGAGGTACGTGACAAGGATCACCTCAACCGCATCATGGACAAGCTCCGTGGTGTCGAGGGGATGGTCGATGTGGAGCGGCGAGGAGCCTTCAGACGCGTGGCGCCTTGACGACCTTTCCGGACCGGAGGCAGCGCGTACATACCTTGATGTACTGCGGCCGTCCGTCCACCAAGGCCCTGACCCGCTGGATATTCGGGAGCCAACGGCGTCTCGACAGGTTGTGGGCGTGACTGATATTGTTCCCCGTCATGGGGCCCTTGCCGCAAATATCGCATCGCTGCGCCATGGTTCAATGTCCTCCTCTGGCCGCCCCCGAAAACGGGGGACTGGTTAAATACCACATGCGCGGGAAAAACACAAGAGGCGAGGAGCACACCTTTCCGGTGGCTGTAAACCCCCAAAGCACAGAATGTTCTTGACATTACGAGCAGTCCTTTGTTAGCCTGCATCCAGAGGTGAGATGGGACAGAACCCTGAAACTTTTGGAGCTAAGGTGTAAACCGTGTTTCGAAAGCATAAGAAGCAGATCGTAGGTTGCGATATTGGCTCTTCCGCGATCAAGTTGGTCGAGCTGAAACCATTGAAGAATGGGGAGTTTCAGCTTGTACACGCGGCCACAGCGGAGCTCTCTCCGGAGGCCATTGTCGACGGAGCCATCATGGATTCGTCGCTGGTGGTGGAGGCCCTTTCCCATCTGATTTCGGAAAACAATATCAAGAATTCTAACTTCGGGACCTCCCTCTCCGGGCATTCGGTCATCATCAAGAGGATTCAGCTGCCGTCGATGACGGAGGCCGAGTTGGCCGAATCGATCCAGTGGGAGGCCGAGCAGTACGTCCCCTTCGACATCAACGATGTCAACCTGGACTACGTCGTGCTCGATGCCAGCGGTGGCGACGCCATGGACGTGCTTCTGGTGGCAGTCAAGAAGGACCGCATCGCCGACTACACCTCGGTCATTGTCCAGGCCGGGAAGCAACCGGTTCTGGTGGACGTGGATGTGTTCGCCCTGCAGAACGCCTTCGAGATCAACTACGGAATCCCGGCGGACACCGTGGCCCTGGTCAACGTGGGCGCCTCGGTGATGAACATCAACGTTCTTCACAACGGTTCGTCCATCTTCTGGAGAGACGTCGCCGCCGGGGGCAATCAGTACACGGAGGCGATCCAGCGTGAGCTCAACCTGGCCCGGGAGGATGCCGTCCGGTTGAAAATGGGCGAGCGGGTGGGCGAGCACACCGTGCAGAGCGTTCTCGGCATCCTCAACAGCGTTTCCGAGGACCTGGCGGCGGAGCTCCAGAAGACCATCGATTTCTTCGTGGCGACCTCCTCGGTGGATCGCCTGGACAAGCTCGTCCTCGCGGGCGGCGGCGCCGGCGTGTTGAACCTCGACGAGGTTCTCAAGGAGCGCTTCCAGGTGCCGGTGGAGGTGATGAACCCGTTCCGGAACATCCGGTACAGTGAAGCCGAATTCGATCCGGAGTGGATCAACCGGCATGCTCCTTCGATGAGTGTGGCCGTGGGCCTGGCAGTGCGAGCGGTTGGAGACTGACGATGATCAAGATCAACCTCGTCGCGGAGATCACGCCCCAGGCAGCAGCGCGGCGCGCGAAGAAGCGGGAGATTTCCCTGGGAGCCAAGCAGGGAGACATTCTGCTTCTCTCCGTCCTGCTTCTGTCCTTTCTCGTCACCGGGGGCATGTGGTACCACCTGAGCTCGAAGCGCGCCCACCTGGAGAAGAAGCAGGCGGAGCTCAGGGTCGAGCGGGACAAGCTCAAGGTATTCATCGACAAGGTGGCCGAGCTCGAGACGAAACGGGAAGCGCTTCAACACAAGATCAACATCATTGACGAGCTCAAGAGGAATCAGCACGGACCGGTCCGGATCATGGACGAGGTCTCCCGCGCCCTTCCGGATCTTCTGTGGCTCGACAAGATGACCGTCAAGGGGAATGTCGTCAGCCTGGCAGGGAGGGCCATGGATGAGAACGCCGTGGCCAACTACATCTCCAATCTGGACGCATCACCCTTCTTCCAGGAGCCCACGCTCGGTGATCTGGCTCGGAGCGGCAAGGGAGTCTACACCTTCCGTCTGACCTGCGTGTTCACCCTGAAGCCGCCGGAAATCAAGGGGGCCGGAGAAGGGAATGCCGCCGCGGGAGTCGCGAAATGATCGGGCTTGGGGAGGCCACCCATGGCATTTGATCTCAACGAAAAGCCCTGGTATTGGGCGGTTATCACCGGGATCATCCTCGGTGTCGTCCTCTACTTCGTCATGGATCATTACGTCTTCCAGCAGATCCGGCAGGACATCGGCGCCATCCAGACCAATATCAGCAAGCTGGAGCGGGAGATCGAAAAGGGGCGTGCCGCCAAGAGGGATCTGCCCAAGCTGGAGGAGGAGATTCGCAACCTCGAGCTGGAGCTCGACCGGCTCCGCCGCATCCTGCCCACCCGCCGCGAAACCGATACGCTGCTCAAGAAGTTCAAACAGCTGATGGAGACCGGGCACTTCCAGCTGGTTCGTTTCACACCTCAGGCCTTCATCGATCGTGATTTCTTCTGGGAGTGGCCGCTCAAGGTCCAGCTGAAAGGGACGTACCACGAGTTAGGGATGTTCTTCGACAAGCTGAGTCGGTTCTCGCGGATCATCAACGTCAGCGACCTGACGATCACCGCGCTCCGCGGGCGGGCCAGCGGCTACACTATCGCTGCGAAATTTACGCTCCAGACCTTTATTTACAAGGAAGACAACACGAAAGCTCCAGCGGGAGGAGGCAAGCCATGAGCCGTCAACGATTGGGCGTTCTCGTGGCAGCCGGCGTCTTGATCGTGATGCCGTTCGGGCTTCGGCCGGTGCAGGCTCAGGAGCCTACGCCCGAGGCCGCCAGGACGCCGGGCGATCAGTCGGCCCGGCCATCCGGGAAAAGCGTCCTGCCGAGTGGCGAGGTGGACGTCAGCAAGATCGACCAGATTCTGCGGGGCGAGGAGAAGGTCTTCGAGGGCGGAAAGTTCTCCTACGACCCGGCAGGCCGGCGGGACCCCTTCGTTTCGCTGACCCAGGGCATCCAGGAAGAACAAAAGAGCGGGGAACGGCCGCCGGGTCTCGCCGGCATGACGATCGACGAGCTGACCCTCTCGGGCATCATCGAGACATCCAGCGGAACCATCGCCATGGTCCAGGGCCGGGACAAGCTCAGCTATATTCTCCGGCCCGGCACCAAGCTCTACGACGGCGAGGTGGAGAAGATCGAACGCCGCCGGGTCATTTTCAAGCAGCAGGTCAACGATCCCAAGGCATTGAAGCCAACTCGCGAAGTCGTGCGCGAGATTGCCGAGAAGTGAGGGAAGAAGGAAGGAAATGGGGGATGAGATGATGGTCAAGAACGCCCGCATCCTCTTGGTGGTTGCCGTGGCGCTGGTTGCTGCGGCCGGGTTCTTCCCTGGACCCGCTTCAGCCGGCCCGGCGCCGAGAATCAGCGCGTTGCAAGCCGAGGCTGGTGCTGAAGGACCCGTCGTGCATCTGGCGGTATCCGGTTCGCTCGACACGGTCCACTACAGTCCGCAGCCCGGCGTGTGGATCGTCGAGATGCCGGACGTCGCCTGGGAGCCGTCGGCTCGCGCCGCCGCAGCGCCCGCCCTGGGGATCACCCGGGCGGAGCTCTCCTCGGCCGAGGAATTCGGCGGACGCAAGGTGACACGGCTGACCGTCTGGCTCGACAAGCCGGCCCAGGCCGATCTCGCGACGGTTCCGGACGGCTTGGAGCTGCGCTTCAAGTTCTTCGGCGCCGACACCGGCGCTCCGGCACAGCCGGTTGCCGGAGCGAAGCCGAGCCTCAAAACTCCTTCCGGCGTTGCCGTACCGCCGCCTCAGCCGGTGGTTCCGGAGCCTGTTTCGGAGCCTGTTGCTGATGCCGAGCCATCGCCAGCCACCGCGGATGCCGCGCCCAAGGCGGCTCCCGCCGCCGTCGCGCCAGGCGATGCGCTGCTGGCGGTCGATCCCGTGGCCGAGTCGGGCGGCGTGGTCGTCGCCCTGCGCGCCAGCGGCCCCCTGCATGCCAAGACCTTCACACTCCCGTCCCCCGACCGGATCGTGGTCGACCTGCCGGGCGTGATCAACCGCGTGCAGCGCCATGTGTTTCCAGTGCATTCCGGGTCGGCGGTTCGTGTCCGCGTGGCACAACACCGCGTGGACCCGACCCCGATCACCCGGCTGGTGATCGATCTTGATTCCCCGGCACACTACGAGTTCACGCCGACGGCCGATGGCGGCGTGCTCCGCGTGGGCGTTGCCCGGAGGGCCTCCGAGGCGGTTGGAGCGTCCGCCGGCACCATCGACATCCATCCTTCCACGACGGAGGCCGCGGCCGGGACGGCGGAGCCGTCCGCCGGCGCTATCGACATCCATCCGGCCAGGGCGGAGGCAGCGTCATCGCCGGACGGCGGCGAACCCGTTGCCGCCGTTGCCGAAACTGCGGGAACCAAGACACCGGCTGCGGATGCGGGCTCCGCCGGGAAACCCATCGAAATCGGATCGGCCCCCGAGGTCACACCTCCGGAGCCCGGAGCGGCGCCCCAGGAGGCCCTCCCGGCGCCCGGCGTCGAGGCGCCGAAAGCGGCTGCGGCGGAGCCCAATCCCTGGGAGGCCAACCCCGACCAGCTGGTGGAACAGGCGCCGGCCGCCCAGGTGCTGACCGAGAAGAAGAATTACGCCGCCAAGGAGCTGACAACCCAGGAGCGTCAGTTCACCGGTGAGCCGATCACCCTGACTCTCAAGGACGCGGACATCAAGGACGTCTTGCGGACTTTCGCCACCCTGACCAACCTCAACATCGTCGTCGATCCCGGTGTCGGTGGCACGGTCACCGTCGAGCTCCACGATGTGCCGTGGGACCAGGCCCTCGATCTCATCCTCAGGATCAATGGTCTCGATTACGTCCTGGAGAACAACGTCCTGCGAGTGGCGCCCATTCAGAAGCTGGCCGCCGAGAAGAGGGCTGCCGCCCAGTTCAAGAAGGAGCAGGAGCTGGCCAAACCCCTCAAGGTGGTGCTCAAGCCGGTGTCGTACGCCAAGGCCCAGGACATCGAGAAGCTCCTCAAGGGTGACTCGCAGCTGCTCTCCGACCGCGGAACGATCCAGGTGGACAACCGCACCAACACGCTGATCATTCGTGACACGGTGGACCGGGTGGACGGTGTGCTCCGCCTCATCGACAGCCTGGACAAGCCGACACCGCAGGTGGTTATCGAAGGCCGGATCGTCGAGACGACACGCGACTTCTCGCACGCCCTCGGCATCAACTGGGGGTTCACCGGTGTCATGGATGCCGAGCACGGCAACGACACGGGCTTGAAGTTCCCCAACAGCATCAAGACCGAGGGCGGGGTCAACCTCGGCCCGACCGGAGTCCGCGGCGATGCACAGAACGGCTCCATCGCCCTGACCTTCGGCGACATCCTCAACACCTTCAACCTGGACTTCACCCTGAGCGCCGCGGAATCGGACGGCCTGGTCAAGATCGTTTCCTCGCCACGGGTGACGACCCAGAACATGAAGAAGGCGACCATCCGCTCGGGCCTCCAGATTCCCGTGCAAACTGTGGCGAACAACACAGTGACCGTCCAGTACATCGATGCTACCCTGAAGCTCGACGTGACGCCCCAGATCACCGCCGAAGGAACCGTCATGCTGCAGATCGACATCAAGAAGCAGGAGCCGATCCTCGCGGCTGCCATCCAGGGCGGGCGGAACGCCCCCATCTTCACCCGGGACGCCAAGACCAACCTGCTGATCCGGGACGGCGGGACGACGGTGATCGGCGGGATCTACCAGATGAAAGAGGATAACTCGGAGGACCGGGTTCCGGGACTGGCCAAGATCCCGATCCTGGGGTTCTTCTTCAAGAGCAAGAAGATCTTCAACCGCCACGACGAGCTGTTGATCTTCATCACCCCGCGGATCGTCAAGTACTAAGGGGGAGGGATACATGAAACGCCTGTACATGTGTGGTGTGCTGCTGGCGATGGCGGCGGGCATGGCGGCCTGCGGTGGCAACAGCACCCTCAACGAAACCAAGCCGTCGGTCTACCTCGTGGTCAACATTGAGAAATACAACCCCGACATCAGCGTGCGAAACACGGCGGACGTCTCCATCGAGAACATGACCATCCAGTCCTTTCTCAAGAACCCGTCCGGCACGGTGAGCGCGGCCCAGGACGTGCGCCTGACCCGCTGGGTCAGCACGCCCTACCGTACCGACGGCGGCACCAAGGCCGGGCCCCAGTGGACCAACGACGTCGACGTGTACATCCCGGCGGGCGACAACGCGGCTCTGGAGAATTACAGGGTCTATCCGGCGGAGTACTTCCGCCAGGCGCCCCTCCTGTACCTCTTCCCGGAAAACGGTGGGGTCGACCCCGAGACGGGCCAGCCCAACATCCGCGAAACGATCAAGGTTGAGATCTTCGGTACGACCATGGGCGGCAAGTCCATCTCGGTCGTCGCGAACTTTGCCTTCAACTTCTTCTACTGAGGGAGGTAGGCCGTGATCAAGAAGCTCAGCGCATATACCGCTCTCCTCGGCCTCGTGCTGATGGCCGGGTGCTCCGGCAGCAGCTCCTCGCCGCCGCCCGTACCGACGCCCCCCACGACCGCGTGGAACGTCGCCATCTCGGCCGGTGCGGGTGAGATCCTGACGACCCAGCAGGTCCTGGTTCTCGCCACCGTGACCCAGAATGGCGATACCGCGCCGGACGGCACCGCGGTCAACTTCCTCTGCAGCACCGGCGGCGTGTTCACGGCCACGGGAACCAACGAGGCCGTGGTCGCCACCAGCGGCGGCAAGGCGGGCGTGTACTTCACGGCGCCGCAAGCGGGCAGCTACATCATTCAGGCCTCCGTCTTCACCGTCAAGAGCCAGATCAACATCAAGGTCAAGAACCCTGACACCACCGACAAGCTGGAGATCTTCAACATTGTGCCGGCCCAGGGTAGCCTCGATGGCGGCGCACAGGTGACCATCTACGGCAAGAACATCGGCACACCGGTTGAGGTCAGCTTCAACGTCGATGGCGTGCTCTACGCCGCCAACGTGCTCAACGTCGATGCCAGCGGCAGCTCGGTGCAGGTGGTGACGCCCAAGATTACCGCGGCCGACCCGACCAAGACATGGGGCTCGGACGTTGTCGTCAGGCGAGGCGTGGGAACGCCCACCGAGCAGTCGGTGACGGTGCCCAACGGCTTCACCTTCACGCCCACCTCCGGACTCCCGGAGATCTACCAGCTCTTCCCCGATCACGGCTCGCCGCGGGGCGGCGACCAGGTGACGGTATTCGGCCAGAACTTCAAGGCGCCCGTCCGGGTGCAGTTCACCACCAACCTGGGAACCGTCGAGGCCACCGGCGTCACGGTCTCCGACGACGGGCGTCAGGTCCAGGTGATCACGCCCCAGATCTCGGCGCAACCCATCACCGAGGACCTGGTGGCCAAGGTCACCCTGGTCAACCAGGCCGGCACCGGCAACGAGAAGACCGTGTCGAAGGATAACGCCTTCGTCTTCACCGCCGACCAGCTGACGCCGAAGATCTCTACGGTCTCGCCCAACTTCGGGCCCATCGAGGGTGGAACGCAGGTTACCATCTTCGCCGAGCACACCCCAAGCAGCGGCTTCCAGATGCCGGTACAGGTGATCTTCGGCGGTGGAAGTATCAGCGACCACGAGGCACAGATCATCTCCGTCAATCAGTACGAGATTGTCTGCCTCAGCCCGGACATCACCGACGACGTGGGCGCCGGGAACCTGACACCGCCCATCGCCGTCAGCATCAAGGTGACCAACATCGAGGCCGGGCTCTCCGATACCCTGGCCGCGGCCTTCACCTACGGCGAGGCGCTGTTCATCTCCGGCAACACGCCCACCGAGGGTCCCATGGAGGGCAACAACCTGGTGACCATCTTCGGCTCCGGCTTCCGTTCGCCTCTGTGGGTTGATTACCTCCACGGTACCCCGCCCATGCGGACCGAGGTGGTCTCGGTGTCCGGGGCCGAGCTGGTGGTCAAGATGCCCGCGGTGGAGCCCCCGCAGTGCGGAGACATCGTCGCCGCCTTCAGGGTCACCCTGACCGACAGCAACGCCAAGACCGAGGGCGGCCAGTACAAGTACCGGGGAATCACGCCCCTGGTCTTGTCGGTTGATCCAGCCATCGTTGGGCCACCCGATGCCGACAGTGTCGATATCGACGAGTTGACCATCAACGGACGCAACTTCCACTCGCCCGTCAGCGTTTCGATCAACGGGCTGGTTTTCACGGAGGGTACGAGCTCGACCACCGGCGTGACCGTCACCCTGGTGGACGAGAACACGATCACCCTGACGGGTGTCCGGCACGCCATCGGGCCACTCGACATCGGCTTGGCATACGACACGAGCGCGTGTGGGACGAACGGCGTCGGCATCCAGGACGTGGCGACGGCCGTACCGGTTACCGTCACCAGTGTCGCGGCGAATTGTTCGGCCACGCTTCCTGGCGGGTTGTCCTACGAGCCATACGACACCACTTGCAGGATCCCGCACATTCTCGTTGCGCCGATCGATGTCACCTTTAACAACACGGTCGCGGACGACCAGGGTGGCAACTGTGACCAGCAGACCTTCAGGATCACCAACGTTGGTACGGCATACCTCATCTGGAATGCCGACCTGATCGGTGTCAACAGCGATCAGTTCCATCTCTCCCCGGGCACCCCGGGAGGTACGCTGGCGCCAAACGATTCTGTCGATGTTGCGGTGGACTTCTGCCCGACATCGACCGGGATGAAGAGCGCCACGGTGGAAGTCAATTCCAACGATCCCGACACGCCAACGGTGAACGTCAATCTGACGGGAAACGGGATCTGATCCAAGAACCGGGGGCGGGTGGCCGTGGTGCCGCCCGCCCCGTTTTTCTTCATTTATGGACTATCGCATCGAGCAACTCCGTTTTCAGCTGCGCGAGGATCCCTCCTCGCGGCATTTCTATCAACTGGGGGAGCTGCTGCGCCGCCAGGGTGAGCTCAACGAAGCCGTCGAGGTCCTCCGGGCGGGCCTGGAGCACCATCCCGAGTACGTGGCGGCGTGGGTGTCGCTCGGCCGGGCGCTCTTCCAGGCGGAGCGCTTTGACGAGTCGCGTTCCGCCTTCTCCCGGGCCCTGGAGCTCGATCGGCAGAACGCCGTCGCGGCCACCATGCTGGGCCGCGCGGCGGCGCGCGTTGGGGACTGGCCGCAGGCGGCCGAGGCACTGGATCTTGCCGCCGCGCTGGTACCCTCCGACGAGGAGCTGGCGAGCGAGGCCGAGGAGGCCAGGAGTCACCTGGAGCCGAAGACATCCGCTGGCGAGAAGACCCTCCCTGAGGGGCCGGCGGGCGCTGAAGGCCAGGTCGCCGGAGGCCGGCGGTCCCGAGACGGAACCTGGGGGCGAGAACGGACCGGTGGAGGAGCCCATCGCCGTGGATTCATCGCCGGTGCTCCCGGCCGCCGTTCCGAGGAGCCGGTCGCTGGCCTTCGTCTCTGAGGAGGATCCGTGGTCGGTGGCTCCGCGGGGTGATACCGGGGTCTTCGTCACGGGCGAAGACGTTTTCGCCACGGTCTCCGTTTCCGAGGGGGAGGCGCCGGTGAAAGAGGCTCCACCGCCCGAAGAGTTGGAGCCGTCCGGGCCCGAAACGGCATCTGCCGTCTTCGAAGCCTGGGCCGCGCACCCGGTGGCGTTCCCCGTCGCGGATGTCGGAGCGCCGGAGGAGCTGCCCCAGGCCGAGGGCGGGGGGCCACAGGAGGCGCCCCCGGTCGAGGGAGAAACCCCGCAGGAGCTGTCCGAGGCCGAGGTGAAGGTGCCGGAGGAGGTCCTCCCGGTCGAGGAGGAACCCTCGGAGCAGCAGCCCGAGGCCGAAGTCGAGGCACCCTTGGTACCTGAGAGCGCCGTCGCGGCCATGGCCGGGGGGCCGGAGGCCGGAGAGCTCGAGGCCGCCGAGACCGTCGAGCTTCCCGGGGTGCCCGAAGAGGTGGTGCCGCCCGAGCCCGGGGCCGGTGCCACGGCCGGCGAGATTCCACTGCCGACGGCGACTCTGGCGCGGCTCGCCCTGGAGCAGGGGGACCTGCCACTGGCCGAGAAGACGGCGCGGGCTGTGCTGGAACGCAACCCGGACTCAGGACCGGCGCAGGAAGTCCTGGAAACCGTGGCCCGGAGGCGTTCCGAGGCGGCGGGAACCCCGGCAGGTCGTGCCCACCGGAAGATCGAGATTCTCGAGAGCTGGCTCGGCCGGTTGCGCCGGGCCGCGGGAGCGGGGGTTTCATGAGTTTTGAAGCGACGGTCGCCAGGCTCGTGGACGAGTGTCCCGGTGTGGTGGGGGGCGGCATCGTGGATCCGGACGGGATTCCCGTGGTCACGGTGGCGGCAGAGGCCTCCATCGAGGAAACCGGGGCCGAGTTCGCCGCCATCCTCCGGGAGATGGCCCAGGCCGAACGGGAGCTGGATCACGGCGAGGTGCGCCAGCTGACCGTGGAGACGCAGGACTCCGCCACCGTCTTGACTCTGATCGGCGAAGGGTACTTTATACTGCTGCAGATGGAATCCGGCGGTCTTGTCGGGAAAGCCAGGTTCCTCTCGCGGGTCGCGGCCGAGAGGCTGCGGGCTGACTTCGTCTGATTGGGAGCCACTGGATGTTCAAGTTCGAGGAGATCTGTGAGTTGATCCGTCTGGTCGCGTCGACGGGAGTCGCCGCCATCGAGGTCGAGCACGGTGGGAGCCGGTTGAAGATCGAGGGAGCCGGTGGGACGGTCGCGCAGCCGGGAGCGCCAGCTCCAGCGGTACCGGTGGTCCAGGCGATGCCGGCATCCCCGGCGGGCCTGGTGCCGGCCCCCGACGGCCTGGGCGCGCCCCCCGCGGTTGCCGAGGAGGGGACGCCGCCGGTGGAAGGCGGTGAGGACGGTCTTCACTACGTCACCTCGCCCATCGTCGGCACCTTCTACCGGGCCCCGAACCCCGACGCTGATCCCTACGTCAAGGTGGGCGATTTCGTGGAGAAGGGGCAGGTTCTCTGCATCGTCGAGGCCATGAAGCTGATGAACGAGATCGAGTCCGACCGTTCCGGGACCATCGTCAAGGTCTTCCCGGAGAATGCGCAACCCGTGGAGTTCGGGGAGCGCCTCTTCGCCATCCAGCCGGCCTGAACGATGTTGCGGAAGGTTCTCATCGCCAACCGCGGCGAGATTGCGGTGCGGATCATCGCTGCTTGCCGTGAGCTCGACATCCGGACCGTGGCCGTCCACTCCGAGGCGGATCGCGAGTGTCTCCACGTGGAGATGGCCGACGAGTCCGTCTGTATCGGCGGACCCTACGCCAACACGAGCTACCTCAACATCTCGGCCGTCATTGCGGCGGCGGAGATCACCGGGGCGGACGCCGTACATCCGGGCTACGGCTTCCTGGCGGAGAACGCCCACTTCGCCGAAATCGTCCGCGACTGCGGCCTGACCTTCGTCGGTCCGCCCCCCGAGGCCATCCGCCTCATGGGCAACAAGTCCGCCGCGCGCGCCGCCGTCTCGGCGGCCGGCGTCCCCATCCTGCCGGGGTCCAAGGAGCCCCTCCAGGGACGCAGTGAGGCGTTGCGCCTGGCCGGGGAGATCGGCTACCCCGTCATCCTCAAGGCCTCGGCCGGTGGCGGCGGCCGGGGGATGCGGCTGGCCTTCGACGAGCGGGAGCTCCGCGCGGCCTTCGATACCGCGCGAACCGAGGCGGAACGAGCCTTCGGGGACCCCTCGGTCTACCTGGAAAAGTACCTGGAGAGACCGCGCCACATCGAGTTCCAGATTCTGGCCGACACCCATGGCCGGGTGGTTCACCTGGGGGAACGGGAGTGTTCCATCCAGCGCCGCCATCAGAAGCTCTTGGAGGAGGCGCCCTCGGTGGCGTTGAGCCCGGAGCAGCGGGCCGAGATGGGGAAGGCGGCGGTGGCGGCCGCGAGGGCGGCGCGTTACGTCTCGGCCGGTACCGTGGAATTCCTGCTCTCGGAGGACGGCTCGTACCATTTCATGGAGATGAACACGCGGATCCAGGTGGAGCATCCCGTGACGGAGATGGTCACCGGTGTCGATCTCCTCAAGGAGCAGCTGCGGATCGCTGCTGGCGAGCGCATGACCCTTCCACCGCGCAAGGCGGTGCCCATCCGCGGGCACGCCATCGAGTTCCGCATCAACGCCGAGGACCCCGACAGCTTTGCGCCGTCGCCGGGCGTCGTACGGCGCCTGGTCCTGCCGGGCGGACCGGGCGTCCGGGTGGACACGCACCTGTACGCCGGGTATTCCATTCCCCCCTACTACGACAGCCTGATCGCCAAGCTGATCGTCCACGGCAAGGATCGCGAGGAGGCCATTGTTCGCGGCCGCAGAGCTCTGGACATGCTGCGCGTGGAGGGGATTCAGACCTCTGCGAGATTGCACCGGAGGATCCTGGACGACCTCGACTTTATCGAGGGGCGCCTGGACACGCACTTCATGGCGCGGTACCTCCGAGAGGGATGACGGGATACAGCAACCCGGCGGCGGTGTTCGATCGGGCGCCGGCGGTGCCACCGGTGCTACCATGAGGGAGCAGCTCCGGATTTTTCTCGTGGGGTTCATGGGATGCGGCAAGACCGCCGTGGGCAGGGTCCTGGCCGGAGCTCTGGGAGTACCGTTTGTCGATCTCGATGCCGCCATCACCGAGGCCCTGGGGCGCGCCACGATCGCGGAGATCTTCTCCCACCGTGGGGAACCCGCCTTCCGGGAAGAGGAATCCCGTCAGCTCCTCAGGGTGGCGGCCATGCCACGGGTCGTGGTGGCCACCGGAGGCGGGACTTTCTGCAGCGCTCGGAACCGCAGGATCATCGAGGAGGCGGAGGGCGTGACCGTGTTTCTCGACGTGGAGTGGAGCGCCTTGATGGCCCGTCTGCCCGGGAAGAACCTCGATCGGCCCAAGTTCGGCTCGCCCGAGGCCGCCAGCCGCCTGATGGCGACACGGCGTCCCGCCTACGAGCGGGCGTGTATCCATCTGAAGCTGAGTGGGGACGAGACGCCGGAGGAGGTGGCCCGGAGCGTGCTGGAGAGGGTCGGGTTCGTCTGATGCGCTACCTGGTGATCAGCGACGTCCACGGCAACTGGGAGGCGCTTCAGGCGGTGTTGCGGCATGCGCGGCGGAAGCGGTACGGCCGTGTGCTCTTCCTCGGCGATGCCGTCGGCTACGGCGCCTCGCCCAACCTGGTGGTGGACTGGCTGCGTTCGCTTGGGCAGAAGGTGGTGGCAATCCGGGGGAACCACGACCGTGTCTGCTCCGGCCTGGATACGGCGGAGACCTTCAACCGCTACGCCCGCGAGGCCTCCGAGTGGACCCATCGCCGGCTGAGCCCGCGGAACCTGGCCTACCTGCGGGATCTTCCCGAGGGGCCCGCGGAGGTGGAGAGGGGGCTGGTCATCTGCCATGGCTCTCTCCTGGACGAGGACGAGTACCTCTTCGCGGTCCACGACGCCCAGGCGAGCCTTCTTTCGACCCAGGCCTCCGTCATCCTCTTCGGGCACACCCACGTGCCCTCGCTCTTCGAGCTCAGGCCTGGAGACGGCCACGACATCCTCCAGGCCCGGCTCCTGGCGGGACGGCGCACGGTCCTCGACCTGGAGCCGGACAACCGGTACCTGATCAATCCCGGCTCCGTCGGCCAGGCCAGGGACCGGGATCCCAGGGCGGCGTACGCCATCTACGATCACGATCGCCGCCGGCTGTACCACTACCGGGTGGAGTACCCGGTGGAGGCGGCGCGCCGGCGAATTCACCAGGCGGGGTTGCCGCCGGTCCTGGGCGACCGGTTGCTCTTCGGCGCCTGAGCGGAGGAAGCATGTCCAAGAATGGTCTCGTCGTCTTCGTTCTGACGCTTGTTCTGGCCGCCGTTTCCCCGGTGTGCGCGGCGGCTTCCAACGACAGCCTGCGGGCGGCCCTTCTGGAGGCGCTGGACACGGGTGCGTTGCCGGCGAAGCTCCGCGGCGGCACCTTCGCCTACCCGGACCCCGGGATCCGGCGGCTGGCCATCCGAGTCCTCGAGGTCGCCGGGAATCCGCGGGACGTGGCCAACCTGGCCCGTTTCGTTCAGGACCGCGATCCCTCCGTCCAGTACGAGGTGATGATCGCCGCGGCACGAATCGGAAAACCGGCGGCCAACCTGATCCGTGGTGGCCTGGCCTCCAGCTCTCCGCTGGTTCGCGACGGCGCGGTCTGGGCGGCGGCGCAGCTGGGGGAGGAGCTGGGCGGCCCCCTGGTGGAGGCGCTCCGCAAGGAGAAGGCCGGCCCGGTCCTGGAAGTTGGACTGGCCAACCTGTGGCGCCTTCCAGCCGGTAGCTGGGAGAGCCTGGCGGTACAGCACGCCGGTGACAAGGACCCGCTTCTGCGGCGTGCCGCTGCCTACTCGCTGGCGCGCAGCGGCGCAGCACCGGTTCGGCCGCTCCGCCGGCTGGCGGCCGACGCCGAGCCGGTGATTCGCGCCACGGCGCTCCGGGGGTTGGTCCGGGGCGTCTTGGTGGATGCGGATCGTGCCGTCGTCCTCCGGGCCCTGGGAGACCCGGACTGGCGCGTGCGGGCGGCGGCATGCGGCGTCCTCGCCGCGGACCGCAGGGCCGTTCCGCCCCAGCGGCGTGCCGCGCTTGTGGACTGTGTTCGATCGAGCTGGCCCGCGCTCCGTGTGGAGGCCATTCGCGCCCTCGGTGCCCATGCCGAGGTTCCCGACGAGGGGGAGCTGGCCGCGGCGGTGGAGGGACCGGAGCCGTGGCCCGCTTCCCAGGCCCTGGCGGCCATGGCCCGCCGGGGGATGAGCGGCGTCGTTGAACGGATCGGGACCTGGCTGGCCTCGAAGGACCGCTGGCGGCGCCGGGCCGCCGCGGCGGCCGTTCCGTGGGTCGACGGCAAGCCCGGGAACGCCCTGGAGGCCAGGGTCCTGGCCGGTGACGATGGGACCATTCTGGCCTGGCTCGAGGCCTCGGATTCGGCGAGCCGCCTGCCGGCTCCGCAACAGCTGCGGTCTCTCCTCGTGCGGAAGGACCCCGCGGTCCGGGCCCAGGCCCTGGATCTGCTCGCGCGGCGGGAGGCCGTCCCATCGCCGGCCGCACTGCTGAAGTTGGCGAAGTCCTGGGCCGGGGACACCCTGCCCGATGCGCGGGCCACTGCGTTCAAGCTGGCCCTCGAGGGAAGTCCGGCGGAGGGACGGCAAGAAGTGCTGTCCACGGCCCTGAAGGACCCCGACTGGGCGGTGCAGGCCCAACTGGTCTGGGCCGCCCGCCGGCTGGGTCTGGAGGCCGTGCTGCCACCGCGGGAGGCACGGCACAACGCCCGCTGGTACACCGATCTCGCCGAGTGGATGAAGGAGCCCCACTGGATCGACCTGGTAACGGTCCGCGGAACGCTCCGGCTGAAGCTGGACACGCGGCACGCCCCCATCACGGCCCGGGAGGTGTGGAACCTGGCCAGGGAAGGGTTCTACGACGGTTTGACCTTCCACCGGGTTGTCCCGAACTTCGTGATCCAGGGGGGCGATCCGCGCGGCGACGGCTGGGGAGGCCCCGGCTTCGGCCTGGCCGACGAGGTCTCGCTGATGCCCTTCGATTCCTGGCGAGCCGGGATCGCCACCTCCGGCCCCGACACCGGCGGGTGCCAGGTCTTCGTCACGCTGATGCCGGCCGATCACCTGACGGGGCACTACACCAACTTCGCCGAGCTGGTGCGGGGTCACAACGTGGCCGAGCGGATCCAGGTGGGCGATGTCATCCGGAAGGTCGAGACGGCCAGCGGCAGCGAACCGCCGCCTCCGGTTCCCTACCTGGTGGGCAAGCTCAGCTGGAAGGATCTGGAAACCGTCCCGGGCTGGAAGGAATCCTACGAATCCTACACGCCGGACCCCGGGGCGATCAAGGAGCTCCGGGCGGCCACCGGCAGCTACCGGATCGTCACCGTGCTGGGGTCCTGGTGCTCGGACTCGGAGCGTGAGGTGCCACGCCTCAGAAAGATCCTGGACACGGTGGGTGGCGACCATTTCAAGCTCGATCTCGTGGGCGTCGACCACACGCTCGTGGTCGACCGCGGACTCATTCACGAGGGATTGCTACCCAACCGCAAGGCCGAGCGGGTCCCGACCATCGTCGTCCTCGATGCCGACGGACAGGAGCTGGGCCGGGTCGTCGAGACCGCCGAGATGCCGCTGGAAAAGCTCATCGTGGAGTTTCTCGCACCGGTGGAGGGCTGGTGAGACTGAAGATCGCCGTCACCTCGCCGTTGCCTGGGGACGCGCTCCAAAGGCTGGGCCGCCGCTGGCCCGTCCGCATCCGGGAGGCGCCCGGTGATCTCCGCGAGGACGAGCTCATCCGCTTGATCGGCGATGCCGCCGCTGTCATCACGCTGCTGGCCGATCCCGTGACGGCGCGGGTCCTGGAGAGCTGTCCGCAGCTGAGGATCGTCGCCAACTACGCCGTCGGGTACGACAACATCGATCTCGAGGCGGCCCGGCGGCTGGGGATCTGGGTGACCAACACCCCCGAGGTGCTGACCGGAGCCACGGCCGACCTGGCCTGGGCCCTGATCCTCGCCGTCACCCGGCGCGTGATCGAGGGCGACGCCATGGTGCGGGCCGGCCGGTTCCACGGCTGGAAGCCCGATCTGCTCCTGGGCCGCGGCCTGGCGGGAAAGACTCTCGGAATCCTGGGTTACGGGCGGATCGGGAGGGCGGTCGCCCGGCGGGCGGGGGCCTTCGGCATGGGCGTGGTCTTCACGAGCCGCCGGCCGGTCCGGGACGACCTGGGCCGGCAGGTGGATCTGGAGACCTTGCTGCGCTCCTCCGACGTGCTCAGCCTCCACTGTCCCCTGACGCCCGAAACACACCACCTTCTGGACGAAGACCGTCTGCGGCTCCTGCCGCGCGGGGCCTTCCTCGTCAACACGGCCCGCGGCCCCATCGTGGACGAGGCGGCGCTGGCCCGGTTGCTGGCAGAGGGACACCTGGGAGGTGCGGGCCTCGACGTCTACGAGCACGAGCCCGCCGTTCACCAGGACCTTCTCGGTCTGGACAACGTTGTCCTGCTGCCTCACATGGGCTCGGCGACGGTGGAGACCCGGAGCGCCATGGCCGATCTGGCGGCGGCCAACGTGGAGGCTGTCCTGGATGGCCGGGAACCACCGGCCCCCGTGGTCCGCGGGCGCTCCTGATACAATCTCCCGGTGGACGAAACCGGCCAGGGGCCTGTGACAGCGGTGGACGAGGGCTCTTCCAGCGGGAGGGGCAAGCCGATCCCCGAGCTCTCGGCGGTGATGCCCGCCTACAACGAGGAGGAGATCCTCCCCATCGCCATCGGGGAGGCCGTGGACGCCCTCGAGAGCCAGTGTGAACGGTGGGAGCTGATCGTGGTGGACGACGGCTCCACCGACCGGACCCCCGGGATCATCGCCGAGCAGCACGAGCGTGACCCTCGCGTTTGGGCCGCCACCCAGCGCCCGAACCAGGGCTACACCAAGGCGCTGATCCGGGGATTTACCGAGGCGCGGTACGGGGCGATCTTCTATACCGACGCCGACGCCCAGTTCGATCTCAACGAGATCTCGCGGCTCTACCCGCTGCTTGCCGATCACGACATGGTGGCGGGCTACCGGATCGATCGCCAGGACCCGTGGATCCGCCTGCTGACCTCGGCCACCTACAACCGGCTCCAGTCGTGGGTGCTCGGCGTGACGATGCGGGACGTCAACTGCGCCTTCAAGCTGTTCAGGAAGTCCTTCTTCGAGAAGGTGCACCTGTCTTCGGACGGCTTTCTCATCGATGCGGAGCTCTACGCCCGTGCCAAGCGGGCCGGGCTGAGCTGGGCACAGGTTGGGGTGACCCACCGGCCCCGGGAGAAGGGGAGCACCACGGTCAAGCTCTCCACCATCACGGAGACCCTGAGGGAGCTGTGGCGGCTGAGGCGCAGCCTCGGGCAGTGACCGGCATGCGGGCGACCCGGCGCTGGTTCTGGCTCTTTCTGCTGGGCTTTCTCGTGCTCCACGTGATCCTGGCGGCCTCCATCCCCCTCTCGGGGGACGAGGCGTACTACTGGGACTGCTCGCGGCATCTGGACTGGTCGTACTTCGACCAGCCTCCCCTGGTCATCTGGGCCATGGTGCCGTTTCGCATGGCCTTCGGGGAGACTCGCCTGGCGGTGCGGGCCCCGGCCGTGCTTTCGAGCCTCCTGGCTGGGATCTTCCTCCTGGGACTGATCCGGCGTCTCGGAGGTGACGAGCGCGAGGCCTCGTGGGCCTACGTGGCCCTGCACGCCATGCCGCTGTTCTTCGTCGGTGCGTTCTACACATCCACCGACATCGCCATGGCCACCGCGTACCTCGGCGCCGCCTGGGCCGCCGTGGCCCTGGCTCAGGGTGAGCGGCGTGCGTGGTGGGGCTTCGGCCTGGCGGCCGGCCTGGGTTTCCTGGCCAAGTTTCCAGTGGTTCTCGTGCTGCCGGCCTTGCTGCCGGCCATGTGGAACCGGGAGATGCGGGGGCAGCTTCGGACCTCCACGCCCTGGCTGGCCGGCGCCCTCTCCTTCGCCCTGACGGCGCCGGTCTGGATCTGGGGCGCGCGGCATCACTGGGACAACATCACGTTCCAGCTGGAGAGCCGGCACCAGGTGCATGCCATCGGCCTCAAGTACATCCTGGAGTTTGTCGGCGCCAACCTGCTGCTGGCGACGCCGTTCGTGGCGGTCGCCCTGGCCATTGCCTGGTGGCGGGGCTGGAAGCGCCGGGACCCGGCCTGGACTGCGGCCCTGGTCGCCGCGGCCATGCCCTTCGTGGCCTTCGGCCTCGTGGCGCTCCGTGAGCGGGTGGGGGCACATTGGGGAGGCCCCGGCCTCGTGGTGGCGGCGGCCCTGCTGGCCCTAACGCCCTTCCGCGGACGGCGGGCCCTTCTGATCGCCGGCCTGGTCATGAGCCTGGGGATCTCCCTGGCGGCCGGCTGGGTTCTGGCCAACCCTGAACGCTTGCTTTCGGTCCACTGGTCCTACCGGGGCCGGCCCACCCGCATTTCGACCAAGAAGCTGGCCGAGGTCATCGGCAACCGCGAGGCGGCGATGAGGGTCATGAAGCGCCTCGAGCCGGGCCAGATGATGGCGTCGGACAGCTACACCAAGGTGCACCTCTTCGCCTTCCTGTCGGGTGGTGTCCTGCCCACGCGGCTGGCCCACGTCCGCGGCGGCAAGCACGGCCTGGCCTCCCTCTACTGGTACCCGCCCGGGGAGCTGCGCGGGCGAGACTTCCTCTTCGTCACGGAAAAGCACGGCGTGATGGAGCCCTTGCAGAAGATCTTTGCCAGCGTCACGGAGGACGCACCCATCGAGATCATTCGCAACGGCGAGGTCGTCCGGACCCTGAGGGTCCTCTCCTGCCGGGACCTGCTCAGGCCGGAGGGCGTGTTCACGCGACTGGGGGTGGAGGAAGCAAACGGCGAAGGGTGAGGGGATGGACGAGAGACGAGAAACGGGAGTGAGCACGTGGGCCACGCGGGTTTGCTCCTGGACGGGATGAGGGTTGCGTTGTTTCAATGTCCTCGGTGGGCTCGCGCGTCTCGCCCGTCGCTGCCATCGACGAGCGTGCCGCCGTGAGCCAACCTGGTCAGGCTTGCACGGTGTTTCGATGGTGCGTGCTACGGTGGCGGCATGTACGTGGCCGAGACCTTCGTCAGCTTGCAGGGGGAGGGGATCCTGGCCGGCGTGCCGTCGTTCTTCATCCGCACGGCGGGCTGCAACCTGCGCTGCGCCTGGTGCGACACGCCGTACGCTTCGTGGGAACCGGAAGGGGCTCGCCGGCCGTTTCCCGGGCTGGTGGCCGAGGCCGCCGGTTCGGGCGTGCGCCACGTGGTGCTGACCGGGGGGGAGCCGCTGCTCCAACGGGAGCTCGGCGCCCTCTGCCACGCGTTGAGGGAGCGAGGCCTGCACCTGACGGTCGAGACGGCGGGAACCCTTGCGCCGGAGCTCGAGTGCGACCTGCTGTCGGTCTCGCCCAAGACCTCCAACTCTGACCCCGGGGGCACCTGGCGGAGACGTCACCGGCGGATTCGGGCTGATCTGGAGCCGTTGCGTGGCCTGCTGGTCCGCTTCCCGGAGCATCAGCTGAAGTTCGTCGTCCGCGGGGCGGAAGACCTGCCGGAGGTCGTGGAGCTCCTGGAGGCGCTTCCCGCGGCGCGCCGGGACCGGGTCTTCCTGATGCCCGAGGCCAGGACCCGTGAGGAGCTGGCCCACCGCGCGCCCGGGGTGGCTGCGCTTTGCCTGGAACACGGGTTCCGCTTCGGCCCACGCCTGCATCTTGACCTCTTCGGCGGCGGCCGGGGTGTCTGACCGGGGCGAGCGGGAGAACGATGCCGGTCCCTGAAGGCAGGTTTGGCGCTGCAGGGTGCACCACTCAGCCTTCCAACAACGACGGGGAAACTGTTCTTTTCCGTTCTTCTGTTCTCTCTTCGATCCACGATCCGGCGAAATGTGCCCCGGAACATAGCTTCAAGGCCGGGAGGGAGGCCACGCCCGGGGGTATCCCCGCCCTGCGCTGGATCGCCCGGGTGGAGCCATCGGGGTGATGCGCTTGTGCCCTTGGCGGCACATTCGCTACACTGCGCCTCCGGGCGGGGCTCGGGCCCGGGCCGGAGGGGGATTGCCTTGGGTTACTACCGGATCGCCAAGACTTTCGAAGCGGAGTACGCACACCGGCTGTCCAAGCACCGGGAGAGGTGCCGCTTTCCCCACGGGCACCGGTTGCGGATCGAGGTGGTCGTGCGCGGGGACCGCCTGGACGACAACGACATGGTCTGCGACTACAAGGCCCTCAAGACCCTGGTTCTGGAGCTCGTTCGCCAGCTGGACCACGCCGTGGCGATCAACGCCGGAGACCCCCACCGGGAGGCCGTGGAGGCCATGAGCGAACGGGTTGTGCTCTTCGAAGGGGCCGACCCCACCTCCGAGACGGTGGTCCGGTGGCTCTTCGACGAGATCTCGCGGCGCCTGGCCTCGGGCCGCGAAATCGTCGCGCCCAGCGGCGTGGTCTACCATCTTCCGGAATGGCTCGAGCTCGAGCGTGTCCGGCTCTGGGAAACGGCCACGTCGTGGGCCGAGTACGTGGCCGATGGCGGCTGATTCTCCTCTGGTCGGGGCCGGGGCCGCTCAGGGGCTCGAGGAACCCGTCGCGCTGACGGGCGGGACGGGCTTCGTCGGGTCCCACGTGGTGGAGACACTGTGCGCCGCCGGGATCCGGCCGAGGGTCCTGGTGCGGGACCCGGCGAGCCCACGCTGGATCGCCGGGGCCGGTGCGGATTTCGTGGAGGGCTCCCTGGAGGACGGTGAGGCCCTTCGCACGCTGGTAGAAGGCGCTCGGACGGTGCTCCACCTGGCAGGTGTCGTCCGGGCCGCCAGCACGGAGGCGTTCGAGCGTGGCAACCGGGAGGGAACTGCCCGGCTCGTGGAGGCGGTGCGCGAGGTGGCCCCGATGGCCCGCGTGGTCCATGTCTCCTCCCAGGCGGCCCTGGGTCCCTCACCCGGAATCGACGGGCTGGGACCCGAGGCGGAGCCACACCCAATCTCGGCTTACGGCCGCTCCAAGCTGGGGGCGGAGGAGGAGATTCGCCGATTGGGGGCGGGGGGCAGCTGGTTGATCCTGCGGCCGCCGGCCATCTTCGGCCCGCGCGACATCGACGTGCTCCAGTTCTTCAGGCTGGCCTCCCGCGGGATCGTGCCCATCCCCCGGGGGGACAGGTGGGTGACCATGGCCTGGGTCGGTGACGTGGTGCGGGCCATCCTGGCGGCAGCGCGTCCGGGTGTTGTCACGGGGCGGGTTTACCACCTTGGGGAGCCCTACCCGTACCGCATGACAGCGCTCGTCCAGCTGTTGGCCGGGGCCGGCGGTGTCAGGGCGCGGATCATCCCCCTTCCGGAAACGCTCCTCGGGATCGTGGGGACGGCGGGAAGCGGTTTACAGCACCTGGGTTTCAGGAAGGTCGCCATGACTCGCGACAAGGCCCGGGAGCTGACCGCCCGGCACTGGACGCTGAGGACACACGATTCCCTGGAAGCCCTTGGTATCTCGGAGTGGGTCGAGTTTCCCAGGGGCGCGGCGCTGACGTGGGCGTGGTACCGGGAAATGGGCTGGCTGCGGTAAGATTCGACGACGGGCCAGGCCCGTACGGAGGTCATGTGGACGTATTCCAGAAGTGCTTCGATTTCGAGGACGCCGAGGAGGCCCGCCGGTCGGGCTTCTACCCCTATTTCCGCTCCATCTCGTCGGGCCAGGACCCCGTGGTGATCATGGACGGGCGTGAGCTGGTCATGCTGGGCTCCAACAACTACCTTGGATTGACCAGCCATCCCGAGATCAAGGAGGCCGCCATCCAGGCGGTCCGGGAGTTCGGCAGCGGAACCGCCGGGTCCCGGTTCCTCAACGGTACCCTGGACATTCATGTCCAGCTCGAGGAGGAGCTGGCACACTTTCTCGGCCGGGAGCGCGCCCTGACCTTTTCCACGGGTTTCCAGGTCAACCTGGGGACCATCGCCTGCCTTCTGGACCGCCGCGACATGGTCTTCCTTGACGCCTACGATCACGCCTGCATCATCGACGGCGCCCGGCTGGGTTTCGGCAGGACGGTCAAGTTCCGCCACAACGACCTCGAGGACCTGGAGCACCGTCTCGAGGTGGCCGATACGGACAAGGGCAAGCTGATCGTCGTGGACGGTGTCTTCTCCATGGAGGGCGACCTGGCCGACCTGCCGAAGCTCGTGGAGCTCAAGAAGCGGCACGGTGCGCGCCTCATGGTCGACGATGCCCACGCGGTGGGTGTCTTCGGGAAGAACGGCCGGGGCACGCCGGAGCACTTCGGCGTCGAGGAGGATGTGGACCTCATCATGGGGACCTTCTCCAAGTCGCTGGCGGCCGTCGGCGGCTACATCGCCGGCGAGGCCAAGGTCATCGACTGGATCCAGCACACGGCCCGGCCGTTGATCTTCTCGGCCTCGCCGCCCCCGGCGTCGGTGGCCTCGGTCCGCAAGGCCCTGGAGATCATCCAGCGGGAGCCCGAGCGCCGGCAGCGGCTCTGGGACAACACGGCCTACATGGCCCGTGAGCTCAAGGGCCTTGGCTACGACACGGGCAACGCCGACTCGCCGGTCATTCCCCTGGTGGTGGGCGAGGACATGACAGCGTTCATGATGACCAAACGGCTCGCTGAAGAAGGCGCTTTCGTCAACCCCGTGGTTTCCCCGGCGGTGCCGCCGGGGCGGGCCATGATCCGTACCTCCTACATGGCCACGCACACCCGTGAACATTTGGATCGAGCCCTGGCAGCCTTTGCCAAGGTCGGCCGGGAGCTTGGAGTGATCGGCTGATGGCTGCCATCGAGGTGCGTCCGGTCCGCGGTCGGGGCGATCTGGCCCTGTTCATCGATCTTCCCTGGCGGATCTACCGGAACGATCCCAACTGGGTGCCGCCGCTCAAGGCCTCGGTCCGCGAGCTCCTCGATCAGGAGAAGCATCCCTTTTACGGCGGTGGTCAGGACGCCGAGATCGAGCTCTTTCTGGCGTGGGAGGGACGGCAGGTTGTGGGCCGTGTGGCGGCCATCCTCAACCACGCCCACAACCGTTACCACGGGGAAAACATCGGCTTCTTCGGGTTCTTCGAGTCGGTCGACCGGATGGAGGTGGCGGAGGGGTTGATGGCCGCCGTCGAGGCATGGGGGGCGGGCAGGAAGCTGGATGCCGTCCGTGGGCCAGCCAACCCCTCGACCAACTACGAGTGCGGGCTCTTGATCGAGGGTTTCGACGGGCCGCCCGTTCTGATGATGACCTACAACCCGGGGTACTACCCGTCTCTCCTGGAGGAAGCCGGCTACGCCAAGGTCAAGGATCTCTACGCGTACATCTCCCCGGTCCATGGACGGAGCCTGGACCGGCTGGGACGTCTGGTCGAGAGGGCCCGGAGGAAATACCCCGGTGTAACAACACGGAAGGCCAACCTCAAGGACTTTCACGGCGAGGTCCAGCTGGTGCAGGAGATCTACAACGACGCCTGGGAAAAGAACTGGGGTTTCATCCCCATGTCCGAAGGGGAGATCAACTGGCTGGCCCGCGAGCTCAAGCCGCTGGTCCAGCCGGATCTCCTGCGCTTCGCCTTCCTCGACGGCGAGGTGGCAGGCTTCATCCTCGCCGTGCCCGACTGGAACCCGGTGCTCAAGGATCTGGATGGCTCCCCCTGGAAGCACCCTCTGAGGACCCTCGGGCATCTCCTGAAGTCCAAACCGGAGACCATGGAGGGCTTGAGAGTCATCACCATGGGGGTCAAGCAAAGGTTCCGGAAGCGGGGCATCGAGGGGATGCTGGTCTACGAGTCGATTCAGGAGGCGCTCCGCATCGGCTACTCGTGGTCGGAGTACTCGTGGATCCTGGAGGACAACGAGCTGGTCAAGGGCACCATCAAGATCATGGACGGCAAGCTGTACAGGACCTATCGCTTCTACGAGAAACCCGTAGCGCAGTGATGTCCCCTCGCGCCACCTCGAGAAGCGAATTACAATGTGAGGAGCGAGGGGATAGAAGATAGAGGAAACATGGGGGTGTGAGGGGAAGGGTTTGGATGTCCGGACAGGTCAGTGTCCGGATCCCGGTCCTGAGCCCACGACGTCCCCGGGAGGTTCGGCATGGATCACGGATTCAACCTCGGGAGTCTGTTCTGGATCTTCCTGATTATCGTCTCCTTGCAGCCCCTGTTGCAGCAGAGGATGCTGACCTCGGCCCGCCTCAAGCTGATGCGGGCACTGGAACGCCGGCGGGGTAGCCGGGTCATCACGCTGATCCATCGCCAGGAGCAGATGAGCTTCCTGGGCTTTCCCCTGGTCAAGTTCATCGACATCCAGGACTCCGAGCAGATCCTGCGGGCCATCAAGCTGACGGACGGGGAGGTCCCCATCGACCTGGTGCTCCACACGCCGGGAGGGCTCGTGCTCGCCGCCGAGCAAATCGCCCGGGCCATCAAGCGGCACCCGGCGAAGACCACGGTCTTCGTGCCCCACTACGCCATGTCGGGCGGGACCCTGATCGCCCTGGCGGCGGACGAGATCGTCATGGATCATAGTGCCGTCCTTGGACCCGTGGATCCCCAGCTCGGCCAGCGGGCGGCGGCCAGCCTCGTTCGCGTGGTGGAGGCCAAGGGCGTCAAGGAGTGCGACGACGAGACCCTGATCCAGGCCGACCAGGCCAGGATGGCCCTCAAACAGGTGGGGGACACGGTCAGGGAGCTGCTTCAAGGGCAGATCCCGGACGAGAAGGTGGACGCGTTGACCGAGAGGCTCTCCCAGGGTCATTTCACACATGACCATGCCTTTGGCGTGGACGATGTCAGGGAAAGCGGGCTTTCAGTTTCCACGGACATGCCGCGAGAAATCTATGAGCTGATGGAGCTTCACCCTCAGCCGACCCGCCACGCGCCCACCGTGGAGTTTATCCCAGTCCCCTACCACCGAAAAGAGAGCGGTACGCACCAACGCCAGGGCTGAGGCGAAGTCTCCGGAACGGACGACGCAACCCCCCAGGGCATCGGGAGATGCGGTCCGGGCGCCGGCTCTTCCTCGGAAGACGACAAGGGGACACTGATCTTCCTGACTGGCTCGAACGGTGCCCTGACCTGCCACCCGGACCCGGCCGTTCTCCACCGTGCCGCGGAGCATTCAGGTGTTCTATAAGAACAGTGTCCCCAGTACGCCCTTTTCGCTTCTGGCTCCCGGCCCTGTTCTTGGTGTGTCGTGCCGCGGGGCTCAGACGGAGCGGCGTTCGGCCTGGTGGCGGATCTCGATGGCGGCCTCCAGGGCACGCGCGCCGGATGCCCCACTCACGATCGGGGTGTCCTCACCGCGGCAGGCGGCGAGAAAGGCGGTGTGCTCCGCGGCCAGGGGCTCCTGCTTCTCGATGCTGACCTTCCGGGGAACGATCTCGGCGCCGTCGTGCCCCCGTACGAGCTTGGCGGAGTGGACCGACTGTTCGGCGTAGTCCACGGAGAAATAGCTGTCGCGGGCGAAGAGCCGAAGCTTGCGGATTCGCTCGGCGGAAACGCGGCTGGCCGTCAGGTTGGCGACGAGCCCCGAGGGGAACTCGATCCAGGCGTGGCAAAGGTCCACCTTGTCCGTCAGCACGGGGACGCCGACGGCGCGGATCTCGGCGGGATCCTCGCCGGCGATGGCCAGGGTGATCTGGATGTCATGGATCATCAGGTCGAGGACCACGTCCACGTCCACGGAGCGCGCCGTGAAGGGTGAGAGGCGCTGGCTCTCCAGGTAGCGGACGCCATCGGCCAGGCTGAGGGCCGACTGGACGGCCGGGTTGTGGTACTCCACGTGGCCCACGGCCAGGACGCGCCCCGAGGCGGTGGCCAGGGCCACGAGCTCCCGGGCCTGCTCCACGCTCGCCGCGATGGGTTTCTCCACCAGGACGTGGCAGCCGGACTCCAGGAGGAACCCGGCCACCTCCCGGTGAAAGATCGTGGGGGTGGCAACAACGACGGCATCCGCCCGGGCGGCCGCCTCGAGGCTGGGAAGCGCGGGAACGCCGTGCTCCGAGGCGATCTTCTCCAGGCGTCGGCGGTCGGTATCGAAAGCGCCGAGGCAGGTGACGTCGGGGTTCGCCGCCATGAGCCGCACGTGGTGCCGTCCAAGGTGCCCGGTACCCACCACGGCCGTCGTCATCGTCGATGTGGGGCTCGTCTCGCTCATGGGGGCAGGATAGCGTAACCGGTCCGGCGGAGTACAATGAGCGCTCGGCGGCAGTCGCCTGCCGTGGGAAAGGAGTCATCAGCATGAGCTTCGACGTGGAACGGCTTCTCGAGGATGTCTTTCAGCTCCAGGAGGGGGAGATCGTCACGGTCATGATCGATCTGCCCCACGACGACATTTCAGACAACCCCCAGTGGCAGGAACGGCGTCAGATGGCGGAGGCGTGGCGCGAGGCGGCTGCCCGGCTCGGCGGCCGGCTGGGTTTCAAGGTGAATCCCATGCTCAGCTATCCGGCGACGGGCGCCAACAACGCCGATCTTCCCGCAATCGGCTGGCTCGAGGGGGAGGAGGTCGATCTGCGCGAGACGCTGCTCGGCTCCACCCTGGTGTTAGCCATGACCGAGCTCTCGGCGACGGCGCCCCTGTCGGAGATGGCCGAGGAACAGGAAGACTTCCGGGCCGCTTCCATGCCGGGGATCCTGCGGAGCATGGAGGAGACCTCTCTGAGCGCCAATTACACGGAGGTCGCGCGCCGCTGCCAGATCATCGAAGAGGCCATGACGGGCGCCGAGATCGTGGACGTCCTCTTCTCGACGGGCCACCGCTGCTTCTTCGACGTGCGGCACCGGACGCCCGAGGTGGACGACGGTTTCCTGCCACGATTCAAGGAGGGCGACCGGATCATCAACCTTCCCTCGGGCGAGACCTTCGTGGTGCCCTACGAGGGTGAGATCGACGGTGATCCAACGTGGACCGCCGGGATCATCCCGGTGATGGAGGAGGGGGAGCTGATCCTCTTCCACGTAACGGACAACCGGGTCATGGTCGTCGAGGGCGATGGCCCCGTTGCGGAACGGTACGCCGGGCACTTTGCCGAGGACCCCACCAGGACCAACATCGCCGAGGTCGCCTTCGGCGTCAACGAGAAGGCGGTGGTGACGGGCAACGTGCTTGAGGACGAGAAGGCTGGATTCCACTGGGCCTTCGGCCGCTCGGACCACCTTGGCGGCGTCACGGGCGTGGACGCTTTCGCCTCGCCGGAGACCGTCGTGCACCAGGACATCGTCTATGCCAAAGGCAACCCGGTACAGGTGCGGCGCGCCGTGGTCATCCACCCGAACGGCCGCACCGTCGAGATCATCCGGGACGGCGAATACCTGGTCTGACCGGCGTCCGGCCACGGGCTGGTACCATGCTGCACGGAACGTGGACGTGGACGTTTCCACCGGGAGGGTAATCCTGTGAAGAAGCTACTGGTGACCGGGGGCTGCGGCTTCATCGGTTCGAATTTCGTGCGGCACATGTTATCGGCGTATCCGGACCTCGAGCTGGTCAACCTGGATGCGCTGACCTACGCCGGGCGCCTGGAAAACCTGGAGGATGTGGCCGGCGATCCGCGCTACAGCTTCGTTCAGGGCGACATCTGCGATGCGGCAGCCGTTTCGCGCGCCATGGAGGGGTGCGACGCGGTGGTCAACTTCGCCGCGGAGACCCACGTGGACCGCTCGCTGCTGGGCGCTGGCCATTTCATCCAGACCGACTGCTACGGCGTATGGGTCCTGCTGGAGGAGGCGCGGCGCCGCGGCGTGGAGCGCTTCGTCCAGATCTCCACCGACGAGGTCTACGGCTCCATCGAGGAGGGCTCCTTCACCGAGGACGCACCCCTGATGCCCCGCAACCCCTACTCGGCCTCCAAGGCCGGCGGCGACCGCATCGCCTACTCCTTCTGGGCCTCCCACGATGTGCCCGTGATCATCACGCGGGCCTCCAACAACTTCGGTCCCTTCCAGTACCCGGAAAAGCTGGTACCGCTCTTCGTCACCAACGCCCTGGCGGGCCGGCCGCTGCCGCTCTACGGGGACGGCGGCAACGTCCGTGACTGGCTCTACGTGGGCGACCACTGCCGGGCCATTGAGTACCTGCTGTCCCGCGGTGAGCCCGGCGAGGTGTACAACATCGCCGGGGGCAACGAGAGGACGAACCTCGAGGTGACCAGGGGGATCCTCGACATCCTGGGCAAGCCGCACGATCTGATCCGCTTCGTCACGGACCGGCCGGGGCACGACCGGCGCTACTCCCTGGATGCCGGCAAGCTGGCCGCACTCGGCTTTGCCCCGGAGACCGATTTCGCTGCGGCCCTGGAAGCGACCGTGCGCTGGTACGTGGACAACCCCCGGTGGTGGCGGCCCATCCGCGAGCAGGACGCGGAGTTCGCCGCCTACTACGACCGCCAGTACGGTGAGCGGCTTGGAGAGTCCGCCACGTGATGGATCTCCTGGTCACCGGAAGCCGGGGCCAGCTTGGGCGGGCCCTCCTGGCGGCGGCAGGGCAGCGGCGTCTCCGGGTCGCCGGCCGCGACGTGGACACGCTGGACATCACCGATGCCGGCGCTGTCCGGGCTCTCGTGGATGAGCTCCGGCCTCGCGTGGTGATCAACTGCGCGGCCCTGACGGCCGTGGATGCCTGCGAGGAACGGGAAGCCGAGGCCATGGCGCTCAACGGCGAGGCCGTCGGACACCTGGCCGCCGCCTGCGATAGCACGGGGGCGCTGCTCGTCCAGATTTCGACGGACTACGTCTTCCCAGGAACCGGGGCCCGACCGTACCGCGAGGACGACCCAACGGGTCCCGCCGGCGTCTACGGGCGCAGCAAGCTGCTGGGAGAGCGCCGGGCCACGGAGGCCCGGGAGCACCTGATCGTCCGAACGGCGTGGCTCTTCGGCCCAGGGAACAACTTCGTCGAGGCCATCCGGCGGCAACTGAACGACCGTGTGCCGGAGCTCCGGGTCGTGGCGGACCAGACGGGGTGCCCGACCAACGCCTGCGACCTGGCGGGGACCGTCCTCGACCTGGTCAACCTCGGGGCGCGGGGCGTCATCCACGCCGTCAACCAGGGCTTGACGACCTGGCATGGCTTTGCGGTGGAGATCGTCCGTCGCCTGGGCCTGGACACCACGGTCGTGCCGATCACCACCACCGAGGCCGGACGGCCGGCGCCCCGCCCGGCCTGGTCGGTGCTCGACACGGCGCGGCTCGAGGCCCTCCTCGGACGGCCGATGCCGCCGTGGCAGGACGCGCTGGCCCGCTACCTGGAGGGTCAATGCGCACCTTGATCACCGGTATCACTGGTTTCGCGGGGGCCTGGCTGGCCCGTCACCTGGTGGAGGATCTCCGCCAGACCGCCGTCCACGGCCTGGTCCGGTGGAGCTCTGATCGCCAGCCGCTGGCCGGGCTGGAGTCCGCCCTCAACCTGATCGAGGCGGACCTGACGGACGGCGCCTCCCTGGTACGGGCCGTCCAGTCCATCCGGCCCGAGTTGGTGTTCCACCTGGCGGCTTCCTCGACGGTGGCCTCCTCGTGGTCGACGCCCGCCGAGCTGATGGAGGTCAACGTTGTCGGGCAGGTGCGGCTCTTCGAGGCGCTTCGAACGGTGGACCTGGCGCCGGTGGTCGTCGTCGCGGGGTCCGGGGAGATCTACGGCCGCCCGGACGGCGAAGGCCCGGTGAAGGAGTCGGCACCCCTCAAGCCGGTCTCGCCCTACGGGGTCAGCAAGGCGGCCCAGGATCTGCTGGCCTACCAGTACCACGCCGCCTACGGGCTGCCGGTGATCCGCCTCCGCCTCTTCAACCACACGGGACCGGGCCGTCCGGATCGCTTCGTGGCCTCCTCCTTCGCCCGTCAGCTGGCGGAGATCGAGGCGGGGTTGCGGCCACCGTTTCTCCAGGTGGGCAACCTGAAGGTCGTTCGCGATTTCACGGACGTACGCGATGTGGCGCGCGCCTATTGGCTGGCGGCCCAACGTGGCCGGCCCGGCGCGGTCTACAACGTCTGTTCCGGCCGCCCCGTGGCCATCGAGGAGCTACTGAACCGGCTGCTGGTGCTCTCGGGTCTTTCGGTGGACGTCCAGATGGACCCCGGCCGCCTGCGCCAGGCCGAGGTTCCGGTGCTCTACGGCGATCCGGGGCGTTTTCAGGCGGCCACCGGGTGGCAGGCGGAGATTCCCCTGGAAGTCACGCTGCGCGATCTGCTGGAGGACTGGAGGCAGAGGGTCGCACGGGAGAGGGTCCGGTGAGCAGTGGAGGCCGCCTGCCTCGGGGAGAGCTGGCCCGCAAGGCCGTACACCTCTCCATGGCGGTCTTCGCGCTCGTCCTGCGGTGGTTGACCTGGCCCCTTGCGGCGGCCTGTGCCGTGGCCGCCTTCGCCTTCAACCTCGTCGGCCTGCCGCGCCTGCTGGGTCATCGCCTGGCCAGCGAGCGGCGCGGCGCCGGTGACACGGGCGTTCTGCTCTACCCGGTGGTCGTCCTGGGCCTGATCCTCATCTTCCACCAGCCGGGGCCTGTGGGGTTGGCCTTTGCCGCCTTCGGCTGGGGGCTCCTGGCCGGGGGCGATGCGGCGGCGGGCGTCACAGGCATGCTGTGGGGGCGGAACCGGCTGCCCTGGAACCGGTCGAAGAGCTGGGAGGGCGTTGGCGGGTACCTGGCGGGCGGAGGCCTGCTGGGCTGGTTCCTCTTCTGGTGGACCCTCGGCGGCCCGCCTCCGGCGGCGGCTCCCTCGATCATGGCGGCGCTGGTGATACTGGCGATCCTCTCCGCGGCGCTTCTCGAAACCGTGCCCCACGGTCTCGACGACAACGTCCTGCCGCCGCTCTTCGGAACGTTCGTCCTCCTGGCCGGCGTGGGGATCGCCGCCCGCGGCCCGGTTGTCCCGCTTCGTGCGGTGGCCGTGGCAGCGGCCATCAACCTAGCCGTGGCCCTGATCGCCCGGGCGGTCCGTCTGCTCGAGCCGGCGGGCATCCTCGCCGCCTGGATTCTCGGGACGGTAACGCTGGGGTTCGGCACCTGGCGGGCCTACCTGCTGCTGTGGCTCTTTCTCGGCATCGGGACGGCCGTTACCCGGCTGCGCCGCGCCGAGAAACGGCGGCTGGGCCTCGAGGACGAGGCTCGCCGGGGTGCCGGCCACGTTCTGGCCAACGGCTCCCTCTGCCTCCTGGGGTCGCTGCTCTGGGGCCTTTCGGGCGGCGCGGCCGAGTTGGCGGCGGTGCTGGTCGCCGGCGGCCTGGCGGCGGCCCTCGCGGACACCATGGCCTCGGAGATCGGCAAGGCCTGGGGACGGACCGCCTACGCCTTGCCGAGTCTGCGCAGGGTTTCGCCTGGTACCGAGGGCGCCGTCTCCGTCGCCGGCACACTGGCCGGCGCCGCTGGCGCGGCGATCGTCGCGGCCGCGGCCGTGGCGACGGGTTTTCTTCCCGTGGGCTGGGCCCTGCCCCTGGCGCTGGGTGGCTTCCTGGCCATGCTGGCCGAGGGTTTCCTCGACCGCCTCGGACCCGCCACCAACCACGGCACCAACCTGGCCAACACGGTCATGGGAGCCCTGTTGGCCTACGCGATGCATCTCTTCGTTTGAACCGTGGGCGGACCGCCCGCCCGTGTCTCAACCCTGTTGCCAGGCTCCGCACCGTGGGCGGGTTCCTTCTCGCCCATGGCTCGGTCATCGACAACCGTTCCGGTGATCCGATCCACGTCCCGGCCATCGGGCGTGGGGAATGGTGAGCCCTTCGCCCGGGCAAGACATGGGCTACACTGCCCGGGATGAGGTTGAAGGATCTCCGGGATCTCTCCCGGCCGTTCACGTTGTTGCCGCCGCTGCTGGGAATCGTCTCCGGGGCGGTGTGCGCCTTCGGCTCGGTCCACAACCCCGACCCGGCCCGCCGCCTGACCTGGGCCGTGGTGCTGACGGTCATCCTGGGCTCGGCCTGTGCCTCCCTGCTCAATGCCGCTTCCAACATCCTCAACCAGATCGCCGATCTTTCGATCGACCGGCTCAACAAGCCGGACCGGCCGCTGGCCTCGGGGCGGGTTTCGGTCCGGGAGGCGTGGGTGGTGACCATCACCGGCTACCTCGTGGCCCTCCTTCCCACCTGGCTCGTGGTGCCGTACCCCTACGAAAGCTGGTCGGCCAAGATGTCGGCGCCGCTTGCGGAACATGTCTGTTTCTTCATCTACCTGGCGGGCTTGATCTTCACGCTGATCTACTCCCTGCCGGCCTTCGGACGGACCAAGCGGCTGGGCTGGGGTGCCAACCTGACCATCGCGATCCCCCGAGGTACGCTGCTCAAGGTGGCCGGCTGGTCCATGGTGGCGCCCGTGTGGTCGGCCGAGCCGTGGTGGATCGGCTCGATCTTCGGTCTCTTCCTGTTGGGCGCCGCCTCCACCAAGGACTTCTCGGACATGGAGGGTGACGCCGCGGGCGGCTGCCGGACGCTGCCCATCATCTATGGCCCACGAAAGGCCGTGGCCCTCATGGCGCCCTTCTTCGTGTTGCCGTGGCTCCTGATGCCTCTCGGCGTGCTGCTGCCCGATCCCGGCAATCCGCTCCATCCGATCCTGACGGGTCATGGACCGGTGCTCTTCATCCTCGGGTCGGTCCTCGCCGCCTGGGGGCTGTACACCGTTCGCCTGATGTACCGGGATCCCGATGCACTGGCCACCGTGGAGAATCACCCCTCCTGGACCCACATGTACCTGATGATGATGGCCGCGCAGATCGGGTTTGCCATTGCGTATCTGTGAGTGAGGGGTCAGGGGAGGAGCGAGGAGAAAGAGGATGGAGGAGAGATATGCCTGAAGTGGGTGGTTCGAGGTGGAACCTGGCGGGCCGGCGACGCCGCTTCGGTTTCGTCGCGCTGGAGCTGCTTCCCCTCACTTTTGACTCCTGACTCTTCGTCCCTTGGTCCTCACCTTCCCTTGAGAACTCGGCCGGTCCGTGGCACAGTTTGGCCGGAGGTGCCACATGGACATGGAGCGCCGGAACCGCATCGCACAGTGGGTCTTCGATACCAAGTCGATCCTCAACCGCTTTCACCTGTGGCTGGAGGACGTGGACGAGCGGTGGGTCCGGGGCGAGCCGGTCCGCAGCCTGTCGTTCACTGGTCCCTCGCTGGAGAGGGGTTTCATCGTCAGCACGGCGGTGACAGCGTTGGGAACGCGGCTTTTTGGCCGGTACGGCGAGGGGAGGGGTGGCGACAAGCAGAAGATCAACGAGGTCAAGAAGGACGCGGATGCCATGTCCGCCTACGCGTTTTCCGAGGCACTGTGGTACTTGACGCGGGCCCTGCCGGAGAACCACGCTGTGATGATCTGCCTGGGTGAGGGGTTGATGCCCAAGGCCGGTGAAACGCCCGAGATGGGCTCCAATCCTCTCCTGGGCTTCGGGAGGGTCTATGCACGGCCACAGGTGGCCCACTTCCTCGACCATCGGGTTCACCGGCTGATCAACGATCCCAGCTACGAGTGGGGCGAGTTCTGGAACGAGGTCCGGACGGCCGGCATCACCATCTGGGGCGCCGCCGTGGACACCCTGGAAAACACCTCCCGTTTCGCCAAGGGCGCGGCGACAGGTCCTCTGGCGGTGCTCCATCTCTTCGACCAGCCGCTGACCGTGGCACGGCCCTACGAGGGCTATATGGGGACGCTTGTTCTTCCCGAGGAAGTCGTGCAGCAGGCTGCCGAGCGGTCTATCCTCATCGACTACCTGACGCCGCGCGCTCTGGTCCTGGAGGCTGTTCAGGCCGCCTACCCGGGAGTGCCACCCGGGCGCATCCACGTCTGGACGCTGGCGGGTCCGTCGCGGGAGGGCCGTATTGGCAAACTGTGGCAGACCTGGCGGGACCTGGGCGTTCACCTGGTGGAGGACGGTTGGACGGTCCCGGGAACGGGCCTTGGCGCCTTCACGGAGTCGGGCACCTACGCCACCAGCTACAGGGTTGGTCCCTTCAGGGACGATGAGGGACGGCAGAACGTCTTCATCGTCGACGGCTATGCGGCCTCGGCCGAAGCCATGCAGGCGGCCAGCCTGGACCCGGTTCTTGGGCTCCACACCTCCATGTGCCTCTTTTCCTCCAAGTTCAAGGTGTCCTACGACCGGGAGCGGTACATCATGCTCCTGGACCCTCGGGCAACCGGCTTTTCGTCCCGTCTCTCGGAGATCCTCGGGCACGAGGTGACGGAGGAGGAGGCTGCCGAGTACCGGGCCATCCTGGACAATGCCAGGGACGCCGGCATGCCCGTGGGACGCAGGACCATGGTGGTGGACGACCTCTTCCCCAACAAGGAATGGAAGGTCCTGGCCTTGGCCGGCGCCATGCTGCCCGATCCCTACACCGGCATGCCAGGCGTGGAGGAGATCGCTCCCGGGGTCTACAGGGTGACGACCCGTGCGTCCACCCGGAAAGGCATCCTGGAAACGACACTGACCCTGCGGCTGATGGACCCCCTCGGCGAGATGAGGCTGGTCTTCTCGCCCCTGCTCGATCGCTTCTACGCCGGCCAGGACTACCGGACGCGGGCCGTCAAGATCTCCGATTCGGGCCGTATCCGGAACGAGCTCCAGACACTGGCCACGGGAGCGCTCGAATACCTCCCCGATGACCGGATCCGGGTCCACCTGGACTGGGTGGACGACGCGGTCCTGGCTCCGGACAAGAAAGCCCTTATCCGGGAAGTGTTGCGGTGGTACAAGGCCAACCATCCCATCTGGTTTCAGTGGCTGGAGGTCGCGGACGAGTGAGGAGAAGGTCATCGACAAGGCGGTGAGTGGAGTATCTCCCGTGTTCTTGGGAAGATTGTGGCCGACGCGTCAGGAGGTATTCCTGAGGTGTGGTATCCTCGCAATGCCAGATACGGGACAGAGGACCCCAGACGACGAATCGTGGATCGTTTCCGAGTAGGAGGCCGACAATGTCATGCCGTTCGACAGCAAGAAGTCAGAGGTTCAACCAGTTGTTCGTCATCGGGATTACCGGTGTCTTGGTCGTCGCGCTGCTGGCCCTACCGCGGGCGGCTGCGGCCCAGAGCAAGTACGGCCCACTTTTCGACAAGTTCGCCTTCAAGGTCGCGGGTAGCTTCGCCAAGCTGTCCACGAAGATCCGGATCGACTCCGAGACCCTCGGCGAGGGCACGACGCTGAAGTTCGAGGACGATCTGGGCCTGGACAGCAACAAGATCATCCCCACCTTCGGCTTCGACTGGCAGATCGCCAAACGGCACAAGCTCAGCGTCCGCTACCAGGACATCAACCGCAGCTCAACGTCCCAGGCTCTCAAGGAGATCAAATGGGGCGACATGGTGATTCCGATCAATGCTGATGTTGGTCTGGGCTATGACATCAAACAGACATTCGTCGACTATGCCTACTACCCATGGGTCAGGGATCGCTGGGCCGCCGGCTTCGGGATCGGTTTCCGGGTGATGGAGATCAAGGCGACCCTGAGTTACACGGATACGGAGCACGATGTTTCGGGCAGCACCGAGGCCAAGGGAACCGGCCCGTTGCCCTACCTCTACTTCGAGTACCGGCGCATGCTCTCCGACCACTGGCGCTTCCAGACGGGCCTCGGGTGGCTCTCCGTGAAGGTTGGCGACATCGACGGCTCCCAGTGGGTCGGCCGCGCCTCGTTCGAATACCTGCTCGGCGACCGGTGGGGCTTTGGCGGCGCCCTCAACATCGCCACCATCGACGTGGACTGGAAGGGCCTCGAAAACCAGGAAGGTCAGTCCATCTTCAAAGGCTCCATCAATATGGATGTCAACGACATCACTATCTTCGCCCGGGTTCGGTTCTAACACCCCTCAGATGTGAGAACGGCATCCACCGGGCCTGGGTGGAGAAGTCACGGTTCCTACCGGATACTCTCCAGGGCCGATCGCATGAGATCCGGGACGGGGGTGGGGCTCCCTGCCGGCCCGACACAGACCTGGACGCTCCGCCCCCGGGCGCAGGTCTCGTCATCCGCCCTCACACGGTAGACGATGGTGAAGCTGCTCCGGCCAATGGCGTCGCAGCGAAGGCCCACCACGACCCGTTGCCCCAGTTCTACGGGCCTCAGGTAGTCCATCTCCACGCGGGCCACCACGAAGGGGATGTCTCGCGCATCCCGCCCGCCCATCCGCTCGCGCCACAGCCGGACCCTCGCCGCTTCGAGGTAGGAGACGTAGACGGCGTTGTTGACGTGTCCCAGCGGGTCCAGGTCGCGCCACTGGACGGGAATCTCCACGGAAAAAGGCCAATGTTCCATGGCATCAGG
>JAADFK010000106.1 GCA_013152925.1 Acidobacteriota bacterium | reverse complement strand
CTCCCTGTTCTCTCCTTCCTCTGCAAGTGGCGAGTCGAGGCCGGGGGGTCGCTCGCCGGTACCTTCAAGGTTGTGAGCCCCTCGAATCGAGTGGTTCAGCAACTGGACTTCCCGGTGGCCCCCGCACCGGCCGGCGCCGGCGGCCTTCTGCTGACGACACTCCGCGTGCAGCCCTTTCCTATTGAGGAGACCGGCCAGTACCGCCTGATGTTCAAGCCCCCGGGCGGGAGAGCGAGGGCCGTCGCCCGGTTCGACGTCCACACAGGCCAGGTCCCGCAGGAAAACCAAGGGTGAGCCCGGCGCTCGCCCAAAGCCATCTTCGCCAGTGTTCCTCAACGCTGGCATGTAGACAAGGACCGCCAAGGCGCGCAGAAGAAAGAAGGGAGAGGAGTCGAAGGCCGAGCGCCCCCCCCTCTCTATCTCAGCGGTCCGGCGTTTCCTCCTGCCTCGTGTTTTCTCCAGCCAAGAAACGGCGAGGCGCGAGGGTCCTCGCGTTCGGGGTCGTCAGCTCCAGGTGATTTCCCGGTTACTCCGGCTCCGGCAAGCGCAACAACCTCAGGGAGTCGCGTTTGCCTTTCGGGTGGTGGTGCACTAGAATGTCGCCCCCGTCGGGGCGTAGCTCAGCCTGGTAGAGCGCACGGTTCGGGACCGTGAGGCCGGTGGTTCAAGTCCACTCGCCCCGACCATTTCCATTCATCTTCCCTTCATCCGGAATTGACGGGGCCACCCCCCTCCTCTAGTGTGAGGTCATGGCGCAGCACGGCGTACCGCTGACCGAACGGCAACGCCAGGTTCTCGACTTCATCCTGCGGAGCCTCGGGGAGCGCGGCGTGGCCCCGACCTTGCGGGAGATCGCGGAGCATTTCGGATTCGCCAGCACGGCCACCGCGCAGAAACATGTGGATCATCTGCAAAAGAAAGGCTGGCTCGTTCGCCAGAGGTACAGCCACCGGGGACTGATTCCCGTGGACGAGCTCCCGGCCGGCCGCGACGTTGCCGAGGTGCCCCTGCTGGGGATCGTCGCCGCCGGCCAGCCCATCGAATCGTTGGATCTCCCCGCTCGTGTGACCGTACCCCGAGACCTCCTGCACGCCGGCGAGCACTACGTTCTGCGGGTTCGCGGCGATTCCATGGTGGAGGACGGGATCCTGGACGGCGACCTCGTGGTTGTTCAGGCGCGGACCCGGGCCCGGCCCGGCGAGATGGTCATCGCGCTGGTGGACGGCGAGGTGACCCTCAAGCGGTTCTTCCCCGACGAGGGCGGCGGCGTGCGCCTGCAGCCGGCCAACGCGGCCATGGAGCCGATCCGGGTTCCGGCGCACCGGGTCACGGTCCAGGGTATCGTCGTCGGACTCATGCGCCGGTACGCCTGACGCTTGACTCCCCGGTCCGTTTTGGTTAGCTTCGATGTATGACCGAAGCGGATCCGATCACCGTGATCCTGACCTCCGTGGGGACCGAGCAGCAGGCCGTGGAGATCTCGGAGGAGCTCATCACCCGGCGGTGCGCCACCTGCGTCAACATTGTGCCCTGCCTTCGCTCCATCTACCGTTGGAAGGGCAAGGTCTGCGAGGACACGGAGTACCTCCTGTTGATCAAGGCGCCGGCTTCGGAGTTCGAGGCCGTTTCGGAGATCATCCGTGAGCTCCACTCCTACGAGCTGCCCGAGATCATGGCCCTGCCGGTGGATCGGGCCGAGAAGGCCTTCCACCGGTGGGTGCTCGATTCCGTGGCGGCTGAGGAGGAGGAGTAGGCGCCAGGTTGACCCTGCCGCACAGGGCTCTCGGGGCGACCATGGGATTCCATGACCTCGGCGCCTGGTGCACGGGCAGGCGTCGGGTGCGCGCCAACCCCGTGCCTACTTCGGCTCGACGACGCGTGCGTGCTTGATGATCACCGGGTCAACCGGCACGTCGCGCATGCCGTGGGAGGTACCCGTCGTGACGGAGGCGATGGCGTCGACCACGTCCATCCCCTCCACCACGTGGCCGAACACGCAGTAGCCATACCCCCTGGCAGAGTTGTCCCGATGGTCGAGGTAGGGGTTGTCCACCACGTTGATGAAGAACTGGGAGTTGGCCGAGTCCACCTCGGAGGTGCGGGCCATGGCAATCGTGCCGCGGGTGTTCTTGAGACCGTTCCCCGCCTCATTCTTGATGGACGGATGGGTCGGCTTCTTCTCCATGGCCACCGTGAAGCCGCCACCCTGGATCATGAAGCTCGGGATGACCCGGTGAAAGATGGTCCCGTCGAAGAAACCCTCCCGCACGTAGCGCAGGAAGTTCTCCACGGTCACCGGGGCCCTGGCGGGATCGAGCTCCAGGACGATGACACCCTTGTTGGTTTCCAGGCGGACGCGCGGCGATTCGGTATTCACAGGCTTTCCCTTCCCCGCCGCAAATGCCGTGGCGGACGCGCAGGCGACGAGCAGCATGATCAAGATTCTCCGACCCATGGTGACCTCCGAAGAGCGGCGGCGGTTGACCGCGCCGCCCGATGGTATGATACCCCGGATCATGAGCGGTGGAGCCACGTACCGGGCCCGTCTGAGCCTGTCCAGCCGATTCGAGAACATCGAGCTGGCGGAACGGGTGCTGGGCGAGCTGTGCGACGAGGCCGGCTGGTCCGAGGCCGGCCGGAGCCCGGTCCTGAGCTCCCTGCGGGAGGCCATCGCCAACGCCGTCCGTCACGGGAACCGAATGGACCTTGGCCGGAGGGTCGGCGTCGAGTACGAGCTCAGCGAGGGGGAAGCGGTTCTCCGGGTCAGTGACGAGGGGGAGGGCTTCGATCCGTCGGCGGTTCCCGACCCCACGGCGCCCGAGAACTTGTTACGGCCGGGTGGACGCGGTATCTTTTTCATGAAACAGTTGATGGACCGGGTGACCATCGAGACGCGGCCTGCCGGGGGCACGCTGGTGGTCATGAGCCGGCGCCTGAACACGGAGAAAACGGGGGGTACCCTTCATGAAGAGTGAGATTGTCGACCGCGGCGACGTACGATTCATCAAGCTTTCGGGCAAGATCACCATCGGCTCTGGCGATGTGGAGCTTCGCCACCTGGTGCATTCGGCCCTGGACGATGGGAAGAAAAAGATCGTTCTCGATCTCGGCAAGGTGTCGACCATCGACTCATCGGGTATCGGTGAGATGGTGGCCGCCTACACCTCGGTGGCCAAGCGCGACGGCCAGCTCAAGCTGATGCATCTGCCGTCGAAGATCAACGACATCCTCCAGGTGACCCAGCTGATCACGGTCTTCGACGTGCTCGACTCCGACGAGGAGGTCATGAGCTCCTTCTCCTGATGGAGGGTGGCGGGTCCCGGCTACCGGGCCGGGAAACGGTATGATGCCTCCCGTGATGGGGGATGTCGCTCCCTCCCTGGAGGGTTTGCGGAACGCCGTTGACCGGGAGCTGGGCTCCATGGCGGCCGGTGGCACCGGCGCGCTGGACCGGGCCTGCGCCGATGCCTTGCTGTCGCCCGGCAAGCGCATCCGCCCGATCCTGATGCTGTTGACCGGGCGCCTGTTCGATGTGCCGGCCGAGCGTTTGCTTCGTCTCGGTGGTGTCGTGGAATCCGTTCATGCCGCCTCCCTCGTGCTGGACGACCTCCCCTCCATGGACGATGCCGACACCCGGAGGGGCCGTCCCTCCCTCCACCGCGTGTACGGCGAGGCGGTGGCCATCCTGGCGGCCTTTCACCTTCTCAGCCGGGCCCACGCGGAGCTCCCCCACGGCTTGGCCCTGGCCAAGGTGCCCCGCCGCCGCTGGGTGGCGGTCCAGGAGGAGCTGGCGGGCGTAGTCCAGGATCTCTGCGAGGGACAGGTACGCGATCTGGCCGGAGAGGCGGCGGGCGTGGAGGATCTCGAGGCGCTGCACGCCCGGAAGACCGGCGCCCTCTTCGTGCTGGCGGCCCGCTGGGGCGCCTACGCAGGCCGGCCCTCCGCCGGTGAGCAGGGGGCCGTGGAGGCCTTCGCCCGGAATCTCGGCCTGGCGTTCCAGGTGGTGGACGACATCCTGGACGCCGAGGGTGATCCCGAGGCTCTCGGCAAGCCGGTGGGGCAGGACAGCGGCCGCGTCACCTTCGTGAACCTCCTGGGGGTTGCCGGCTCGCGCCGCCTGGCCGGGCAACTGGTGGAAACCGCCGTCGAGGAGCTCGAGGTTTTCGGCAGGCGGGGCGCCACGCTTCGCGCCCTGGCCCGGGAGGTGGTCGAACGTGCCCGCTGAGGAGGCTCCCGGGAGGAAGGTCTTCGAGGAGGCCCTCGAGACCTTGCGGCGGCGCGGGTACCTGGGCCGCAGCGGCGCCGGCCCCCCCCTGCGGGCCGTTCGGGCCGCGTGGGGGATGGTGGCCGCCGGTCTCGCCGTGGCGGTGGCGGGACTGGCGTTGGCGGCCGTCCTTCCCACGCGGCCGGCCGCAGTCTCGGCGACCGGCCTGCTCCTGGCCCCCGTCTACCTTGGCGCTCTCCTGCTGTGCTGGTTGCTGGTTCTCCTGGCGGAGGCCGTCCACCGGCGGGGCCTGGGCGTCGGGGCCTCGGCGGCGGGCGCGGCCGCCGTGGGCGGGAGCGGAGCGTTCGGCTGGGTCTTCCTGGCGGGACGGCCCTGGGCGCCGCCCTACGGTCTCGCCATTCTCGCCGGTTTCGGCCTGGCCGTTGCGGGAACGGCGCTTCTGATGCGGGGTCTCGCCCGCGCCGTGGTCCTGCGCATCCTGCGCCGCCCGGCCGGCGGTCCAGGGGTTGTCCCGAGGCTCTGGCGGGTCACCGTGCTGACCCTGGGAGCCGTCGCGATCCTCCTGGGCGCCGCCATGCTTCAGGGCCGGGGAGCCGCCCGGGGGGCCGGGCGGGGAGAGAGTCTTCATGTTCGGCCGGGCACGCGGCGCCTGGCGGTCATCGGCGTGGACGGGGCCGCACGGGCCGAGGTCGAGCTCCTGGCCGATCGGTATCCCGCGCTCGAAGCGCTTCGCGGGTGGCGCTGGGCGACCCTGAAGGAAGACGTTCCGGAAGCCTCCCTGCCGGTGCGGTGGATCACGGTGGCCACCGGCATGCCGCCCGGGCGGCGGGGCGTGGCGACCTTCCGCCAGGTGGCCGTGGGGAGCCAGGGTCCCGTGCTGCTCCTGCCGCCACTGCTGCGGCGCATCGTGGTGGCCCTGTGGTCGCCGCTCGGCGTCGTCGAGGAGCAGACCGTGCCGGCGGCGCACCGCGGCGTCCCCACGGTCTGGGAGATGGCCTCGCAGGTCTCACCGTCCGGGTTCTCGGGTGGTGGGGGAGCTTTCCGCCACGCCGGGTCCGCGGGGTCGTGGCCTCGGAACGGTGGCTTCTCACTGGTGTTTTGGGGCCGGAGACGGTGTTCCCGGACGGTCCCGAGGCTGGCCTGGGAGAGGTTCCCGGCACGGCGCCGTTGGACATGGACCGGCGGGCCCTCGGCGCCCTCGGGGACGAGGCCCTGGCCGATCCCTCGCTGGTCATGGTGTACCTTCCCGGCTGGTGGCTCGAACGGCGCCGGTCGGGGCACGGTGGGGAGCCAGCGGCACCCCTGCTGGCTGCCCGGGCGCTCGAGCCCCACCTCCGCGTGCTCGGCCAGGT
>JAADFK010000105.1 GCA_013152925.1 Acidobacteriota bacterium | reverse complement strand
TCGCGATTCGCGGTGGTTCCTTTGACGAAGATCGGTCCGAGCTGCGCTGTGCCCGCCGAGATTACTACGGCTCCACGACCAGAAGCGGTTCTTTTAGCGGTTTCCGTTGTCTCCGGGAAGTCTTTTGAATGATGAATGCGGAATGATGAAATCGGATGCATGATGAACGTGGGATCGCCCACCTGGGATCTGTTGGAGAGGTCGAAGGAGTTTGCGTTGCGGATCGTTCGGCTGTACGGGGCGTTGCCGAAGACGGTGGAGGCGCAGGTGATCGGGCGGCAGGTGTTGCGGTCGGGGACCTCGGTGGGGGCGCATCTTCGGGAGGGCAAGCGAAGCCGGCCGGACGTGGCGGCGTTCCTCATGAACCTGGAGGTGGAGATCCCGCGCCTGCGCCGCGAGCTGGAGAGCGGCGAATACCGCCCCGGCCCCTACCGTACCTTTACGATCCACGAGCCCAAGCGGCGAATGATTTCGGCTGCGCCGTTTCGCGACCGGGTCGTGCACCACGCCCTCGTGCGGGTGCTGGAGCCCGTCTTCGAGCGGAGGTTCACCCGCGACTCCTACGCCTGGCTAAAAATCAGTCGGCCACCAGGAACTGGCCCCTGACGGCCCCCCCGATTCAGCCCACCCAGTCCACGTGTGAAATCAAGGAGGACCAATACCACCCACAAACATGGCGCCTGTCACCCCCACCCGGCAACCTGCGTTCAACGCCAACTCCACTAACCTGCAACCTGGACTGTTACCGGGCGACGCCCCCTTGGGGCGGAGTCCCTGGCTGCAGAGCGGTTCTGCTTGACAAGGCCTCGAGCACAGCCTACAGTGAAAAGTAGGGGATTGTGTAAGTCATTGACAATTCGGAGGTGCGGTATGAGCGACCAGGATAGGAAGAAGCGGAACATTGGTCTCGCAATGGCAACGGCAGCGTTATTGACGATTGTACCTTCGGTCGAGCTTCCCGCAGGGGTTGATCTCGCTGCCGCGCAGCGGGCGTCTCAGGCAAAGGTGAACTCAGCTGAAGACTGGGGAACGGCACAAGTCGTCTTGACCAACGTGGTTCAGGATGGGGCGGTCTCGATGGGGCACGCGTCACATTCGTCGCACGCATCTCACGCGTCACACTCGTCGCATCGGTCTCATCGTTCAAGTTCGTGAGCTTGAACGAATCGCGCGGGGTTACGGGCCGTCTCGAGCTGAGTGTCGATCTCTCGCTTTTTTCAGAAACCGCGGTCAAGAACGCATGCTATCGGCTTGCTGACTTGGTAACATCCGAACTCCAGCGTGGTCCTGCCAACCAGCTCTGTGTGACGCTTATTCTGGGAGATTCTGGTGTCGGGGCTGATGCGGTTGAGGCAGCATTTCGGCGCGAGTTGCTCGACCAGGACCTTCGTGAGAAAGTGGCTCGTGAGACCGAAGCTCTCCGCAACCTCATCCTGGCGCACGCCCTCTCGCGGGTGCCATTGCTGCACACCGAAGAAGAAACGGCCGACTACGAGTGAGTCGACCGTACTCATTGCTCCCTTTAAGGTTTCATGGACTCTCGGGCAACACCTATCTCCTCACGAATTTGGTCGGAGAGCACATTCAACTTGACCGGGACGATCTCGAAGCTCTGGTTATGTACCGTCTCCCACGAGGCGCCGGATGCTACGAGGACCTGATCTCCCGCCACTTCATTATGGAGGAAGGGTCGACAGCGGCATTGGATCTCCTTGGGGCCAAGTACCGTACTCGCCAAGCACATCTGCCGGAGCTCGCCGCTCTTCACATTTTCGTTGTGACTTTGAGATGCACTAACCGCTGTATTTATTGCCAAGCCACTAGGAAGGACGCTGATTCGCGCGGCTGGGACATGGAATATGAGGTCGCCGACGAAGCCGTTGACTTCATGTTCCAGGGGCCATCTCAGACTCTCAAAGTCGAGTTTCAAGGTGGTGAACCTTTACTGAACTTTTCACTCGTTCAGCACATTACAGAAGCTTGTGAAGAGCGGGCGGCTGCTGAGGGGAAACGGGTCGAGTTCGTCGTGTGCACCAATTTGAGCGAGTTCACCCCAAGCATCGGCGCTTACTGCCGCTCTCACAACATCGCTATATCCACGTCGTTGGATGGCCCACCTGATTTGCACAACGCACACCGGTGCAACTCGCATGCATTGGTCGTCGCGAAGATCGACCTGGCCAGAGAGTGGGTCGGGGCGGACCGTGTGTCGGCGTTGATGACGCCAACGTCTTTGAGTCTTGGCCGGGTCAGGGACATCATCGACGAGTATGTGGCGCGAGGGTTTAGCTCGATCTTCTTGCGTCCTCTCAATCCTTACGGCTATGCAACATTGGCTCAAGGACTCTCCATGTCCGTGGATGAATGGCTTGACTGTTACCGAGAAGGTCTGGATTACATCTTGTGGTTGAATCGAAGGGGGATTCGTTTCAGGGAGGAATTTGCTGCGATTTTGTTGCGGCGGATCTTGACGAACGTGCCCGCGGGTTTCGTCGATCTACAATCCCCTTCTGGCGCGGGCACAGCCGTACTGGTGTATTTCGGCGACAGTGTGTACCTTTCCGATGAGTCGAGGATGCTCGCAGCGATGGGTGACGACCGCTTCCGACTTGCCGTTCTCGGCCGAGAGACATTTGCCGAGGCAATGCGGTCACCCACATTTGTGGAACTCCTTCTCTCAACCATGACGGAGGGGGTCCCGATGTGCCACGAATGCGCGTTTCAGCCATATTGCGGCGCCGATCCCGTGGGCCATTACAGAGAGCAGAAGGATGTTGTCGGGCACAAAGCCTTCAGCGAGTTCTGCAAACGGCACATGGGCGTATTTGTGCAACTCTTCGAGTTACTCGAAACCCCGGCTTCTAAGATTCTCACCGGGTGGATCTAGATGCAGGGTAGGTTATTCCGAGTCTCACCGGCGCTTGGTGGTGGGACGATCGTCGCCAAGGTAACACCGTATCCGGACCTCCCGCAACGCGTTCGGCGCAGGTACATTCTATACAGCGAAACCGCCGGTACAGTACCCTTGGGCTACTCCGCATACGTGAGCGGTGAAGGAGCGTCTCAGCCCTGGCGTAGAATCTCGGGAACGAGCCTAAGCGAGGGTGATGTCGTGAGAATCGCCGGTACGATGGGTGAGGTTCTCTACAGAAGAGGCTCGGATCACAATACGCTCCTGGTTACCGAACGGTGCAACTGTAGCTGCGAGATGTGCGTTCAGCCGCCCCGAACCAGCGACGACCGAACGCTCCTAGCGGACCTTCATCGGGCTATCACCCTCTTTGCCAAGGACACTACGGTCCTTGGCATCAGTGGTGGCGAGCCAACGCTCTTGCGCGGCGAACTCGTTAGGCTGCTTCGTTGGTTGCGGTCCTACCTGCCTGCAACACGGCTCCATTTGCTCTCCAATGCTCGGTTGTTCCGATATCGAAGGTTTGCAGCCGATGTTGGGAAGGCCACAGATAACATGTTGACTGTCGGTGTCCCGCTAAACTCAGATGTTCCTCGGTTGCATGACGAGATTGCTGGTTCCCAACATGCGTTCGATGAGACGGTCCGTGGCGTTCTTAACCTTCATCGCCACGGAATCGCCGTCGAAATCCGCGTTGTTCTTACCCGCTCAATCGTAGCTCGCATCGAGGGTATCGCTGGCTTCATTCGGCGGAATCTTCCCTTTGCTTGCCACGTTGCATTCATGGGTATGGAGACCGTGGGCAACGCCGCGGCGAACGTTGATCGGTTGTGGGTGGATCCGGCCGACTTCGTGGATCGGCTTGAGTCCGCAGTTGGCATCTTGAGAGTCGCCGGCATACCAACCTCAATCTACAACTTGCAGCTATGCCTTCTGCCGAGGTCATTGTGGCGCGTGGCGCGGCGCAGCATCTCCGACTGGAAGGTCGAGTATCTACCGGTTTGTTTGGGCTGCGCTCAGCGACATGCGTGCTGCGGTTTCTTCGGTACAGATGGTATGCGGGCGTCAAGAGCCATCGCTCAGATCACGGAGTAGGCTGACCTCGTGCTCTTGGTGGTCATCACCCTGTGGCTTCTCTTGGTCGGTCTCGCGGCTTGGTTGTGTTTGCAGCGCGTCCGAGTACACGCTGCTTGGTTGGTGGTCTTGCTTTTTCTTATAGCGGGTCGAGTTGTTCTCGCCAGGATGGTGCCATTCTATGGGCAAGAGTATGAGGACGCCTATGAGTACGTCTATTCTGGCATCTTCTTTCTCGAGTCTCCTCGGGCGGCAAACTCCGGTCTCAACCCCATCTGCCTGAAGGGGAACCTTGAAAACTGCAGCGTGGTTGGGGATTTGTCACATCCCATCGGAGCAGGCGGCCTGTATTCGTTGCTCCTCTGGATGACGGGTTCGGTCCCCGGTTCGCGGATCTTCGCGACAGGTTTACTAAGCAGCCTTGGGTTGTTTGCCTTGTTGGCGGCGTGGCCACACGAGCGCCAAGGAATAGCCTGTGCCTCGCTGGTACTCGTCAGTGCCACACCATTGGTCGGCCTCTACTCGATCACAGGATTTGCCGAGGTGGCTGGTGCCGCCGTCCTTGCCAGCTTTATCCTTGCGTGGTGTTTATGTTGGGAGAAGGACCGCTCCCTGGGGACCGTCCCACTGATGCTGCTCACCGTGAGTTCGGCGCTTCTTCCGCTCGTTAAGCGGGAGCTCATGCTGGTGCCGGCACTCGCGGCCGTGTTCGCGCTGGCGACGCTCCGAAGGAGGCCTCGCAAGAAGACGGCCGTCATCGCGACCCATTTGGCCGCGGGCGCCCTATTGGCGCTTCTCGTCTCGAGGGGAGCCATATTCGACTTGGCAGTCGTGAGGAGCTCCAAACACGCTCTCCTTTCGATGGCGACGTTGATCCAGCTGGTGCCAATGTTTGTGAAACAGGCCGTTACGTCTATGCTGTTCATTCCATTTGGAGTCCTCCTGTTGAGCGCTGTTATCGTGGGGTGGAGGTGGTCGGCCACACGACCAGCAACGATGATCGCAACAGCGCTCCTGTTGCTGGGCCTATCGTTTAGTCAAAGCTACTACTTCGCTCTCAATGGCGGGCCGCCGACGATTCACTTCGAAAGGTACAGCTACATCCTGTGGCCGCTTGTGGCTGCGATTCTGGCTTACGCAGGTTCCAGGGTGGCCGTCTTCAATCGACTACAGTATCGACGTCTGGCAAGGCCGGTACTCATCGGTTTGCTAGTGGCTTACGTTATCGCATGTGCGACATCAACAGCAGTTATCGCTACGGAACGACATCGTGATGAGGTTGCCGTGCGGTTTGCTCCGGTCGTGCAAGCGGTACGCCTGGTTCCAGCTGATGGGTGGGTTCTCACGCTCGATCCTATCCTGGTGGCGCTGGTCGATCCTGAAACACAGGTCATCGACCTACCTAGCCTGGCGACGAACTTCTCCAACAAGATGTTTGAGGACTTCGTGGCGACACACGATCTTTGGTTGCTACTGCCCCAACACGGATTATCGGTGGAGGAAGCCCGATACAAGTCGGACTTCGCGTTGGTGTCACAGTATTCATGGGAAGCCGTCAAGGGGCAGATGTCGGGGGGCCTCTACCGAGTCCTTCAGGTCGCACCGCGCGACGGCAACAGCTCGACTAAGCGAAGAGGACGGGAGACGCCACCGCTGAACTGAGGTTCCTTGGGCCTGCACTTCGACTACGCTCTCCGCCGAGGGCCCACCACTAAGAGCAACGCCAACAGGCTTCTCGAGGTAGCGGGTTTTCCAGCGGAGGCGGTTGGCAGCGCCAGGAGTCTATTGGAACGGCAAACGAGGGCACGCTGACCCTCACGTTGCCGGCCGGTCGGCCAGTCGGCTGCGAGGTCCATCGCCCTTCCCCGGGCGCCGGTCCCTCACTCCTCCAGGTCGAAGTCCTCACCCGGTGGAAGGGGCCGTCCTCCTCGTGGCGTTCGTAACAGCTTCCGGGAGGGGCGTCGAGGACGGATTCGACGGCGGGATCGAGCTCGATGAGCTCTTCGAGGCTCAGGATCGCGAAGTTGGACGCGTCGTCGGCGAAGTCGTCGGGTTCGGCGCCCGAGAAGACGCGCCATCCGCTATCGTTCTCCCGGTCGGGTTCCTCGCGGTAGAGCCAACCCACGGAAAGCCCCTGACGGGCGACCTCGATACTGACGATGGCCTTGAGGGATCCGCGGTTCATGGTGCTTCCCCTCCAGCCGTCGTGCCGTACCGTCCTCCGGGCGCGGAGGCGAAGCCTTCCCTCCGTGGGTCGCCGACCCCGGTGTACAGGCCGGTGGCCGGGTCGAAGCTCGCGCAATCGACACCCCCCATGTGGGCACGGTCGTCGATGATCGCCGGGTAGGTGATCACCCTGGGGTTTCCGAACCCACGACGTCGCAGCTCCGCCGCGATCCCGGGGCGCAGGGGCGGAATTGCCTCGAGCTCCACTGTCCTCTCCTCGGGCCCCGTCCACGCCACGCGAGGGTGGGCCACGGCCTCCTCCAATGGCATGTCCCGGTCCAGGACGTTGGAGAGGACCTCCAGGACGAAGCTGGTGATGCGTCCCGAGCCACCCGTGCCGAGCACCAGTATCTGGCCGTTCTTGCCGAGCGCGATGGTCGGCGTCAAGTAGGAGTGGAGCTGGGCCAGGGGCCGAGGGTACTGGGGCCCCCGGGGGTTGTCGTACTGGAAACTCTCCATGAGGGAGTTGTAGAAGAACCCGAGGTCGGGTGATCCCGTGTGGCATCCGAAGAAGCGGCCGAGGGTTAGCGTGGCGGCGACGGCATTGCCGCGCGTGTCCAATACGTCGATGTGGATCGTGTTGCGATCGCCCATGGGCGGCGCGTACCTCGCCCCCTGTTCCTCGATGGGGACCTTGCGGGAGAAATCGATCGCCTGCGCCAGGGCAGCGGCACCGGAGGGGAGGGATGTGTTGCGCAACGCCTGGCCCGGGAACAGGTTGCGACGCCGCTCCCGAATCTGATCGAACTGTGCCAGCCTGACCGCCTCGATCATCAGGTGGACGTGGTTGGTGGAGTCGCTCGTGAGGAGACCGGCGGGGAGCTGGCGGAGGATCTCCAGGGCCTCCGAGAGGGCCGGCCCGCCCCACGGGCGTCCGGGTGTCAGGATCCGGTGGCCCCGGTACCGGGTTTCAAGTGGCTCGGATATGGTGACGCTGCGTGGAACCCTGGACAGGTCGGCCCGCGTGATCCAGCCGCCATGTCTTCGCATGTCCGATTCGATGGCCGTGGCGAGCCGCCCTCGATAGAAGTCCCGCCAGCCGGCTTCGGCAAGCCGTTGAAACGTGGTCGCGAGGCCGGGGAAGATGATCCTGGTGCCCACCGGCGGGAGGGTGCCGCCGGGCCCAAAGCGGAGCATGGAGGCCCCCTCGGGATTGGCGCGGAGTATCTTCTGGTATTCGCGCATGGCCATTCGCTGGTAGTAACCGAGCTCGAAGCCTCTCCTGGCGATCTCGATGGCCGGCGCCATGAGGCGCTGGAGGCTCCAGGTCCCGAAGTGTTCCTGGGCCGTGCCAAGGACGGCGAGGATCGTCGGCACCGTCGCGACCTTGCGCCCCCACAGTCGGCCTTCCCGTTTCATGTCCGCCAGCTCCTGGGGTTGAACCCGCATGGGAACGAACGATGGTGCGTCGATCACGACGTCGTTGCCGGTGGCCTGGTGCAGGACCAGGACCAGCTCGCCGCCGGGGCTGACCGAGGAGGGGTCGGTGGGCATCAGGGCGAAGATCGTGGCCACGGCGGCGTCCACTGCCGTCCCTCCCTCCTCGAGGACACGGGCACCGACCCGGGCGGCTTCCGGGGAGGTGGCAACGACCATGCCGGCGGCCGAGACGAGGGGCCGGGGCCGTGGCGGACCGTACAGGAGCTCCCTGCCGTGCCGGAGGGATGCGGTCTTTCCTCCGGAGGAGGACCCGCAACCCCCGCCGGCTCCTGCGAGCAGGACGGTGAGAAGCAGAGCGAGGAGTCGAGGAGCGCCGGCTCGCCTTGCACCCGATCTCGTGGTGGTGGCGCCGTATTCGTCCCGACCGTTCCCGTGGCTCCGACGTGCCCGGCCGACGGGTCGCGGGCCCGTTCGCGGGTCGGGACCAGAAGGCGGCTTCACCGTGCGCGGCATCGCGTGCCTCCCGTGAAGCTGCGTGGCGAGCGATGGGTGTCGATGAGCTGCATTGGCCTTTCCGCAACGTTGTTCGTTGGCGCCACGATTGTACAGAAGGCCCGGGCGGTAGCCCGGGCCTTCCGGTTTCGTTCGATGGTCCGGGTCACTGCTCGGACAGGGGTTCGAGGGTCAGCGGATCGCGGAGCGGGATCCTGTGGATCTCGCCGAAATCCGTCAGCTTGGCCGGGTAGTCCGGGTGACCCTTCATGATCTCGTCGAGGTTGCCGACCACGAGAATGAACATTTTCTCTGGATGGAGGTGCTTGCGCGCCGCCTGGAGAATGGCGCCGGGATCAACGGCGGCCACCTTTTCACGGTAGCTCTTCCAGTAGTCGTGGGGGATGCCCATGAGCTCGTCCCTGGCAAAGAGGGCGGCCGTGCGCTCCGCCGACTCGAAGCGCCGGGGGAAGGTCTCGATGAAGGAGCTCTTGGCGGTCTTCAGCTCGTCGGCCGAGACCTTGTCCGTGCGGAGCTTGCCGATGAGCTTCATGGTGATGGCCAGCGCGCCGGGGCAGGTCCGGGACTTGGACTGGAAGAAGGCCCTGAAGAAGCCGGGGTACTGAGCCGGGAAGCTGAAGTACGAGCCGGCGGAGTAGGCGAGGCCCTCGTCGGAGCGGACGCGCTTGGTGATCCAGGAGGTGAAACCGCCGCCGCCGAGGATGTCGTTGCCCACGCGCAGGGCGAACTCGTCGGGATCTCCGAGGGAGACGCCGAGCTCACCGGCGGAAACCCGTCCCTGGTTGACGTCGGGCTTGTCGACCACGTAGACGCCGGGCGCCGCGGGTTGAGCAGCCCTGGGAACGGGCGGCAGCGGGGAGTCGCCCTTGGGAAGCGTTCCGAGCGTGGCATCGAGGGCCGTCTTCATGGCGGCCCGGTCATAATCACCGGAAACGGCGACCACGATGTTGCCCGCCTTGATGAGCGAGGCGACGAAGGCCCTGGCGTCGTCGGCCGTGATGGAATCCACCGAGGCCTTGGTGGCCAGGTGGTTGATCCAGAAATCGTCGCCGTAGACCAGGCGGGACCACTCCCGCCGCTCGATGTCGGCGGAATCATCGTTGCGCTTCTTCATCTCCTGGATGAGGTCGTCCTTGGCCTTGGCGAAACGATCCGCCTGGAACCGGGGCCTGGTCAGCACGTCCATCAGGATCTTGAGCCCCTGGTCCAGGTCCTTGGCCAGGATGTTGAGACGCACGGACCCCGTGGTGTTCCCAATGCTCGTGGAGAGGTTGGCGGCCAGGAAGTCCAGGTCCTCGTCCAACTGCTGGGCGGTCCGGTCTCCGGCGCCGCCGGTGCGCCAGGCCTTCCCGGCGATGGCGTCGAGGCCTTCCTTGCCCTTGGGAACCATGTACGCGCCACCCCGGAACAGGACCTGGACGGTGATCAGAGGAAGCAGGCGGTCGCTCTTGCCGTAGACGGGGATGCCGTTGTCCAGTGTGAAGCGCATGGCCCCGGGATCGGGAACGTTGAAGGTCAGGGGTGGAAACGTCAGCTTTTCGGGGCGGGGCGGAATCCCGCCGGCCGTGACGGCCGCCGTGACGAGCAGCGCGGCGATCAAGGTTGCGGCACGAAGCGTTGTCCGTCGCATGTTACTTCTCCTCCCCGCTCTTGGATTGCATGGTTTCGAGCCGTTTCTTGGCCCGTTCGACGACGAGCTCCAACGCCGGTTTGAACTGGGGCGGCGCCTGGTCCTTGCCGCTTTCGAGCTTCGTGATGATCTGCTGGAGCTGTCCGGGATCCTTGACCTGCTCGAGCTGGCGGAGCATCTGCTTGGCGGCCTGCTTGGCCTGTCCGGAGAGCTTGGCCAGCTCGGGATCCTCGGTGGTACCGGCCTTCCGGCTGTACCACATGATGTTCCGGTCTTCCGCGGTGAAGTACTCCTGGGCCACGCGTTGCACCTCGGCCGCCGTCACGGCCTGCATCCGAGCCGGGGCCTCGTTGAGCTCCTGCCAGTTGCCCTCGGCGTCGTAGATCAGAAGCTGCAGCAGGAGGTAGAAGTTGGACTGGAGACGGCGGTAGGAATCCGCCAGGCTCTGGTTCTTGACCTTCTGGAGCTCGTGGTCGCCAACGGGTTCTTTCTTCAGGCGCTCGATCTCGGCGAGCAGCGCGTCCTCAATCTCCTGGTGGGTATGCCCGTCGGCCACCTCGGCTCCGATCTCGAAGGCGCCGTCGTACTTCATGGAGTTGTTCCAGGCGTAGGGCTCGCCGGTGGCGAGGTGTTGCTTCTCAACCAGCGACTTGTAGAGGCGGCCGGTGCGCCCGTTGAGGATGGAGGAAAGGATCTCCAGGGCGTACTTGTCCTTGTGGACGAAGGGGACCGTATGCCAGCGGATCTCCACCATGGGATTGGTCTCCGCCTCGGCGGACATGCGCTTCTCCTGGAGTTGCTTGATCTCTTCCGTGATCATCTCCGGGGGCTCGTGAGCGCCGCGGGGGATCCGCCCGAAGTACTTCTTGGCCAGGGCCACGGCGTTCTTGGGGTCGAAATCGCCCACGAGGACCGCCGTGATGTTGTTGGGCGCATAGAAGGTGCCGAAGAACTGGTCGGCCTGCTGCCGGGAGATGGACTCCACGTCGGAGGGCCATCCGATGACCGGGTGGTGGTAGGGGATCGAGGTCCAGAACATGGAGCCGAACTGTTCCTCGAACTTGGCGATGGGATCGGACTCCACCCGCATGCGGCGCTCCTCGCGGACCACGTCCCGCTCCGAGTAGAACTCCCTGAACACGGGGTGCAGCAGCCGGTCGGACTCCATCCAGAACCACAGCTCCAGCTTGTTGGCCGGCACCGTGATGAAGAAGACGGTCATGTCCTCGTTGGTGAAGGCGTTGAGGCCCGAGCCGCCCTCGCTGGTGTAGACCTTGTCGAACTCGTCCTTGACGATCAGCTTGTGCTGCTCGTCCTGGAGCTCCTTCATGGTGGCCCGGAGCTCCTTGAGCCGCGGCGTCTGATTCTCCGGCGCGTAGATGTTGCCTTTGACCTCGCCCCGCCGCTTGGCGGCACGGAGCTTGGTGTACTCCTGCTCCATCTGGGCGCGGACGGCGTCGAGCCGGTCCATGATTTTCTTCTCGGCGGCATAATCCTTGGTGCCGATGGTCTGCGTCCCCTTGAACATCATGTGCTCGAAGAGGTGGGCGATCCCGGTGATGCCGGGGCGTTCGTTGACCGAGCCAACGTGGGCGACCCAACCGGCGCTGATCGTCGGGGATTCGTGCCGCTCCACCATGAGCAGCTCCATGCCGTTGTCCAGCGTCACCCTCTGGACCGGCACCTTGGCCTCCTGGGCCGTTGCCGGCAGGGCACCCAGGGTCAGGGCCAGGATGGCCAGGCCGGTGGCGGCGGTTCGATGGATCCTCATGCGCGTTCTCCTTCCTGCGGTCCGTGTGTGGCGCCACGCCGACGGGCGGCGGGGCCCCCATACTATACGCTGTCGCCTGCCACGGGTTTCTCCGCTTCCCCGTCCATCAGAAACGTGATGACCTCCGCGAGGACCTCCTCGCCGCCCTCGGCCAGCACTGAATGGGCGGCGTCCGGCACCAGCCGGAAACGTGCGCCGGGCAGCGCCTCGGCCAGCTCCCGTGTCGCTTCCACGGGGATGATGGGGTCTCGTCCACCGGCGAGAACCAGCGCTGGCGCCGTGATGGTGGCCAGGTGGGGACCAAGGTCCCAGCCGGAGAGAAGGTGCCGGAGCTGGCGCCGGGTGCCTTCCACATCCGCGGCGTCGAGACCGTAGAGCGCCGCCACATGGCGGATCAGGGCCGGATGGCGCTCGTGGAAGGGGGGGGCGAAGGACAGGAGCGTCAGCAGCTCGCCGAAGAGGCCGGGAGGAACGTGGTCGAGGAGCCGCTCCAGCGCCTCCATCAGGGCCCTGCCGTGCGTGCCGAGTCTGGCGCTGCAGGAAACCAGCACCATGTGGTCGACCCTGGCGGGATACCGCCGTGCTGTTTCCAGGACGATGGAGCCGCCGAGGCTTGCGCCCAACAGGGCGGCGTGCTCGAGGCCGAGGTGGTCCATCAGCGAGACCAGGTCCTTGGCCTGGACGGCGAGGGTGAAGGGTGCGCCGCCCCGAGAGGAGCCGACGCCGCGATTGTCCGGACAGACTACGAAGAAGGAGCGCCCGAGCAGGCCCGGGAAGTCCCCCCAGATCCTCGCCGTCGAACCCAAACCCCCGACGAGGAACAACGGCGGGCCTTCCCCGTGAACAGAAAAACCTATGGGCCCGTCGGGTCCGGAGAATACCTCGGGCGTCTCGTGCGTCATGTGGAGATTCTACCCGGGCGAGCGGGGGTGGGGTAGGGCGGAATCCCGAGGGTCCTCTGCTCCGTCGGGCCGGGTGGATGGGGAAGGTGGCGCCTGCCCGGTGGCGATGTGGCGGTCGCTGTCTCCGGGCCGGTCGCCGCCGTACCCCGGGGGCGCGGCATGGTCGTTTCCCGGGGAGATGCCCGTAGCATGTCGTTGCGATTCCCGAGCAGTTGAGAGGAGCTGGCCAAGACGGAGCTCAGGACCCACAATGGACGGTGGAGGACAGGGCAATGGAGTCCGCCATCGATCGCTATCGGGTACCAAAGACCGAGCTGGCCAAGCCGCACCGGTCGGGGAAGATCGAGTGCGTGGCCTGTGCGCACCGGTGCAAGCTGGCCGAGGGGAAGCGGGGCGTGTGCCTGGTGCGTTCCCGGTCCGGGGATGAATTGCTCGTGCCGTGGGGTTACACGGCCGGGATGGCTGCCGATCCCATCGAGAAGAAGCCATTCTTCCACGTGATGCCCGGTTCGGAGGCGCTCTCCTTCGGCATGCTGGGTTGCGACATGCGCTGTGAGTACTGCCAGAACTGGTTCACGTCCCAGACGCTGAGAGACCCCGCAGCCTCGCAATCGGTGCGCCCGGTCACGGCACGGGAGCTGGTCCGGGCGGCGGTGGCGAGGGGCTGCCGGTCGGTTGTCTCGACCTACAACGAGCCGCTGATCACGGCCGAGTGGGCACACGAAATCTTCTCCCTGGCCAAGGAGGAGGGCCTGGTGACGGGCTTCGTCTCCAACGGCCACGCCACGCCCGAGGTCCTGGACTACCTGCGGCCGGTGACCGACATCTACAAGGTCGATCTGAAATCGTTCCGCGAGGAGGCCTACCGCGGGCTGGGGGGACGCCTCGCAGCCGTCCTGGAGACGATCCGGGGTTTGGTGGACCGGGGCTTCTGGGTCGAGGTTGTGACACTGGTCGTCCCGGGGTTCAACGACACACCGCGCGAGCTGCGGGAGATCGCCTCGTTCCTGGCGGGAGTCTCGCGGGATATTCCGTGGCACGTGACGGCCTTCCACCCGGACTACAGGATGGCCGACAGAGGCCCCACGCCGGCCTCCACCCTGGCCGCGGCTCGAGAAACCGGGTTCGAGGCGGGGCTGAGCTTCGTCTACGCTGGGAACCTCCCTGGCCGGGTGCCCCACGCCGAAGACACCCTCTGCCCCTCCTGCGGGAAGGTCCTCGTGGAGCGCTGGGGCTTCCGGGTGCTGTCCAACCTCCTCTCCGGCTCCGGGGGGCGTTGCCCGGGCTGCGGCGCGGAGATTCCAGGCCGGTGGAAATGAGTGGAGAGTCGCCCGGCTCTTCCCGGACCTTGTCACGTTTCTGAGATAGGGTTCTGTTCTCAATACCTTCTGTTGACCTTGTCTCGCTTGAAATTCTTTTCACATGAGGATAGAGTCATGCCCGGCACGACGTGGCCGAGATTCCGTTGGGGGAGGAGAAACGTTGATACAGTCGAGGTCTCTACCCGGGGAACGCCGTTCGGAAACAGCGATTGCCCGCCAATGGCGCCGGTATCTTCGCGGCGCTTTCATGGTTATCCTGTTTCTGACGGTTCTGGGGCTTGGCGGAGTGGGCTTCGCCCAGACCAACGATGATTGCCTGACCTGCCATTCGGATCACGACCTGACCGGGGAACGCAACGGTAAGGAGGTCTCTGTCTTTGTCGATGACGAGGTCTTCAATCGCTCGGCCCACGGTGATCTGCAGTGCATCGCCTGCCACAGCGATCTCGAAGACTCGGATTTTCCGCACAAGGAGATCGTGGCGCCGGTCAAGTGTCAGTCCTGTCACGAGGACGTGTTCGACGAGCTGAAGAACGGTCCCCATGCCACGTGGGCGATCTCTCGGTCGGATCCTTCCAAGGGGTGTGTTACCTGTCACGGTCACCATGATGTTCTGCCCCCGGACGAGCCGGGATCGACGGTGGCCCCGGACCGGGTGGGGCTGCTCTGTGGGAAATGCCACCGTGCCGAAAGGAGAGTCGTTGCCCGGAGCGCCCACGGTACGAAGAGCGATCATCGCCCGAACGCGGCCTGCACGGACTGCCACCAGGGCCATTCCATGGCGAAGCCGAGAACGGAGCAGGTGGAAATCGAGGTCTGCGGCCGGTGCCATCCCAACGAGGTCAAGGACCAGAGGCGGAGCGTCCACGCTCGCGCCGCCCTGAAGGGCGACCCCCTGGCACCCAGCTGTGTGACGTGCCACAACCATCACGAGATCCTCCCCATCTCCGACCCGAGCTCTCCGACCGCCAAGCTCAACGTTCCGGTTCTTTGCGGGCGCTGCCACCACGAGGGGTCCAAGGTCTCGCTCGAGCGGAACATCCCCGAGAAGAACATCCTCAAGAACTACTCTCTCAGCATCCACGGGCAGGGTCTCTTCAAGATGGGGCTCAGCGTGACGGCGGTCTGCACCTCCTGCCACAACTCGCACCTGATCCTCGATCCCAGCAACCCTGACTCCAGCATCAATCCGAAGAACGTCGCCAAGACCTGCACCAAGTGCCATTCCCGGATCGAGCAGGTTCACGTCAAGGTGATCGCCGGGAAGCTGTGGGAGGAGGCGCCGCACAAGATCCCGTCCTGTGTCGATTGCCACCGGCCTCACAAGATCCGGAGGACCCCGGTCAACCTCCAGAGAGTCGCCAACAAGGAGTGCATGCGCTGCCACGCCAAGAAGGACATCTTCATGGAAAAGGGCGGGAAGAGGATCTCGCTCCACGTGGACGAGGCGGCCTTCAACGCCTCCAGCCATGGCGGCGTGGCCTGCGCGCAGTGCCACAACGAGGTGAGCACGGCCGTCAAGAGGCCCTGTGCTGCCATCAAACACAAGGTCGATTGCAGTATCTGTCATGCCGATGTGGTGCAACGCTACAAGACCGGGATCCATGGTCGGCGGGCCGCTCAGGGGGATCCGAACGCCCCGGTGTGTCTGACCTGCCATTCCGCCCACGCAACCCAGAGCCACAAGCTGCCGTCCTCACCGACCTTCGCCACCAACGTGCCCAAGCTCTGCGCCCGGTGCCACGCCAAGGGTCAGCCAGTGGCCAAGGTGATCGCCAAGAAGATTCCTCAGGCCAAGAACATCGTCCAGAGCTATATCGATAGTGTCCACGGACAGGGGCTGCTGAAGGCGGGCCTGGTGGTCGCGGCGAACTGTGCCGCCTGCCACACCGCGCACCACGAGCTTCCCAAGAGCGACCCGGACTCGTCCATCAACCCCGCGCACCTGGCCGACACCTGCGGCGTGTGCCACCAGGGGATCGAGAACGAGTTCAAGACCAGCGTCCACTGGCCGGGCAACACCAAGACCGACAGGAAGCTCCCCACCTGCGAGGACTGTCACACTTCGCACACCATCAGCCGGATCGATGTCAAGGGCTTCCGGACGAAGATGATGGAGCAGTGCGGCAAGTGTCACAAGCCCGAGGCCGAGACCTTCTTCGACACGGTCCACGGCAAGGCCACCCGCCTTGGGGACGAAGGTGCCGCCAAGTGTTACGACTGCCACGGCACCCACAACATCCTGCCGCCGGACGACCCCAGATCCACGCTCAGCTACAAGAACGTCGTCCACACCTGTGCCAAGTGCCACAAGGGCGCCCACCGGCAGTTTGCCGGCTACCTGACCCATGCGACCCACCACGACCCAAAGAAGTATCCGTACCTCTACTACGCCTACCTGTTCATGACGGCGTTGTTGGTTGGAACCCTGGCGTTCTTCCTGGTTCACACGCTGCTCTGGCTGTTCCGCCTGTGGCGGACCCGGGAGCATTGGGCGCACTTGAAGGACACGCCGCACGACAGGTTCTACGTACGGTTCACCAGGACCCAGCGGATCATGCACATCATCATGATCCTGAGCTTCTTCACCCTGGCGATCACCGGGATGACGCTGAAGTTCTCCTACATGGGCTGGGCCGTGGCAATCTCCCGCGTGCTGGGTGGATTCCAGGTGACGAGCGTCCTGCACCGGATCGCCGCCGTTACACTTCTGGCGCTGTTCCTCTTCCACATCCGCCAGATCTTCCGGTTCAAGCGGGCTTCCGGCAAGGGCTGGCTCCAGTTCATCTTCGGCCCGGACTCCATGATGTTCACGCTCAACGACATCAAGCAGTTCTGGCAGAGCCTGAAGTGGTTCCTCGGCCTTGGCGAAAGGCCGCAGTTCGGACGGTTCACCTACTGGGAGAAGTTCGACTACTTCGCCGTGTTCTGGGGCGTGTTCGTCATCGGTGGTACCGGTCTGATGCTCTGGTTCCCGACGGTTTTCACTCGCATCTTGCCCGGTTGGGTCATCAACGTCGCTCAGATCATCCACAGTGACGAGGCCCTGCTGGCCACGGCGTTCATCTTTACCATCCACTTCTTCAACACCCACTTCCGTCCGGACAAGTTCCCCATGGACCCGGTGATCTTCACGGGCCGTGTTCCCTTGGAAGAGCTCAAGCACGACAAGCCCGGTGAATACGAGGCCCTCCTCGAAATGGAAGATCCGGACGAACGGATCGCGGGCCCCATGCCCAGGAAGAAGCTCCGGTGGCTCAGGGGCTTTGGCTTCGCGGCGCTGACCATCGGTCTGACCCTGGTGTTCCTGATCCTCTACGCCATGCTCTTCGGCTACCGCTGAGGCTGCGCATTCGATAGAAGACGGCCGGCCGGTTGCAACCGGCCGGCCGTCGTGTTTGTGGCTCATGGGGCCGGCGCGAAGGACTCGGCGTTGTGTTCTTCAACACTCCGCGAAATCGGCGCGCGCGGGTGTGGTCATGCCGCTGCCGGCCGGAGGTCCTTGGCCGTCAACCGGATGCTGCGCGGGATTGCGATCAGCCGGGGCTTCGACAAACAATTGAGTAAGCATGGAAAACCTTGCGAAATTAATCACAAACCGTTACGGTAAGTACCGAGGACAGGAACGGAAGGTGGGGCGAGACCATGGCCGATGAGCTCATTGCAACCGGCGACGAACACGGCGGCGGCGACGGCCTTCCGCCGATCCACGAGGAAGACCCCAGGGCCAAGGCGAAGCTGCGGCGGCTGGTCCTTGGCACGGTCGTCATCGCCGTCATTCTCGTGCTGGCCTTCTGGGCCTTCCTCAAGGTCGGAACCGACCCGTCCTTCTATGCACGCTTCCCGTGGCTCACGGAGTATGTCGCCTCGTGGAAGGCCTCGACCCACGCCGACGTTCCGTGCGCCGCGTGCCACTTCGAGCCCGGTGCGGAGGGCGCCGTCCGCGCCCAGAAGGTGGCCATCGCCCTCGTGACGGAGAGGATGACGGACACCGGTTCGACGACGGCCTTCCACTCTGCGCCGGAGGCCGGGTGCACCCGGGATGGTTGTCACGCCGACGTCCTGACGGGGGGTGCCATCCAGTGGCGCGGCGTGCGCTTTTCACACGCAGACCACCTGGGGAAGATCAAACGGGGCCTCAAGCCGGCCTGCACCACCTGTCATCAATCGTTGGTTCACGGCACCGGAAAGAAACCGGTCAGCACCGCGGCGTGCGCCATCTGCCACTTCCGGAAGCTGGGGTGGGAGGAGAACATCTCCCGTTGCCAGCTCTGTCACGATGTGACCAAGCTCCCCAAGGACCGGTACGACCACACGCTCGTGGCCAAGGAGAAGATGAAGTGCATCGGCTGCCATGCGGATGTCAACAAGGGGGTGGGCGACGTCGACCGTGACCGCTGCGTCGTCTGCCACACGGCGGGCGACCGGGCCGAGAAGTACGGCAACGTCAAGCTGGTTCACAGGGTCCACGTGGACGAGCAGGGCTTCGCCTGCACCTTCTGCCACCATCCGATCGAACACAAGGTCCATCCGCTTTCCGTCGCGTCAGATACGGATTGTGCGAACTGCCACCGCGATACCCACACGGCGACACGAAGCCTGTACCTCGGCGTGTCGGCGGCGGACCCCGGCGCCAAGCCGGCTCCGGATGCCATGGCCAAGGTCCACGTTCACTGCGAGGGCTGCCACACCGCTGCCAAGGCGCTGGGTGACGGCGAGGTGCAGCTTGGCTCGGGGAAGGCGTGCGACGACTGCCACGGCCCCGGTTACGATAGGATCCTCCGCGCCTGGAAGGGGATGCTCAGGAGAGACCTGGCCGCCGCCAGACGGGCCGTCACGGCAGCGCGTTCCGCGGTCCGCGGCCAGAGAGTCCCGAGAAGCGCCCGTGAGCAGGTCGCACTGGCTCAGAAGAGGCTCCGCCAGGTGGAGGTTGGCCACGGTGTCCACAACGTGGTGTTCGCGGCGGTGCAGCTGGACGACGCGGTGCGGGCGTCGAACGCCGCACTCAAGGCCGCCGGTTCCCGGACGCGCTTTCCACGGATCGCCGATGCCAAGAGACTGACCGCGAACGAGTGCGCCCGGTGCCACACGACGATCGCCAAGACCGTCACCTGGCAGGGGGTGCCCTTCCCCCACGCCAAGCACGCCGGGGTCGTGGGCGATTGCACCTCCTGTCACACGCCCTACTCGGATCACGGCAAGATGTCGTGGGGCAAGAAGGCCTGTGGGAGCTGCCACACGGATGTGCCGCTCCCGCACCCGAAGAGCTTCCGCTCGACCATGGGGCAGCTGGTCAAGAAGGTCGGTTTCAAGACCTGCCTGGCGTGTCATGGCGGCAGGGAATCCCGGGAGAAATGCACACCCTGCCACGAAGGCGGCCCCAAGAAGGAGATCCTGTGGAAGGGGATGGCGTTGAGCCACGCCAACCACGCCAAGCACGATATCGACTGCACCACCTGCCACACCGAGCTGAGCCGCCACGGCGGCGTCGCCCTGACCCCGGCCGAGTGCAACGAGTGCCACGGCGTCACCATGCCCCATCCCGACGACTTCGCCGAGACCCACGGCCAGCTGTTCCTGGAGCACAAGCTCGAGCTGGATACCTGCTCCACCTGCCACGAGGGTGGCATGCCGGGAGAGTTCTGCCAGACCTGCCACGGCTGAGCACAGGTCCGGGATCGAGAGGAAAGCCGGCCGGCCGGGAGGTTCATCCACCGGGTCTTCTCCCCGGTGGGGCCGGGGCGGCATCGAGGGCGTGGCCCGTGTCCTGAACGGTCCTTCGGGCGGCGGAGAAGCCCCATCATGCCGGCCAGCCACGCCCGGGCCTCGATGGGTCTCCCGGATGCCAGTCCGTTCCGGATTGAAGGGGGGGCGCCGCCACCGGCGTGCCGGCACGAACCGGGAAGCCCGTACCTGCCGATGACGGCGCGCCGTCCTCTTCCGGCCCCCTTCAGCCGATGGGCCCGTTCACTCCTCGTTTTCGACGGTTTCCCGCCCCTCGCGGCGGCGCGTGGAGATCCTCGCGTCGAGGCTCTGGCTCGCAGGTTTTCCGTAGACCTCGGGGGCGAGGTAGGTCCCCCGTTCCGCGTCGGGCTTGGCCTCCTCCACCGGGATGCGGTGGGCGTTGGCCCAGGGATCGTGGCGGATGCCGGTCACCTGCCAGGAGACTTCGACCTGTCCCAGGTTGGTCCGGATGACGAACCGGCCGTCATGGATCTTTTCCGCGACGATCGCCTGGGCGAACTGCCCGATCACCGTCAGCTGGTAGCGGAAGTCACGGTTGAGCGCCTCGAACCACCCGGGGAGCTGGACCACGGCATAGCCGTCCGTATCGGTGCGGATGTTGCCGTTGTAGATGTTCATCATGTCCGGCGACTCGACGAAGGAGTGGGAGAGGTACTTGTTCTCGGGGTCGAGGGGGTGGTCGATCTTGAAGCTGCCACCGCTCTTGCTGAGGGTGCCGGCGACATGGAGATCGCCCCAGACGAAGACGTTCCCGTCGAAGTACCCGGCATACCCGCTGGAGCTTACGCCCCAGACGCCGTAGGCCGCAGATCCGGAGCTCGCCTCGCCCTTGACACCGGTACCATTGGTGCCCGAAGCGATGCCGTAGACGCCGTTTCCGCCGGTGGAGGAGCTCGCTCCATGAACCCCCGCCTTGTCGTCGGCACTGGTTGAGCCGAAAACGCCATCGCCGCCGGTGCTGCTGCCAAGAATCCCGGTGCCCGTGGTGCTCTGGCCGTAAACACCGATGGCGTTGCCCGTTGTAACCACGCCCATGACGCCAACGCCGGCTGCGCTCGTGCTCGTCCCGTACACACCGGTGGATGCGAAGATGCCAGCTGTACCGCCGAGGAAGCCGCTCGCGCCGGTGGCGACGTTCAAGCCGTGGACGCCGAATCCGGCGCCGTTGTCGCTCTGTCCGGCCACGCCGCCCTTGCCGGCGCCGTTCGAGCGCCCGAAGACGCCACGCTCGCTTTCGCTGTGTCCGTAAACGCCGATGTACGTGTCGCTCTCGCCCTCCACGCCCGATTCGCTGCTGCTGATACCTATGACACCCCTACCACTGGTATTTTGGCCGTGAACACCGGCTAAGCCGCTGGTGGTCACGCCCCAGATGGCGGTATCGCTGGTGGCGACGGCCCGGATGGCGCGGCCGCCTCCACTGTTGGTGATGAAGAGCGCGTCGGCGGCCGACGCGGAGCCGGAGTAGGGAAGCTGCAGGCCGCCGCTGACATCTGTCCACATGAGGCCCGAGCCGTCGGTTCCCAGCACCTGGCCGCTGCTCCCCCCCGACGCTGCCAGCTTGGCCTTGCTGACGGCGCCGTTGGCGAGCATGGCGGAGGCGACGCCACCGTTGGCGATGGCCAGGGTGACGTCCCCGGTGGAGCCGCCGCCGCTCAAACCGGCGCCCGCGTTGACCGCCGTGATGTCGCCGCTCCCGCCTCCCGAGCTGTTGCCGGCGAGGAGGTCGTCGGCGAAGGTCATCTCGAAGACGGACGAGTCGTTCGAGCTGTTGGCCAGGCCGGTGCCAAAGGCGATAACCTCGCCCAGTCCGCCGGTGACCTCCACCTCGATGCGCGCGTTGTCCACCTCCGTCGAGCCGAGCAAGCGGTCCGTGACGTTGTACTGACGTGCCTCGTAGGCGCCCAGCGTCAGGGTGTCGGTGGCCAGCAGGGCCCCGTTCTCGTCGTACGCCCGGGTGGTCACCGTCGCAGAATGGCCCGTGGTTTCGACGAATCCGTAGTTGTACCGGTAGGTCGAGCTGGCCTCCGGCACCGTCTGGTAGAGGCCGAGAATCTGGCTCTTCGACCCCTGCCCGATGGCGAACGACGCCGGCGCGGCCCCCATGAACTGGCCGACGCTGTCGTCCTCTCCAGCCGGCGGCTGGGAGAAGATGCGGGCGTTGACGACGACACGCTCGCTCGCGGTCACGCGGAGCGCCCCGAACCCTTCCACGCCGAACAGGGTGAACACCGCGTTCTCGTACTTGCGCACGTCGCCGGCGGGGATGGTGTCGTTGTAGGTCAGCGGCGACGGATTCGGCTGGTCGCGCTTGAGAAACGACACGGTGATGTTGACCGGAGCGGTCTGCGGGTTGTAGACCCACACCGTTGTGTACCATTGCGACTGTTGCTTGCCCGAACCCCGTCCCACCGAGGGCAGGAACACGTCCGTGCCGGCGAACGACGCGAAGAGCGGTAACGCAAGCAACATCGCGCACACGCCAGTCCATGCTCTCCAGAAACAGATCTTCCAAGTCATCTTGCCCCCCTTTTCATGCGAACGCGTCCATCGCGCCCGCTGTTTTCGAGTCAACACGATTGGCTACAGCTGAACAACGTCGGGGATGCGAAAACCCCTCACCAGGCGATTGCGCGTCGTCCCGTGGCTCCCCCGGAAGGCCGGGAATCAGCTCGGGCGGGATGGCCTGCGGAGGGTGAGCCAGGCGAACAGCAGGGCCACGGCGCCAACCCCCGCCGCCAGCGCGAGCCAGAGCAGCGGGTGGCGTTGCACTCCCTTGAGCCGAGCTGTGCCATCGCCGATGAGGATGGAGGAGGCCCAGGCGGCCGGCGGCAGGCCGCGGGCGACGGCTCGCCGCTTCGCTCGGGCCAGCGCCTCGGCCAGCGGCCGTCCGCGGGCGAGCCCCCTGATGAGCTCCTCCATCACACGGGCGGCCGACTCGTCGTCGATGTCGCCCAGGTTGCCGACGACCGCGGACGCTCCGGCGTCAAGAAACGCCCGGGCGAGGCTGAAAACGCCCTCACCCGCGAACACCTCGCCCTGTGCGCTGTTGCAGGCGGCCAGCACGACGATGGCGCCGCTCAGGCGGAGGGAGGCGACGTCCCGGAGCTGGAGCAGCCCGTCCTCGCCGCCGCCCGGAGCCAGCGCCAGGGCCGAACGGTAGGGATGGTCCGCGTCGACCCAGGCATGGGCGGCGAAGTAGAGGAGACCCGTACGGCGAAGGTCCGCCTCCTTGACCAGGCTCTCGGTGGCGTTGGCGCCGGTCTCGATGACCGCGCCTCTCCCCAGGGCTCTGCGAAGCACCGCCGCCTCACGACGGGCGCCCGGAAGCTCTGGAGCCGCAGGCGCACCGAGCGACCGGCTGAAGAGCGTGGCGCCCGGGTCCGGCGCCGGTGTGGCGACGCGGGGGTCTGCCAGCACCAGTGCCTGTGCCGGGAGCCTCCCGCTCCTCCTGCGGGCCCGGGCAAGCCAGCCGGCGAGGGACTCCGACTGCTCGAAGGTATAGCGTTCCCCCACGGGGGGAAGGGAGGGCGCCAGGCGCAGTGCCGCAAAGGGCAGCTCGTGGAGCGGCGCATCGGGCACGATCACCAGCCGGGTAATTCCTTCGGGCAAACCGGCCAGGGCGTCGCCCAGCAGCCGCCGGCCCAGTGCGGACGCCGCCGATCGCTCGGGTGCATCGCCGCGCAGGAGCAGGCCGCGGAAGGCCCGCACGGCCGGCGCCAGCTGGCTCGCCGGCGGCAGCGGCAGGACGCGGGCTCCACTCCTGTCAATCGCTGCCACCCAGGAGCTGGTCTGGTCGCCGTCCATCCCGAGCCCGGGCGCCAGCTGGAAGGAGAGGATCGCCGTCTGGGCGTCCAGGGCGGCCTGGATCTCCGCCAGGGCCGGATCGGGCCGGACCGGGCCGGCGGGCAGCTGGAGTCGGCCCAGGATCTCTTCCTCCCGGTGCTCGAGCTCCACGAGATCTTCGAGAATCACCGTGCGAACGGAGGCCTTCCCGGCAAGGAACAGCCGACGCTGCATGCCGGAGATCTCGTGGCGCACCTCTTCGAGGTCGATGGCCTCGGGGCCCGGTCTGGGCGCCAGGCCGGCGAGCACGGATCGGCCGCGGAAGTGATCGGAGATGGCCAGCGCCAGGTCCACCTCGCCGGCCGTGGCAAGGGCGTAGGCGAAGGTGTACGGCCCGTTGGCGAAGTGGGCCTCCACGCCGGCCCGGTCCCGTGCGAAGGGCTCGGTGGCCAGGAGACGGTCGAGCTCTTCCAGGACCTTGGCGGCGTCCTTGCGTGCGGCCTGCAGATCACCGTGGGCAAACCGCAGCTGGGCTCTCAGCTCCAGTGCCCAGAGCGCCTGCTTCGGGTCCCGGATGGAGCGGGCCAGCGACAGACTCTCCGTTGCCTTGGCGACAGCCTCTTCCATGCGGCCCCGAGCGGCGAGGTTGTTGGCCTGCATCCGCCACGCGGTCGTGACCAGGTCGTACGAGCCCGTGGATCGGCCCATTTCGATTGCCCGGTCCAGCTCCTCGAGCTGGCGGTCTGGGGGTACGTCGGCGGCGGCGATCATGAGGTGGACCCACCCGGCGGCCACGACGTTTCCGGCGCGTTCGGCTGCCGTCAGAGCTTCCTCGCAACCGGCCAGGAGAGGGCGTGCACCCGGGTCGGATTCCCGGCGGAGCTCGAGCTCGACGAACAGGGCGTTGTACAGCGCCCGTGCTTCCAGGAACAGATCCGGAGCACGGCGGGCCTCTTCTGCCGCGCGACGGTAGCAGTCGAGCGACTCCTGCCAGCGGGCCGTCGCCCAGGCCTGATAGCCGAGACCGCTCAGGGCGCTGTTTCGGGCATCGAACGGGCCGCTGGGGCCCAGCGATCGGAGCGCGTGCGCGAAGGCGGCACGGGCCGCGCCGAGCTCGCATTCGGCCACGAACCGCCAGCCGAGGCCGAGATCGACCCGGACCAGGAGCACCGGGTCGTTCGCGGCCAGGGCCGTGCGGCGTGCCGCGGTGAGCTCCCGGTGGGCGTTCTCCGGCGATCGTCGTTCGTACCAGGCGAGGGTGAGATGGCCATAGGTGGCACACGTCCATTCCTTCATCGCCTCACAACCGCCGGTCGCCGACCGGGCGAAATCCTCGGCGCTGGGGTCTCCCATGTCACCGAGGATGGCGGCGCGGTAGAGGTCGATCCTGGGATCAGCTCCGCGGCTGGCAGCCAGGGAGCCGAGCGCCTCCAGGGCCTGGAGGCTCTGGCCGGTGCGCCTGGCGATCATCCAGTAGCAGCGGTACGACTCGAGATCGTCCGGCTTGCCGGCAACGAGCCGGTCGCAATCGGCGAAGCTGGTGGCCTGGATGGCGCCCCCGGCCGGTATGGCGGAGCAGGTGGCCACCACCAGGGGGAGAACCCAGCGCACCGGCTACTCCAGCCGTTGCACGAAGGTGGGGGAGAGGACGAGCTGACCGCTCGGCGCCAGTGCCTCCACCCGCCACAGGACGGTTCCGTCGGAGGGGATTCCCGCCAGGGCCTTGGCCGGCACGACCAGATGCGTGGCTCGAACCCCCTCAGCGCGGTAGATCCGCCTGAGGTCGCCGGTCAGGACGTCCACATCGAAGCTGGCCCGTGGGAAGGGGGCGGTCCAGACCAGCTCGAACCGGTTGCGCGGCAACGCTGCGCCGTCGGCCAGCGGCGTCGTGATCGTGGGCTCGCCCGAGCCGCGCTTCACGCTCCGTGAAGGCAGGCCAAACCACACCACGAGAACGACGCTGGCGGCGAGGGCGAGGCCGGCCAGCACGGTGCGCCGGCTGGGGCGGGGGACCCGGACGGGGACAGGGGCCGGAGCAGCGGCCGGAGCCAGTTGTTCGCGCAGCTCCAGCGCCAACCGCCACGCCAAGACCAGCCCGGGATCGTCGGCCGTCCTGTCGGCCAGGGCGAGGACCTCCCGCCGGGACAGCTGTCCGTCGACAGCGCGTTGGATCTTCTCGAGATCCTCGGAGCCCGGCAGGTCGACACCCGGACCGGCGTCGGCCAGGGCGGCGCGCAGGACATCCACAGTGGGGCTACCTTTCATACCCGTATCCCTTCGAACGCAGGCACGCCCTGAGATCGGCCAGCCCTCTGTAGACGAGGTTCTCGGCCCGCTTCGCCCCCCAGCCGCAGAGACCGGCGATCTCGGCGGCACCGTATCCCAGAAGGTGGAGGGACACCGCACGGCGCCGGGCGGTGGCCACGCGTTCCAAACAACCGCGCACCGCCGCGCTCAGCCGGCTCATTGCGACCACGGCCTCCGGCCCCTCGGCGTCGCCAGCCGGAGTACGGTCCCTGAAACCGTCGTCCGGAGACACTTCGGGCCGGCGTCGCCGCCGGCGGATCTCATCCACAACCACCGAGTGGGCGGTGCGCCACAGGTAACTCATGGGGAGCTCATTCGCGGCGTCTTCATGGGTTTGAAACCGCTCCAGAACCTTGAGCGTGGCCGCCTGGGCCAGGTCCTCGATGTCGGCGTTCAGCCAGCCGGGGCAGGTCGCACGAACCGCGCGCAGGATACCTGCCTGGAGCCGCCGGGCATCTATCTCGTCCATAATCAACTGAACAATAATATAAGTACATGCTGACCGGATCAAGTCGGGCCGGCATGAGGTTGTTGCCTTGCTCTTTCCGCCATGGAGCGTGGGCGTTGGCCCGCATTTCCTTGAGCCCCATGGAAATGGAAACGATGACGGTCTCTGCCGACTGAAGTCCGCGCTCCGGAACGGCCCCGGCACGTCGTGCATGCAGCCCCACCGTGGTGTGAAGCAAGGGTCAACGCCACCATATCTCCTGTAACCACGGAAGTTGTGAACAGCGCAACAACCTTGCACCCCTCTCGCGGACGACCCGTTGGTTTCCGCATCCGCCAGCTCGTCCCGGCGCGCCGAACGGACGGCGCTCCGGGTGAGTCCGCCGCCAACGGCCGCTGGCTCGCCACCGGGTGAGCCGGGCGGCGTGGTCATCGTGCCTCCAGCCATGTGCCCTCCGACAACCTATCAACGATGCCGGCCCTGCTTCCCCTCAATGTTCCCCAGTGGGCGCGTTGCGGCACACTGGTCCGCGAGGCAGCAGAGAGGGCGGATGCGGAAGGTCCTGGTGGGGTGGGCTGGCATTGCCGGTGTTGCAAGAACCCGTGACGGGGGGGCTGGAACGGTCGCGGATGAGGATATCGGCCTCCGCGGTCGTTCATCGGTCAGTGGCACTCTGTCAGGATGGCAGGACGATGGCGGGGAACGCGACCAGGAAAGGGGAGAGAAATGGTGCTGAAGAGGCGCGAGCCGAGATGGTATCTGGGACGCCGGGGAGTCCGGCTGCTCGTCCCCATGTTGTGGGTCGTGGCTGGACCACACCTTGCGGCAGCTGGCGACCCCTGGTTGCTGTGGACCGGGCCGACCCAGCTTCGTGGGGCGAACATCTACCAGCGGCGCGTCTACCCGGAGCTGGACGGCACCGAGCTCATGGGTCCCGGCCCCATCGGGCCCCCGTACGTCCAGGCGGACTTCGACCGCCTGGCGGCGCTGGGCGCCAACTACGTCAACATCTCGCACACCGGCCTGTACACCCAGAAGCCTCCGTACAGGTTGGACACCGATGCGCGGGACAACCTCGATCGGCTGTTGGGCATGGCCAGGCGCGCGGGTCTGTTTGCCGTCATCAGCTTTCGTTCCGGGCCGGGGAGGTCCGATTTCAGCGTGTGCTGCTTCGGCGAGACCTGGTACGACCCCGGCTACCTCAACGACGAGGTATGGCGCGACCAGGCCGCCCAGGACGCGTGGGTCGCCATGTGGCGCGCCACCGCCCAACGGTACGCCGGCAACCCGGCGGTGGTCGGCTATGACCTGATGGTGGAGCCCAACTCCAACGATGTATGGTTCGACGAATGGGACCCCGAGGCGTTCTACGCAACCCACGCCGGGACGACCTACGACTGGAACCAGCTCTACCCGAGGATCATCGCGGCAATCCGGGAGGTGGACGCCACCATGCCGATTCTCGTCGGCGGCATGGGGTACAGCGGCGTGGACTGGTTGCCGTACATGCGGGTGGTCGCCGACCGGCGGACCATCTACGCGGTCCACCAGTACGCGCCGCACGATTACACGCATCAGGAGCCCCCGCCGACGCTCTCGTACCCGGGTACCTTCGACGCCGACGGGGACGGAGCTCCGGAGACGGTCGACCGGAGCTGGCTGGAGTCACTGCTGGCGACGGTGGACTCCTTCGCCGCCGACAACGGGGTCGTCGTGGCGGTCAACGAAATGGGGGTCATGCGCTGGGAGCAGGGGGCGGACCAGTACCTGTCTGACGAAATCGATCTCCTCGAGCGGCGTGGCCTCAACTGGGCGGTGTGGGCGTGGGAGCCGGAGTGGCCGCCGTGGGTACAGGAGGTGACGGCGTTCAACTTTCGCCTCGGCCCCGACCCGGCCAACCACCAGGAGGTCCCCGGCAACGCCCTCGAAAAGGTCCTCACCGGTGCCTGGGCCCGGAACACATTGCGTCCGCTCCGGCTGCCGCTGGCGCGCCGGCCCCGCGGCCGCGTCGTTCCGCTCCGGAGCGTGGAGTAGGCCCGCCGGCCACCGCTGTTCTTTCTCGCGGAGGAGGGACGTTGACAAGAACCGCACTCTTTCTGACCGCCATCACACCGTTCGCCCTGCGCTCGGCCCTGCCCTCAAACACCAATGGATCTGTCCCGTTTTGGTGAACACCATGATGGATTCGTCGTCGTCGAGCCTGTGAGGGCTTCCTGTATCTGGCTGTGGTCATTGACGTCTTCAGCCGCAGAGTCGTCGGATGGGCCATGGAAAACCATCTCCGAGCAGAACTGGTGCTCCATGCCCTCGACATGGCCCTCCAACAACGCCGACCTTCCAATGTCATCCATCACTCGGATCAGGGCTGCCAGTACAC
>JAADFK010000104.1 GCA_013152925.1 Acidobacteriota bacterium | reverse complement strand
CCTTCGGCGTCACCGACGCCCCCGACGGCAACCTCAAGACCCAGCGTGAGCCCGTGCCCTACCTCGGCGGTCTGGCCGTCTTCATCGCCTTCCTCCTGGCCCTCGGCATGGTCATCGACTTCGACGTGGAGGTGCTCGGCCTGCTGCTGGCCGCCACCATCGCGGCCACACTGGGGCTGATCGATGACTTCGGCGTCCTGACTCCCTTCGCCAAGGTCATCGGCCAGGTGGTGGCCGTCTTCGTGCTCCTCAAGGCGGGGATCATGGTTCACGTGGTGGTTCTGCCCCTCCCGGCTCGCCTGCTGCTGACCATCGTCTGGCTGGTGGGTATGTCCAACGCCTTCAACCTGACCGACATCATGGACGGGCTGGCGGGTGGCCTCGGCGTCGTGGCCGGGATCTTCCTCCTGGCCGTGGCCGTCCTCAACGGCCGCTGGACCGTGGCCGCCTTCACCGTGGTCATGATCGGCGCGCTCCTGGGCTTCCTGCGCTTCAACTTCCCGCCGGCCTCCATCTACCTGGGGGACTGCGGCTCCCTCTTCATCGGCCTGACCCTGGGCGCCCTGGCCATGGTCATGGACTACACGGCCCACAACCCTCTGGGCTGGCTGGCGCCGCTCTTCTTCCTGGCGCTGCCCCTGGTGGATACCGTCTACGTCAGCATCCTCAGGATCCGGGCCGGCCGGAAGATCTACCACGGCAGCCCGGATCACTTTCCCCTGCGCCTGCGCCGGCGGCTGGGAGGCTCCACCACGCGGACCGTCCTGGCCATCTACGGTGCGGCGGTCGCCATTGGCGGTGCCGGGCTCTCCATCCTCTGGCTGGACCCGGTGACGACCCTCTGGTTGACGGGTACCGTGGCGATCCTGGTGGTCGCCGTGCTGCTCTGGCTGGCCCGTGTCCCCATGGAGGCGGCGTGAGCACCGTCGTGCTCGGCGGCGGGCTGGCCGGCCTGACGGCCGCGTATGCCCTGGAGCGCGACGGCCACGGGGTCACGGTCCTGGAAGCACAGGAGGCGCCGGGCGGCGCGTGCCGCTCGTTCGCGGAGGACGGCTTCACCTTCGACCTGACAGGCCACCTGCTCCACGTGGCCCGGGAGGAGACGCGGCAGCTCCTCGAAGAGCTCGGCCTCTGGGAGGAGCTCGAGATCCACGAGCGCCGCGCGGCCGTCGTCATCGGCGGCCGGGCGACCCCCTACCCGGTCCAGATCAACACCTGGGGTCTCTCCGACGAGGTCCGGCGGGACTGCCTCCTGGGCTTCGTCCGGGCCTGGTGCCAGCATGGGGAAGAAGCTGCTCCTGCCGATTTCCGCCGGTGGGTGCTGGGGCGCTTCGGCGAGGGCCTGGCCCGGCATTTCTTCTTCCCCTACAACGAGAAGCTCTACCGCGTCCGGCCCGAGGAGCTCTCCCTGGACTGGGTCGGCCGCTACGTGCCCAAGCCGGCGCTGGAGGAGGTCATCGACGGTGCTCTGGGTCTTCATCGAAACCGGGTCGGGTACAACGCCCTCTTCCGCTATCCCCGGCGCGGTGGGATCGCTCTCCTTCCCGACGCCATTGCCGGCAGGTTGCGCTGCCTCGAGCCCGGCAACCGAGCGGGGGTCGTCGACACCGACGCGCGCGTCGTGGAAACGGAGAACGGCCGTCGATTCTCCTGGGAGCGGCTGATCGCCACCATCCCCTTGCCGGCCTTGGTGGACCGGCTGCGTCCCAAGCCGCCGGCCGAGGTTCTCGAGGCCCGCCGGGCGCTGCGGTGGGTGTCCGTGCTCAACGTGGCCCTCGGCCTCGAGGGCCTTGCCCCCACCGACCAACACTGGCTCTACTTCCCCGATCCCCAGCTGCCCTTCTACCGCGTGGGTTTCCCCTCCAACCACGGCGACCTGGCGCCCCCGGATTGCCACACGGTGTCCATCGAGGTCAGCATGGATCCCGGCGCCGGCGATCCACAGGCCATGGCCGAGGCGGCGGAGCGGGCCCTCGAGGCCGCCGGCTACCTCGATCGCTCGAGGATCCTCGTCCGGCGAACGGCGATCCTCGACCCCGCCTACGTGGTCTTCGACCACGCCCGCAGCGGGGCCCTGGCCATCATCCGGCGCGAGCTGGCCGGGCGGGGGGTCCTCTTGGCCGGCCGCTGGGCGCAGTGGGTGTACTCGGCCATGGAGGATGCCATGCTGGACGGCCTGGCGGCCGCTCGCCAGATCATCGGCGCGGAGGGGGCATGAGCGGTCCATTGCGGGTGCTCCACATCATCACCCGCCTGGAGCTCGGCGGCGCCCAGCGCAACACCCTTCACACGGTGGCTCACCTGGACCGGCGCGAGCTCTCGCCCGCCCTGGCCTGGGGGCCCGGCGGGGTCCTCGACGCCGAGGCCGGAGCCCTCGAGGACGTCCGCCTCCATCCCGTCCCGGAGCTCGTGCGCCAGGTCCGGCCCACCGGGGATGTCCGGGCGCTGTCGGCGTTGCGGCGCGTCATCCGGCAGGAACGGCCCCGGATCGTGCATACCCACTCCTCCAAGGCGGGGATCCTGGGCCGGCTGGCGGCCCGGCTGGAGGGTGTCCCCGCCATCGTCCACACCGTGCACGGCTTCGGTTTCACTCCGCTTCAGCCGGCCCCCATCCGAGCGCTTTTCCTGAGCCTCGAGCGGCTCGCGGCGCGCTGGACGACCCACGTGATCACCGTCTCCCGAACCGACCTCGAGCGGGGCGTCCGGCTCGGGCTCTTTCCGCGGGACGGTGTCACCGTCATCCGGTCCGGCATCCCCCTCGGCGACTACACCGGCGCCTCGGGCGGAGAGACCGTCCGGCTGGAGCTCGGTATCCCGGAGGATGCCGTGCTCGTCACGCAGATCGGCAACTTCAAGCCCCAAAAGGCGCCCCTGGACTTCGTTCGCATGGCCATTCGCACGTCCCGGGCCTCGGGGAATCTCTTCTTTCTCATGACCGGCGACGGCCCCCTGCGGCGGCGGGCCATGGCACTGGTCCACGAAGCTGGCCTTGACGAACGCTTCCGGTTCACGGGCTGGCGCGACGACATTCCCGCGATCTTGAACGCCACGGACATCGGGGTGCTCGCCTCCCGCCACGAGGGGCTGCCCCGCGCCGTCGTCGAGTCCCTGGCGGCCGGCATCCCCGTGGTGGCGACCGCCGTGGATGGGACGCCCGAGGTCCTCCGGGACCACATCGACGGGTTCCTGGTCCCGCCGGGCGACGTGGGGTCCCTGGCGGATCACGTGCTCCGGCTGGCGAACGACCGGGAGCTGCGCCGGCGGATGGGCGGGGCGCCGCGCGATCTCGCCGAATTCGACATTGACACCATGGTTCGAAGACAGGAGGATCTCTATCGATGGATCGTCTCCCCCCCCCGTTCCTGATCGCCTACGCCTTCCTGGTGGGAACCGTCGTGGGGAGCTTCCTCAACGTCGTCATCCACCGGGTGCCACGGCGGCAGTCCATCATTCGGCCCCGCTCGCGCTGCCCGCGCTGCGGCGCCGCCATCCGCTGGTACGACAACATCCCCATTCTCTCCTGGATCTTCCTTCGGGCTCGATGCCGCGACTGTGGCGAGCCCATCTCCTTCCGCTACCCGCTGGTGGAGGCAGCCGCAGGTCTCCTGGCCGTGGCGACCCTGTGGCGCTGGGGGCTGAGCGCCGCCGGATTGGAGGCCGTTCTCTTCGCCTGGATCAGCCTGGCGCTGGGACTGATCGACCTGGACCACAAGCTGCTGCCGGACGTGCTCACGCTCCCCGCCATCGTCCTCGGCCTGGCACTCTCCTTCGCCGGAGGGATCGCCACACCGACGGAGTCGATCCTTGGAGCCGCCGTGGGTGCGGCCATCCCGGCGTTCATCATCGTCGCCTACAAGGCCCTCCGGGGCATCGAGGGAATGGGCTGGGGAGACGTCAAGTACCTGGCCGCCATCGGGGCCGTCGCCGGCCTCGAGGGCTGCCTGTGGATCCTCATAGCCGGCGCCGTCCTCGGCGCCCTCACCGGGGTCGGGCTGATCCTTACGGGCCGGGGCGGCGGCAAGACCGAGCTCCCCTTCGGCACCTTCCTGGCCGCCGCCACCTTGCTTTGGCTCTACGCCCCGCCCTGGCTGCCCACGTCGCTGTTCATGGCGAGGTGAGCGACGCGGTGCGTCGCCAACGAGACGCGCAAGGGAGCCAGGAAAGCCTGCAAGAAAAACGTCTAACGCCGCCGGCTTGGCATCGACCCTTGACCTCGAGTCCTCCTGCCACAATGACTCGATGGCTTGCCTGACACCATTCGGCACCATTCCCCTCAGTGGGCGAGCCGGAGCAGCGCTGCGATAAGGGTAAGCAGCGTCAGGAATTGAACGCCGACGATCCACCTCGTTTGCGTGTCCATTCTCTGGATCAGCCGCGCCATCTCGCCCTTGAGCTCGGTGCGAAGCTCCGCCATGTCTCCCTTGAGCTCGGTCCGAAGCTCCGCGATGTCTCCCTTGAGCTCGTCGCGCTGCGCGTCCATCCGTTTGGAGAGCTCCGCGATCGAGGATTCCACGTCGGAGAAACGGTGGTCTATGTGGCTTTGCAGCGCCGTCAGGCGGGCCTGGACCTCCCTTATGTCGTCCTTGAGCGACAGGACGAAGGGCTCCTGGCTCTCCTTCCATCCCTCCAGGAGAGCGACCCTCCGGTCGAGATCAGAAGTGGCCGCCTGTGGCATAGGCGTATTTTACCACAGCGCTCGCGAAGGGAGGCAGGTGCTCCTTGGCTCCGGCGTCCGTTTGCTTGCGGACCGGAAGAGTCCGCAAGCAAACGCCGTCCTCCTCCGGCGGGGAGGGGCGCCGTTGGCCGGCGGAGCGNNNGCCGGAGTCCGGTGCGGGACGCCTCACTCGATGGCCGGCGGCTGCTGCGGGCGGTGTCGCCGTGCAGTGCCAGCCTTCGCGTTTCCCCCGGGTGGGTGAAGCTTGTCGATGGAGTCGGAAACGCGAAGACTGGCACGTGCCGCCGGGCGGGACCTTCTCCTCGGGGTGTTCGTCGCGGCTGCTGCTGGGCGCGATGGGTGGCACGTGCCATGCTCGGCGACGCCGATGGGAGAGGGTACTGGAAGGGGAAATGGTGCCGAAGGCCGGACTCGAACC
>JAADFK010000103.1 GCA_013152925.1 Acidobacteriota bacterium | reverse complement strand
GTTCCCTGGCGGGCGCTGAGGTCCTTCCACGGCGGCGTGACGGGGTTGGCGGTCACGCTCTGGAATGCCTTGCCCTTCCCGGCCCGTTCCACCAGGACGGGAAGGTCCTTTTCCGGTGTCCATGTCAGCACGATACCATCCGCCTCCGGTTCCGCCTCCACCGACGTGGGCTGGCCCGGGGGTATCTGCGGGACCAGCCGGGCGATGTTGGAGTACTCGGAACGCCGTCCGCCGCAACAGATGGAGCGGACGGCGTACCAGATGACCAGGGGCCCCTTGCCCTTGTTGGCTTCGTGCCACACGCGCAGGTCATCCCGGTAGACCAGGTCCGGCCCCCGGGTGGCGGCCGCCAGGCCGCTCTCCTCCAGGAGAGCCAGGCGCTCGGCCCGGCCGTTCATCACCTGGGCCTGGAGGGTGCGGAAGCGGGAGCCGCTGCCCTTGGGCTCCTGGGACGCGGGGATGGTGGCCCGCAGGACCTCCACGGCCTCCAGGTCGGGAAGCGGGCCCCCGTCGCGGGTCATGGAGGGGTAGGACCACTGGAGCACGGCCGTGGTGCCATCCTGGACCACGCTAAGATCGCGTGTCCGCTCGGCCACCCGGATGACGGGGGGCATGGGCGGGCCCCTGCGGCCGCAGCCCGGCGCCGCAGCGCTGACCAGGAGCACCGGAATCAGGAGACGCCGCATCCCGCCGTCCGCCTCACAGGATGTACCGCGCCAGGTCGTGGTCGCTGACCAGGGGCTCCAGCCGGTCCCGGACCATCTGGGCCGTCACCTCCCAGCGCTGCCCCTTGAGGTCCGGCGCCGTGAAGGAGATCTCCTCCAGCAGGTGCTCCATGACCGTGTGCAGGCGCCGTGCCCCGATGTTCTCGGCCGACTCGTTGATGGCCGCCGCCATCTCGGCGATAACGTCCAGGGCGGCCGGCTCGAAGACGAGCTCCACATCCTCGGTGCCCAGCAGCGCCGTGTACTGGCGGACCAGGGAGTTCTCGGGCTCCGTCAGGATGCGTTTGAAGTCGTCGGACCCCAGGGCGTGAAGCTCCACGCGGATGGGGAAGCGTCCCTGGAGCTCTGGGATCAGGTCGGCGGGACGGGACACGTGGAAGGCGCCGGCGGCGATGAAGAGGACGTGGTCGGTCCGTACGGGACCGTACTTGGTGTTGACCGTCGTACCCTCGACGATGGGCAGCAGGTCCCGCTGGACGCCCTCCCGGGAGACGTCGGGGCCGCGGCCGCCCTCCTCGCGGGAGGCGATCTTGTCGATCTCGTCGAGGAAGACGATGCCGCTCTCCTCCACACGGCGGAGCGCCTCGGATTCCACCTGGGAACGGTCGATCAATCGCTCCTCCTCCTCGGCCACCAGGATACGCCGGGCGTCGGCCACCTTCATCTTCTTGCGGGCCTTCCTGCCCATCAGCCCGGAGAACATGTCCTTGAAATCGATCCCCATGGATTCCATGCCCTGGGGCGTGAACAGGTCCAGCGTCGGCATTCGGGTCTCCTGGACCTCGAGCTCCACCTCGCGCTCCTCGAGCTGGCGGTCCCGGAGCAGGCGCTTGACGGCCCGGCGGCTCTCCTCCCAGCGCTCGTCTCCAGCACCCCCGGCCACGGGGATCAGCAGGTCGAGGAGCCGTTCCTCCGCAGCGCGCTCGGCGCGGACCCTGACGGCCGCCGACTGCTCGGTCCGCACCAGCTGGATGGCGGCCTCCACCAGGTCGCGGACGATGGATTCCACGTCGCGTCCCACGTAACCGACCTCGGTGAACTTGGAGGCCTCGACCTTGAGCAGCGGCGAGCCGGTCAGGCGGGCCAGGCGGCGCGCGATCTCCGTCTTGCCGACGCCCGTCGGGCCGATCATGATGATGTTCTTGGGGGCGATCTCCTCACGAAGCTCGGGGTCCAGCTGCTGGCGGCGCCAGCGGTTGCGCAGCGCGACGGCCACGGCCTTCTTGGCCTCGTTCTGCCCGATGATATAGCGGTCGAGCTCGCTGACGATCTCCTTGGGTGTCAGATTGTCCAGCTTCACGATGTCAGCTCCTCGATGGTGATGTGATCGTTGGTGTAGATGTCGATACCCGAGGCGATCCGCAGGGCCTCCCGGACCACGTCGGCCGCTCCCAGCTCCGTGTGGCTGAGCAATGCTCGGGCCGCCGCCAGGGCGTAGGCCCCGCCGGAGCCCACGGCCACAACCTCGTCGTCGGGCGACAGAACCTCGCCGGTGCCGGAGATCAGCAGGGTCGTCTTGAGGTCCGCGGCCACCAGCATGGCCTCCAGATGCCGGAGGGCACGGTCGGTACGCCACTCCCGGGCCAGCTCCACGGCGGCGCGCTCCAGGTTGTGGCCGAAGGCCTCGAGCTTGGACTCGAAGCGGGTGAACAGGGCCAGGGCGTCGGCCACCGACCCGGCGAAGCCCGCGAGCACCTTGCCGCCGGCCAGACGCCGGATCTTGGAGGCGGTCCCCTTGAGCACCGTGTTCCCCAGTGTCACCTGCCCGTCGGAGCCCAGGGCGACGGCCTCGCCCCGGCGTACCGCGACCACCGTCGTGTGATGCCAACGCTGCTCCATGCGCACCTCCCCGCCGATTGTGGCCCAGGACCCCCCGGAGCGCAACCGCCCCACCTCCGGCCAGCTTAGCTGGCCGGAGGTGGGGCGTCCCGAGCGAAGGTCCGAAAGGACCGAAGTCGAGGGACCCCTGAGGAGACGAGCGTGGCTGGCCGAAGGCGTGTGGGGGGCCAAGAGGGTGCCAGCCCGGCTGGCCGGAGGTGGGGCGTCCCGAGCGAAGGCCCGGGAGGGCCGGAGTCGGGGGAGGCCGCCACCGTCCGGCCGGGGTGAAGAAGGACCTGTCGGTGCTATGATCCCGCGGCCATGACAGGTTTTTCACCTCGATTTCGATCCGCTCTTGACCGTGTCGCCATTGCCACCGTGGCACTGATCCTGGGCTGGCCGGCGGCGGCTCCGGCCTTCGAGGGGCGGGTCCTTGGACCGGCGGGCAACCCCCTGGCCGGCGCCCGGATCTCCATTGGAGGCCGTCCCGGCACGATCCTGGCGGACGCCCGTGGCCGGTTCACCGTCGAGCCCGATCCGGTGACGCCCTTCGTTCTCCTGATCGCCCGGCCGGACGGTGTGGCCTACCGCCCAGTCACCATCGTTCACCTTCCCGAGGCCGGCCCGTTGACCGTCGGGGCACAGCCGCTGGGCGAGACCGTCACCGTTGTCAGCGGCTCGTCGCCGGACCTCGAGCTGCCGCCAGCGGCGGCCGTCACCGTCATCGGGCGGAGCGACCTGGAGCAGCGCCAGCCGGCCCACGTGGCGGAGGCCATCCAGGACGTTCCCGGCGCCTCGGCCAGTGGCGTCGGTCCGGCGGCCGTTCCCGCCCTGCGGGGGTTGCCCAAGGGGAGAACCCTGATCATCCTGGACCATGGCCGGGTGACCACCGAACGGCGCGCCGGCCCCTCGGCGAGCTATCTGGATCCTGACACCATCGACGAGGTGGAGGTCATCCGGGGACCCGGCTCGGTGGCCTACGGCTCCGACGCCTTCGGTGGCGTCATCCGGATCCGATCCCGAATGGCCGCTCCCGGGGCAGGGCTCGGTCTGCGGGGGGGCGCCTCCTGGGGCTCGGCAGGCGACGAGCGGACTGTCTGGGGCGAAGGCTCGGGCAGCGCCCTGGGAGGCGGCCTCCTGGCGGGAGTTTCCTGGCGCACGGCCAACGACTACGCCAGCCCGGACGGCACCGTCCCCAACACCGGCTTCGAGACGAAGAGCGGCCGGTTGGCCTGGCAGCGGGAGGCCGGCGGCGGGATGCTCCAGCTCGGCTGGCGTACGGACCTGGGCCGGAACATCGGCAAGCCCAACCCCTCGCCGCTCAAGCGCTACGTCTATCCGGTGGAGAATTCCCACCGGCTGGACCTGGCGTGGGAGCGGCCGCTCTTCGGCGCCTGGAAACGGCTCAGTCTCAGCGCGACCTGGGACAGCTACGAGTTGATCCTGGACAAGGACAAGCTCCGCGAGGATGGAAGCCTCAAGAAGCGGTCCCGGTCCGACACGGACGCCCGGGACTACGGGCTGAGGGTCGAGGCCGAGCGGAGCCTGGGCCCCGCCCGCCTGATCCTTGGCCTGGACGTTTCGGGACGATTCGGCCTGCACGCCGTCAACCGCTCGTGGACGCCGGACGGGACCGGCGCCCTGATCCCGGGAGGCTCCGAGGTCTCCATCGATTCGGCACGCCGCGACGATCTCGGCCTGTTCGCGGGGCTTTCCGGCCGCGCCGGGCCGTTCCTCCTCTCGGCGGGACTTCGTTTCGACGCCGTGCGCTCCCGGAACACCGGCGGATACTTCGGCGACACCACCATCACACACGCGGAGCCCTCGGGCTTTGCCGCCGCCGGCCTCGACCTCGGGCGCAACGTCGACCTGACCGTCCAGCTGGGGCGCGGGTTTCGCGAGGCCACCCTCTCGGACCGCTTCTACCGCGGCCTGACGGGCCGGGGCACGATCACGGGCAACCCGCGCCTCGAGCCGGAGACCAGCCGGCAGGCGGATCTGGCCCTGCGCTGGCACGACGGGCGGGTCCAGCTGGCGCTCAACGGCTACCTCTACCGGATCGAGAATCTGATCGAGCGGTACAAGGCCGACGGCGCCTACTGGTTCCGCAACCGCGGCGAGGCCCAGCTTCAGGGCGTCGAGCTGGCCGTGACCGTCGACGTGGCCAAGCGGATGGCTCTCCAGGCAGGGGCCTGGTGGGAGCGCGGCGAGGTTCGCGGGGCGGGCGATCCGGTGGACGACATCCCCGCGCCCGGCATGTTCGTGACCCTCCGCCGGGAGACCTCCAGCGGG
>JAADFK010000102.1 GCA_013152925.1 Acidobacteriota bacterium | reverse complement strand
CAGGATCCCCTTGAGCTGCACCTTCCCACCGGAGGCGATCACCTGGATATCGGCAGCGGCGGCGGCGATCTTCGGGTTCAGGAAGAGGCTGGCGGACACGTGGGCCTGGAGGAAGAGATCGTGGAGCCGCCGAATGTCCTCCGCCGAAGGGACCAGCTCGCCCTGGGCCACCGCCGCCTCCACCATGGTGCACGCCGTCTCGAGGGAGATCTTCTCGAGGTTGACCACGAGATCGTAGAGCGAGGGATCCCCCCACTCGATGCCGTAGAGAAAACGCGTCCACGATCGCCGCTCGGCGTCCCTGGCCTCGATGAAGGCGATCGCCTCCTCTTCGTCGAGCCCATGTTCCCTCCGGGCCGCCTCGATCCGGAGCGCCATGGGCGCTATGATTCGAAGACGGAAGACGTGACCCACGCCTTCGAGAAGGAGCTGACCGGCGTGCCCGTGGTAGACGACGCCGTCGTCCTGGACCATCCGGCAGAGCGTCGCCTTGGCCACGGCCAGATAGATCACCCGGTCGATCCGGAACCTCTCGAGGAGGCTGGGCCCGCGCGCCAGGCCTCGCTGCAACAGCTCTTCGTCCACCCCGTACAGCCTGGCGGCCTCAGCGACCAGCTCTTCGCGGCTGATGACCCGGTACCCGAGCGTCTCTCCCAGACACCTGGCGAAACGCGTACCGCCGGAAAGGGACCCACGGGAAATCGTGATGATCGCCATAACCACACCTCCTTGTGGGATTCCCCATGCAATGTTTGTACCCATCGCATCGCCTGTCAAAAACTCCATGACCATACGATCCGATCAAGAACCGCCGCATCATCCCCTCTTCGGCATGGCAGGAGCGGGGCCGTTTCGGCGGGTTGGGTCATCCGTCCTCCCTCCGGCTGGCCAACGCGGGCGAACCCTGGTACAACCTCGCCATGGACGTCGTGCACTTCTTCCGCGCGCCCGGTTCAACCCCATCGAAAGCCGCCGCCCTGCTGACTGCCGCCAGGGCCCAGGTGACGCCGGACATCGAGGCCATCGAGACCGAGCTCTGCTTCAACGTCGCATTGGCCACTCCGTTGACGGCTACGGACCATGCCCTGCTTCGCTGGCTCCTGGCCGAGACCTTCGAACCCGACGGCTTCGCAGACCGGAGCTTCCTCGACCCCGCCGCCGGCGCCATCGTCGAGGTCGGACCCCGACTGACCTTCACCACCGCGTGGTCCACCAACGCAGTCTCCATCTGCCACGCCTGCGGCCTGGACACGGTTCGGCGGCTGGAGCGCTCCCGGCGCTACCTGCTGCGCACCACCCGCCCGCTGGGCGAGGACGAGCTGGCGTCCTTCGCCTCCTTGGTCCACGACCGGATGACCGAGTGCCGTTACCCCGTACCACTGACGAGCTTCGAGACGGGCCTCGAGCCGGCGCCCGTCCGGGAAATCCCCGTCCTTGAGGAGGGCCGTTCCGCGCTGGAGCGCCTCAACGCCGAGATGGGCCTGGCCTTCGACGCCTGGGACCTGGACTACTACACGGCCATGTTCCGCGAGAAGCTCCGCCGCAACCCCACCGACGTGGAGCTCTTCGACATCGCCCAGTCCAACAGCGAGCATTCCCGCCACTGGTTCTTCAAGGGCCGCCTCATCATCGACGGCCGTGAGATGCCGGAGCACCTGATGGCCGTGGTCCGCGCGCCCCTCGATGCCAGCCCCCAGCCCAGCGTCATCGCCTTCCGGGACAACTCCAGCTCCATCCGCGGCTTTCGCGCGCGCACCCTGGTTCCAGACGAGCCCGGACGGCCGGGACCGCTGGACATCCGCGAGCTGGACCTCGACATCACCTTCACCGCCGAGACCCACAACTTCCCGTCGGGCGTCGCCCCATTCCCCGGGGCCGAGACGGGCACCGGCGGCCGGCTCCGCGACGGTCACGCCACGGGCCGCGCCTCCCTGGTGGTGGCAGGCACCGCGGCCTACTGCGTGGGCAACCTGCGGATCCCCGGCGAGCCGCTCCCCTGGGAGGACCCGGAGCTCCTCTACCCTGCCAACCTGGCGTCCCCCCTGGACATCGAGATCGAGGCCTCCAACGGCGCCTCCGACTACGGGAACAAGTTCGGCGAGCCACTGATCCAGGGCTTCACGCGCTCCTTCGGGCTCAGACTGCCCGACGGCGAGCGCCGGGAGTGGATCAAACCGATCATGTTCTCCGGCGGCATCGGCCTGATCGACCACGGTCACAGCGAGAAGGGGGCACCGGAACCCGGCATGCTGGTGGTCAAGGTGGGCGGACCGGCGTACCGCATCGGCATGGGCGGCGGGGCGGCCTCCTCCATGGTCCAGGGGGAGAACGCCGACGAGTTGGACTTCAACGCGGTCCAGCGCGGCGACGCCGAGATGGAGCAGAAGCTCAACCGGGTCATCCGGGCCTGCTCCGAGCTGGGTGATCGCAACCCCATCATCTCCATTCACGACCAGGGTGCCGGTGGCAACTGCAATGTCCTCAAGGAGATCGTGGAACCCGAGGGGGCTCGCATCGAGATCCGGGCGATCCCCGTGGGCGACGAGACCCTTTCGGTGCTGGAGATCTGGGGCGCCGAGTACCAGGAGAACGACGCCCTCCTGATCCGCCCGCAGCACCGCGAGCTCTTCGCCGGGCTCTGCCGACGCGAGAAGGTGCCCTTCGCCGTCGTCGGTCACGTGACGGGCGACGGACGCATCGTCGTCCACGATGAGCTGGACGGCACGACACCGGTGGACTTGGCCCTTGAGGACGTGCTGGGCCACATGCCTCAGAAGACCTTCGAGCTCGAGCGGCGAACACCTCCCACCCGCCCGCTTGAGCTGCCGCGGGACCTGGACGCCGCCGCCGCCCTGGACCGGGTGCTCCGCCTGGTCTCCGTGGGATCCAAACGCTTCCTGACCAACAAGGTGGACCGGGCCGTCACCGGCCTCGTCGCCCGCCAGCAGTGCGCCGGTCCCCTCCAGCTGACGGTCTCCGACGTGGCCGTCATCGCCCAGAGCCACCTGGTGACCACCGGCGCCGCCACCGCCATCGGGGAACAACCGATCAAGGGGCTCCTCGATCCGGCCGCCATGGCCCGGCTGAGCGTCGCCGAGGCCCTGAGCAACATCGTGTGGGCGCCCCTGACGGCCATCGAGCACGTCCGCTGCTCGGCCAACTGGATGTGGGCCGCCAAGCTCCCGGGCGAGGGGGCCGCCCTGTGGGACGCCGCCGTGGCCATGCGGGACATCATGCTCGAGCTCGGCATCGCCGTGGACGGCGGCAAGGACAGTCTCTCCATGGCCGCCTTGGCACCCACCCCCGAGGGGGGCTCCGAGACGGTCAAGTCGCCCGGCGCCCTGGTGATCTCCGCCTACTGCACCTGCCCGGACATCACCGCCGTGGTGACGCCCGATCTCGAGCTGCCCGGCCGTGGACGGCTTGTGTACGTGGACCTCGGCGGCGGCCGCTACCGTCTCGGCGGTTCCGCTCTGGCCCAGGTCTTCGGCCAGATCGGCGACGAGCCCCCGGACGTCGACGATGCCGCGCAGCTCCGCCGGGCACTGGAGACCGTGCAGGAGCTGTTGGCTGAAGGTGTGGTCAGCGCGGGCCACGACCGCTCCGACGGCGGACTGATCACGGCCCTCCTGGAGATGGCCTTCGCCGGCAACTGCGGGATCGAGATCGAGGTCGATCCCCCGGCGGGCGTCGAGCTGCTGGCCGTGCTCTTCGCCGAGGAGCCGGGCCTCGTCCTCGAGGTGGATGAGGACGACCTGGACGCCGCCCTGGCGGCCTTCGCCGAGCACGACGTGCCGGCGGTGGCCATTGGCCGTACCGTGGCCGAGCCGCGCGTCAGGGTGGCGGTGGGGGGGCGGTGGGCGCTCGACGCCGACATGCGCACGCTGCGGGACACCTGGGAGGCCACATCCTTCGCCCTGGAACGGCTGCAGGCCGATCCGGCCACCGTGGAACAGGAGGCTTCGGGCCTGGCCCGCCGGACGGCCCCGGCCTACCGGCTTGGCTTCTCCCCCGCCCCAACGGCGCCCGCCATCCTGCACGCCCCCAAGCGGCCCACGGTGGCAATCCTCCGGGAGGAGGGCTCCAACTCGGACCGCGAGATGGCGGCGGCCTTCCGGATGGCCGGCTTCGAGCCCTGGGATCTCAGCATGTCCGACCTCCTCGAGGACCGGGCGAGCCTGGATCGTTTCCGCGGCCTCGTGGCCGTGGGAGGCTTTTCCTACGCCGACGTGCTGGACTCCGCCAAGGGCTGGGCGGGCGTCATCCGCTTCAACGACGCCCTGCGCGAGCAGTTCGACGCCTTCTACGACCGACCCGACACCTTCACCCTGGGCGTTTGCAACGGCTGCCAGCTCTTCGCACTGCTCGGCTGGGTTCCCTGGCGCGGCCTCGAAACCACCGCCCAGGCACGCTTCGTCGGGAACGCCTCCGGCCGTTTCGAGTCCCGTTTCGCCACCGTCACCATCGAACCCAGCCCGTCCATCCTGCTCCGGGGCATGGAGGGCTCCACCCTGGGCATCTGGCTCCAGCACGGCGAGGGACGCGCCCACTTCCCCGACCCCGCCGTCCTCGACCGCGTCCTGGCCGAGGGCCTGGCCCCGATCCGCTACGCCGACGACGCCGGCTTCCCCACCGAGGCCTACCCCTTCAACCCCAACGGCTCTCCCCAGGGCATCGGCGCCCTCTGCTCCCCCGACGGCCGCCACCTGGCCATGATGCCCCACCCCGAACGCACCTTCCTCACCTGGCAGTGGAGCTGGATGCCCCGCGAGTGGCGCCGCGACCTCCAGGCCTCCCCCTGGCTCAAGCTCTTCCAGAACGCCCGCCAGTGGTGCGACGAGACGTCCTGAGGCGGGCCCGCCAGCCACGGTGGGACGGCGGCCCGAGCGGAGGTCCCACAGGACAGGCACCGGCGGCAGGGGACAGAAACGGGCGTAGCCCGGGGGGGCCGGAGTGAGAGCTGACCGGCCGAGGGTTGGAGACGGTCAGCGCTTCAGACGAAGGAGAGCCCCGCGGAGCAGGAAGAGGCCGGCGCGGACCGGGGTGTCCTGGAGCGACAGGCACTCGCGAAGCCCCGGGCGTCGCCGGGTCCGCTCGAAGACCTCTCGCAGCCAGTCCGGCCGGGGGGCGCCGAGCAGCCAGCTCTCGACCTCGTCGGCGCGCCGCCACAACCGGCCCGCGCCCCAGCGGCGGACCATCACGGTCCACCGCCGGCGATCCTCCTCCGCCACCCGGGTTCCGAGGGCAGCGGACTCGGCCAGCTCCAGGGGAGTCCACGTACCCGGCCGCCACAGACCCGACGCCAGGATCAACCGGTGGGCGGCCCAGGAGGCGGCAGGTCCCATGCGCTCCGAGGGGCACGGCGGTTCCCCGGCGGCCGTTTCGGCCAAAAAGGGACTGAGGGGGAGCGCGCCCCATCCCGGAGGATGCAGGGCCCAGCGCAGCACCAGCGGCGGCCCACCGGAGCGGAAGGTGACGCCACGCGCCGTCACGTCGCCGGCGCTCTCGAGGCCGCCGGCGGCCAGGATCACCCGCGCCCGCGCGGCATCGTAGGGCGAGACCAGGAGCCCGGCCCGCACCACCAGCCGGCCGCCCGGATCGGGGTAGAGGCTGCCGATATGGGCGACGCCGCCCAGGGGCAGGGCCCGGACGCCACGCTCCGCCAGCGCCTCCTGCCACCGTGCGGCCTGGCGGCAG
>JAADFK010000101.1 GCA_013152925.1 Acidobacteriota bacterium | reverse complement strand
CCAAGACCTTCGCTGCCCACATGGGAACACCGAAACCGGGGGGGTCAAAGACGCCGCTGGTCTCGCCGCCTCGTTTCCGCCGCCTCCTGCGGATCGGTGAAGAATCCGAGGACCTGGAACAGCTCTTTCAGCAGATCGGTCGCGTCATCGCCCTGTTGGGCCACACGGTGAATGTGACGGATCTCGCCAAGAATCTCTACAAATGGGACGCCGGGATTCGCAAGCAATGGGCGCTCGACTACTACGAGCAGTTGGACAAGAAAAAGTTGAAGGGCAAATGAGAAGGGAGCAGTGACCATGGAACGTTTCGTGCAGTTACACCTCTTGACGGCGTACCCGCCGGCCAACCTCAACCGAGACGACCTGGGGCGTCCCAAGACGGCGATCTTCGGGGGCCAGCCGCGCCTCCGGATCTCCTCCCAGAGCCTCAAGCGGGCTTGGAGGACCTCGGATGTATTCTTGCAGGCTTTGGGGATGAGTGAGGGTTTTGTGGAGGCCACGCAAGACCTGTTCGGAAAGGGACTCAAGAGCAAGATTGGAATCCGAACACGTCGGATCGCCCACGAGTGTCGAGATTGGTTGATCACTCGCGGAATGTCAGGAGATGATGCCGAATCATGTGCCAAAGCCATCGCAGGCACATTTGCCCAGCTCGGTGTCAAGGATGACCCTCTTGCGACAAGTCAACTCGTAGTTGTGACACCCGCTGAGCTGGCCGCTATCGCCGAGCTTCTTACAACTCTTGCCGACCAAGAACGGAGTCAACCTAGTACAGAGGAATTGGATCAACTCGTTAAGAACCGAGGTGCCGCGGATGTAGCGCTTTTCGGGAGGATGCTAACTCAGGCCGAGAAACGTGGCAGGGAAAAGAAGGGGAGAACTCTTGCTGCGTTTTCGATGGAAGCCGCTGCCCAGGTGGCCCACGCCATCTCGGTCAACGCGGTCCAGGTGGAGGACGACTTCTTCACGGCGGTGGACGACCTCAAACCGGCCGAGGAGGACATGGGTGCCGGACACATGGGCGACGTGGAGTTCGGCGCCGGCGTCTTCTACCTCTACCTTTGCATCGACCGGGAGCTCCTGGTGGAAAACCTCGACGGAGACCGTGACCTGGCGGGCCGGGCGATCCGCGCCCTGACCGAGGCGGCGGCCACCGTGGCGCCCCGGGGCAAGCAGGCTACGTTCGCCTCGAGGGCCCGGGCGTCCTACATCCTGGCCGAGAAAGGCGACACCCAGCCTCGGAGCCTGGCCGTCGCCTTCTTGGACCCGGTAAGGAAGAACCCTATGCTCCCCGCGGCCATCGAGGTCCTCGAGGGGACGAAGGCCAAGCTCGACAGCGTCTACGGCGAGACCCGGATGCCCGAGTACAGGCTGAACGCCGTGGAGGGCACGGGTACCATTGCGGAACTGCTCGACTTCGTGGCGGGGTAGGGCCATGGCACGGTTTCTTCTCTTCCAACTTGCCGGGCCGCTGGCCTCGTGGGGCGAGATCGCCATTGGCGAGGACCGGCACTCGGCACTCCACCCCTCCCGCTCGGCGGTGCTGGGCATCCTGGCCTCGGCGCTGGGCATCCGGCGGGCGGAGGAGGACCGCCAGCGTGAGTTGGCCGCCGGGTATCGTGTGGCCGTCGTGACCTGCGATCCCGGCGAGCTGCTTCGCGACTACCACACGACCCAGGTGCCCTCCAGTACCGAGACCAAGGGGTGGCAACTCCGAACCCGCCGGGACGAGCTCGCCGTCATCCGCTGGAGCCGCCAGACGAAAGGCAAGGGCGGCGAGGCCATCCTCTCCTCCCGGGACTACCGATGTGACGGGCGATGGGTGGTGGGCATCCAGGAGGCCACCGGCGATGCGCCTTTTCCGCTTGATGCGCTGCGGGAGGCCCTCCTGGCGCCGCGTCTGTGCCTCTTCCTCGGGCGCAAGTCGTGCCCGCCCTCGCTGCCCCTGGAACCGAGGGTCGTGGAGGCGCCGGATCTTCTTCGCGCGCTGGAAGGCCTTCGATTCGAATCGCTGAAGCTGTCTCGGAGACCAAACCCAAAGAGACGTTCAGGGGATCGATCTCGGCGTTCGCTCCACTGGGAGGCCGGGATGGATGTGGGGATTCCGCCGCAGGATTCCGCCGAACGGTGGGATGACCCGGTCTCCCGGGCGCGTTGGCAGTTCCGGCCACGGCTCGAGCACCACGCACCGTTGCCGCCGGAGGTGACGCCATGTTCATGAGCCGCATCACCCTCTCGCCGCTGGCGGGTCTCCGCGACCTTGCGGCCGTCGCAGGGGCGGACGCCTACGGCGATCACAAGCTGATCTGGAGCTTTTTTTCGCCCGAGAACAGCGAGCGCTCCTTTCTCTTTCGCAGGATCGAGCGGGCCGGCCGGCCGTCCTTCCTGGTGGTGTCTCCCGTGGAACCCGCCAGCCCTTCGCCGGCGTGGATCGTCGAGACGAAACCCTACGAGCCCGGCTTTGCCGTGGGACAGCGTCTGGCATTCTCCCTCCGGGCGAACCCCGTGGTCCGCCGGAGAAGGCAGGACGGGCGGCAGCGCCGGGACGATGTGGTGATGGACGCCAAGCGGCGCTTCAAAGAAGAACACCCCGACGAGGCGGTTCCCATGGCCCACATCATCCAGGAGGCCGGAGCGGCGTGGCTCCGATCTCGCGCGCACGGGCTCGGCTTTGCCGTGGATTCCCGCATGGTGCGCTGCGATGGCTACCGGCAGCACCGCCTGACGCGTCGCGGGAGCCCCGTACGCTTCAGCACGGTGGACATGGAGGGCCTGCTGGCCGTCACCGATCCCGAACGGTTCGTCGAAACCCTGTTCACCGGCGTCGGACCTTCCAAGGCGTTTGGCTGTGGATTGCTGCTCGTCAGGAGAGCGGGATCATGAGGATGTGTACAATCCGTGTGTATGGCGGGCTGTTCGTGACGGCCGACCGCCGTTACCACAGCCGAGTCAGGGACGATCCATCGCTCGTGGCGCTGGCTGTTTTCCGGCCGGACGCATAATGCTCCCGAAGCTCCGCCCCCTGCCGATCAAGGACCGCGTGTCGGTGATCTGGGTGGAGAAGGGCCGCCTCGACATGCTCGACGGCGCCTTCGTCGTCGTGGACAAGAACGGTGTTCGAACCCACATCCCGGTCGGGAATGTCGCGTGCCTGATGCTCGAGCCCGGAACCCGGGTCTCGCACCGGGCCGTGGAACTGGCCGCGCGCGTTGGTTGTTTGCTGCTCTGGGTCGGGGAGGGCGGCGTCCGGCTGTACGCCGCCGGGCAGCCCGGCGGCGCCCGGAGCGACCGGCTGCTCTACCAGGCGAAGCTGGCCCTCGACCCGAAGCTCCGCCTCGCCGTGGTCCGGAAGATGTACGAGGTACGCTTCGGTGAAGCCCCACCGAAAAACCGAAGTATTGATCAACTCCGTGGGATCGAGGCGGCTCGAGTGCGCCGGATGTACCAGAACTTTTCCGACCGCTTCGGGATCCGCTGGAAAGGACGCAAGTATGATCCCACCCACTGGGAGGGCAGCGATACGGTCAACCAGTGTCTCAGCGCCGCCACCGCCAGCCTCTACGGCATCACCGAAGCGGCGATCCTCGCCGCCGGGTACGCGCCGGCCATCGGCTTCATCCACTGGGGCAAACCCCGTTCCTTCGTCTACGACATCGCCAACCTTGTCAAGTTCGAGACCGTGGTACCGGTGGCGTTTGAGACCGCGGCCAGGACCCCCGAACACCCGGAACGGGTTGTCCGCCACCGCTGCCGTGACGCCTTCCGGCGGCATCGGATCGTCGAGCGCCTCATCCCGCTGATCGACGAAGTCCTGGCGGCCGGTGGCGTGGAGCCTCCTGCCAAACCGCAGGAGGCGCTGGACCCCGCGATTCCGGAAGAGGAGCGCCTTGGCGATGCTGGTCATCGTGGTTGAGAACGTTCCGCCGCGGCTGCGAGGCCGGCTGGCCGTCTGGTTGCTGGAGGTGCGGGCCGGTGTCTACGTCGGCAACCCGGGCCGAAAGATTCGCGAGATGATCTGGAACAACGTCCGAGAGGGGCTCGGCCAGGGCAACGCCATCATGGCCTGGACCACCAACTCGGAAAGCGGCTTCACCTTCAATACCCTGGGAAGCAACCGGAGAATACCCACGGAATGGGACGGAATCCAGCTCGTTTCGTTCCTGCCGGAGACCATCGATGACGAGGAGCTTGCAGGCCTTGCGCCGGATGATCTTTGACAACCAAAACCAGAAGGCGGACCGGAGCTACCGAATAACGAATCGTTCCGGTTTTCAACTGGTACACCCCGGCCGCCCTCCCAACCGACAGGGATTACAATAGGATCCAAGAACAGAGTTCCCCGCACACGCGGGGCTGAACCGTAACGGAATCGTTCGTTCGCCTTAAGGCCATGGAGTTCCCCGCACACGCGGGGCTGAACCGACTGGGAACCCGCAGCTGTTCATCACGTTTCAGAGTTCCCCGCACACGCGGGGCTGAACCGGAAGCGACCCTCTGGAGTTCGGGAAGAACCTGGAGTTCCCCGCACACGCGGGGCTGAACCGGCAAGGACACCAAACACAAGAGGAGGACCAGCGAGTTCCCCGCACACGCGGGGCTGAACCGTTTCAGTAGTGTTTGGTGGCACAGCTTCCGAGGAGTTCCCCGCACACGCGGGGCTGAACCGGTGGCGCTGAGTGGATCCGAGGCCGTAACGGTGAGTTCCCCGCACACGCGGGGCTGAACCGGACTGGACGGTCATCGGCCGTCCACGTCCGAGGAGTTCCCCGCACACGCGGGGCTGAACCGGAGCTTCTGATACTTGCTCTGGTAGTACTGGAGAGTTCCCCGCACACGCGGGGCTGAACCGTCAACATTGGCCGCTGCCATCGCTCTCTATTGGAGTTCCCCGCACACGCGGGGCTGAACCCCGTCCAGGGGAGCGTCACCGAGGATGAGTTCCCCGCACACGCGGGGCTGAACCGGGGGAGTAGCCCTGGAGGCCGTCGGGGCTGAGGAGTTCCCCGCACACGCGGGGCTGAACCGGCCGGTTTATTGTAGACCGATTGGAATTAGGTGAGTTCCCCGCACACGCGGGGCTGAACCGACCACGTTGGTCGTTGGCCTTGCGTGGTTGCTGAGTTCCCCGCACACGCGGGGCTGAACCGCTGGAAGCCTCAATCATGCGGAACACCGACTGGAGTTCCCCGCACACGCGGGGCTGAACCGCATTGCGGTCGCGCCATTCATATCGGGACCGCGAGTTCCCCGCACACGCGGGGCTGAACCGCTGGGGAGAAGCCCCACGGCCCCTGGATCGCCGAGTTCCCCGCACACGCGGGGCTGAACCGTGAAGCGCCGCGTTGTTGAGGTCGCCGCGATTGAGTTCCCCGCACACGCGGGGCTGAACCGGCTACATTTACATCCGCCTCTAATGAAGCAAGGAGTTCCCCGCACACGCGGGGCTGAACCGCTAGTTACAGATCCGACTCGGGCGGGACGATGGAGTTCCCCGCACACGCGGGGCTGAACCGCTTATCGCGCAGGTCCTTGTGGATCTGCTTGCGAGTTCCCCGCACACGCGGGGCTGAACCGTAGGCAATGTCCCCGGCGGCCAGCGAGTAGGAGAGTTCCCCGCACACGCGGGGCTGAACCGTGTGAACTGTGCGGACAGGTGGATACCGTCACGAGTTCCCCGCACACGCGGGGCTGAACCGGTCAGGATAGGGCTCTCCAGGCGTATTGGATCGAGTTCCCCGCACACGCGGGGCTGAACCGGAACCATTCATCAGCCACGCCGCAGCGTCGCGGAGTTCCCCGCACACGCGGGGCTGAACCAACGCGCCACAGAAAACGCGCCACAAGTGTAACGAGTTCCCCGCACACGCGGGGCTGAACCGCCCTCTGAGCGTGCTTGAACGCCTCATCCGGCGAGTTCCCCGCACACGCGGGGCTGAACCGACCAGCTCTGTGGTGACACCATCTTCGTCTTTGAGTTCCCCGCACACGCGGGGCTGAACCGTCGGCGTAAATCAGGAGTTGGGGGTCGATGGTGAGTTCCCCGCACACGCGGGGCTGAACCAGTGGCATGAAATTTAGAGATGGCATTGCGAAAGAGTTCCCCGCACACGCGGGGCTGAACCGGTCACGGAGTGTGGGAGCAAGACGTAATGGCGGATTTCCCTGCGGGCTCTAGTCGTGCTCCCGGACGGCGTCGAGGGCGCGGCGGAGGTCGGGGAAGCCGGCGAGCCAGAGGCCGCCATCGATGATCCAGCAATCACCGGTGACGTAGGGATGGCGGTCCGAGGCCAGGTCGGCGGCCAGGACGGCGATCTCCCGGGCGGTGGCCAGACGGCGCAGGGGAACGCGTGCCGCCAGGCGGGCCTGGACTGCAGGGTCGGCGAAACCCAGGTTGCGGGCGGCGTTGTCCGTCACGACGATGCCGGGAGCAAGGGCGTTGACCCGGATGCCGAAGGGGGCCCACTCGCGGGCGAGGGAACGGGTCATGGCAAGGACGCCACCCTTGGCCGAGGCCGAGTGGACGACGCCCGTGGCGCCGGTCCAGGCGTAGGTGGCGATGATGTTGAGGATGGCGCCGCCCCGCTCCTGCATGCGCCGGCCCGCCTCGCGGGAGCAGTTGAAGGTGCCGTCTAGGACGATGCCGCGAACCGATTCCCAGCCGCCATCGGTGATCTCCTCGGCCCGGACGACAAAGTTCCCGGCCGCGTTGTTGACGAGCGCCTCGACGAAGTGGAACGCCGCGACGGTTTCGTCGAAGAGGCGCCCCACCGCCGCCGGATCGCGAACATCGCACCGCACGGCCAGGGCACGGTGACCCGCCTCGAGGAGCTCCTCGGCCGCAGCCTCCAGGCGTTCCAGGTTTCGGCTGGCGATCACGACGGGATAGCCGCGCCGCGCCATTTCCCTGGCGATGGCCAGGCCGAGCCCGGTGCCGCCGCCCGTGACGATGGCGGCACCGTGGACGGGTTGCGGCTCAAGCGCGATCTCCATGTTGGAAGTCAAGGGTTCCGCCTTGGCCTCCTGCCGTCCGGATGGCACAGCCTCGGGTTTCGCTCGCACGATCTTGCCTCGTTTCAATTGTACCCGGATTCGGCGGCAATTTTCATCGCAACGCAAGGGAGGCCTTTCCCCGCTGCCCGCGGGGCGGCTGGCCCGGGAGGACGGTGTCGTCGGGAAGATCCGGCCGGCGGTCAATCCTCGTCGCAGGAGTAGTCCGCCGGTGGCACATCCACGGCGGGCAGGAACTCGGCATCGCCCGTTCCGTCCGGATTCCCATCGACCTTGGAGACGTAGGCCCAAAAACGGGAGGCATCCTCGGTGCCGCAAGGGTCCGACGCCACGTCCGAGGGATCGAGCCAGAGCTCGACCGTCATGGGACCGGTGACCTTTCCGATGCCGAGACTGGTAAAGAGTCGTTGCCAGCCCGAGGCGGTCCGGAGATCGACGCTGCTCTCCTTCAGCACCTTCCCGCTGGCGTCGAGGATCTTGTAGTGGACGGTGATCGGATGCAGGGAGATGTTGACGATCCCGAGGCTGGAGCGGAAGCGTCCGTCGTTCCGGGCGCCCGTGATGTAGGAGGGCGTGGCCGAGACGTTCGCGAGGAGCCCGTTGGAGGGGACGGTCTGGCCATAGGTGCCAGCGGGGCTTCCCGTGTTGTAGGTCCGGCTGGCGAGGAGCAGCTCGGGATGGGCGGGATTGGCGGGGAAGGATCCCTGCTCGGCGGAGATCAGGAGCATGCCCTTGGTGTTGGTGGTCTCGTGGAACAGGTTTCCGAGAACGTCCTCCACGAGGCGGGTCTCCCGTGCCTCGAGATGAAGCTGCACGGGGAAGGTGCCGTCCCAGCCGTTGGTGTGCTCGAAGGGAAAGTACGCCATGCCGACGGTGATCTTGGTGTTCTCCAGGTTGTGGAGGACCACATCGCTGACCCACCGGGTAGGCGGGTTGCCGGCCCCCGTGGTGTGGGCGACAACGGGGAGGATGAACGATTCGCTCTTCTCCTGGGCGTTGCCCGCTGAAGATACCAGCCACATGATGGTTGTAACGATCACGATGGACATCGGGACGTTGCGCATGAAACCCTCCTCTCATTTCGGGCCGGGACCCGGTGGCCGGGAAGAATCCAGCACCCCCCGGAGGGCCCCACGCCCGGATGTCTTGCCCGGGCGGGTTGTACGCCGGCGTTGGCTATACCGCCGTCCGGGCGCCCGTCCCGGCTTTTCTTGCACGACTTTTGTGAACAATGTGGAGCCCGAACCCATTGGTGTCAACGGGATGGCGGCCGGCGTCTGCTATGCTGCGCCCCACGTCATCCCGGAGGTGTCATGGCGGAGAAGAAGGGTGTCCTGAAGTCGTTCCGGCCCGTGTTCTGGCTGGTGATCCTGTTCGAGTTCTTCGAGCGCGGCTCGTACTACGGGGTCATGAGCATCCTGTCCGTCTACCTGACGGACATCCTCCACTTTGCCAAGGAGGACGTGGGCCTGATCAAGAGCACGATCCAGCCGCTGCTCTACTTTCTGCCCATCATCACCGGCGCCCTGGCGGACCGCTTCGGCTACCGCAAGACCCTCCTGGTCGCCTTCACGTTGCTGGGGACCGGTTACGCCCTGACGTCCCAGATGACCACGTATTCGGGGGTGTTCCTGGCCCTCTGCGTCATGGGGCTCGGCGCGGGCGCCTTCAAGCCGATCATCTCGGGGACCATCGCACGGGTGACCGACCGGTCCAACAGCACCATCGGCTTCGGTATCTACTACTGGTCCATCAACCTGGGGGCGTTTCTGTTCCCCCTGATCCTCGTCCCGTTTCTCAAGGGTTCGCTGGGATGGAAGTGGGTCATGGTGGCGGCTGCGCTGGGCACGGGCGCCATGATCCTGCCGACCCTCTTTCTCTACCGCGAGCCCGCCTCGGAGCCCGAGAAGGAGGCCGCGGAACGGGCAAGCCTGATCCAGACCCTGGCCAACGCCTTCGAGATCATCTATTCGCCGGTGGTCCTGCTGCTTCACGCCGCCCGCCGGAAGGGCTGGATCGCGGCCATGGTCGGAGCCGGAGCGCTCGTGCTGGTGGTGGGCGCCGTCTTCCAGTACACGGCGCCCCGCCAGGCCACCGTGGCCGTTCCGGGCCGGGCGGTGCGGGTGGGCGAATCGCTCCTGGAGGTCTCCGTCACGCGCAACATGACCGCTCCGGAGCCGTGGACGGTCCAGCGGGCCGTCGGGGAGCCGCCCCACACGCGCCTGACGGTGTTCCGGCCTGAAGAGGCGCTCGGGGAGCTGGACCGGATCCTCCCCACCCTGGACATGGCCGGTCTCGATTCCGGGGAGTTACAGCGCCTGGTGGCGGCCGGCTCGCGGCCCGTTCGCATCCGGCTGGAGGAAGGGTACGGGAGCTCCCCCGGCACGGTCATCACCAGGGGGCCGGAGCTGGTCGTCATCCAGCTCGACGATGTGGATCGGTACCGGGCGCTCCGCGGGAGAATCCTCGCCGGCCTTCACGCCGTGCCGGAGCTGGCGGCGCTTCCGGCCTCCGTGGTGGACGATCTTGCCTCCCGGGCGGCCACGAGACCGTTCCTGGTGCCTTTCATCGCCTTGTTGCTCCTGATGGCCGTGGTGGCCTTGACCCTCCAGCCACGGTATCGGCGGGCCCCGGCGGGAAACCGTCTCTGGTACCTGGCGGGCACCGTTGCGGCGGGGGGGGCCGTTCTCTGGCTCCTTCCGGGCCTCAGCCTTTTCGCCCGCCTGGTCTCCTCGATCATCTACCTGACGGTGCTGTCCATCTACCTGATGGACTTCGAGGACCTCGACCGATACCGGGACCACTGGCGTTTCCTCCTCCTGATCTTCCTCTACTCGGGGTTCTGGGTGCTCTACTTCCAGATGTTCGACTCGGTCCTCTGGTACGTCCAGGCCTACGTGGACGCCTCGTCCCTCAACCACGCCATCAACGGGCTGCTCGGCGCCGTGGGCGTGGGGGCCATCTTCCACTTCGACGTGGAGCACGTGACGGTGATCAACGCCGGCACCATCATCCTCCTTCAGCTCCTGGTTTCCTCCATCGTCCGCAAGACCAGGGCCCTGCCCACCATGATCACCGGCATCGCCTTCGGCACGGCCGGCATGGCCATGCTGGCCATCTCCACGGGCATCTGGGTGTTCATGGCGGGGATCATCGTCTTTTCCATCGGTGAGATGACCGCCCATCCAAAGTTCATCTCCTACGTGGGCCAGATCGCCCCGCGGGACCGCGTGGCAACCTACATGGGCTACATCTTCCTCTACGGCGTCATCGGATCGTCCATCGGGGGTGTGCTGGGCGCCAACCTGTACGTTCACTGGGTCGATCAGCTCAACCGCCCCCGGGTCCTGTGGCTGATCTTCGCGTCCATCGGCGTCCTGACCATCCTCAGCCTCGTGCTCTACAACCGCTTTGTCCATCGCCCGGAGGGAGAAGAGGCTGCCTGAGCCGGAGCTCAGGAGAAGGTCGTTGCGGCTACAACAGCCTCCCGGGTCTACACGGACCGTGAGAGCTCCCACACCCTGCCGGCGAGCCAGCCGATGGCCATCAGCACGAAGATGGCGCCGGTGTGCCAGACGAGCACGTGCCGCAGGTCGGAGACCGGGCAGAGCAGGTGGTTGATGCCGTCGGCCACCAGGCCCGCTCCGGCGCCGCCGAGGAGTCCGACGATGCAGGGCCGCAACGGGAGCGCGCGGAGCACGAGGAAGACGGTCAGCAGGACCGCGGGGATCGAGATGACGAGCTCGTTGCGCAGGCACATGCTGCCGCCGTGGAGCCCCATGGGAGCCTGGTGGGTGCCGATCCAGGTGGCCAGGGCCACGAGGCCGTTGGCCGCCATGGCGGCGGCCACGGCCAGCACGATGGTCGAGGTGGTCAACGCCTGGCCCGGGACGGACTCACGGAGCGCCAGGCCGACCAGGAGGATGCCGGCCAGGAGCTCGATGGCCGTGGCGCCCCAGCCGATCCAGAAGGAGAGAATCGGCAGGTCCGGCCGGAGCTTGTGGGTGACGAGCACGGCGGCCAGGAGGGCCAGGGCGACGATGACAACGGCGAGGGTGCGGCGCCACAGCGGCGGAAGCGGCCGCACGGCACGATGATCCCGCTCGATGGCTTTCTGCACAGCATCTGGTAGTTGCGCGCTCATCACACCTGCTCCTTGACATCGAGCTCTGCCGCCCGTTCCCGCAGCACCTTGAGGGCCCGGTGGGACCGCACCTTGGCTGCGCCCGCGCTGATCCCCATGATGCGGCCGACCTCCTCGAAGCTGAGCCCGAGCATATGATGAAGCGTCAGGACTTCCTGGGCGGGCCGGGGCAGCTCAAGGAGGAGCTTCCGCACCAGGGCGCGATCGCCCAGGCTCTCCACCTCGGGCGGCACCGGGATCTCTGGCAAGCTCTCCTGGGCCACGGATTCCTTCCGCCGGCGGGCGCCGCGGAGGTGCATCAGTGCCACGTGACGGGTGATGGCGTAGAGCCAGGGCTTGACCGGCCGTGGGGGCTGGTAGGTGTGGCGGGCCCGGTGCACCTGGAGGAAGGTCGTCTGCAGGAGGTCGTCCACCGTGGCGCCGTCCCGCACGAATGTCCACAGGTAGCGCTTGAGCGGCTGCTCCAGCTCACCGTAGAGGAGGGTGAAGTCATTCATGTTGCCCTTCTGGTACCCGACCATCAGCTCGACCAGGTGATCGTCTGGCTTGCGTTGATCGGCCACTCATCCTCCTCTAGGTTTCGACCGGCTTGGCGGTTACAGCGCGGTGGCTTTTGCTCCCGGGTGATTCTACAACGTTCCAGCGGCCTGTAGAATCCGTCCATGGAGATGGCCCGCCACCTCGCGACGTGGTTTGCCGCCCACGCCAGAAAGTTGCCGTGGCGGGTGGAGCCACGTGACCCCTACGCCGTGCTGGTCAGCGAGCTGATGCTCCAGCAGACCCAGGTCTCCCGGGTCGCGGAACGCTTCCCGGCGTTCCTGGAGCGCTTTCCCAGCCTTGCCGCGCTGGCGGCCGCCGGCGAGGCCGAGGTGGTCGCCGCCTGGTCGGGGTTGGGCTACTACCGCCGGGCGCGGGCTCTCCACCGGATCTCCCGTGTGCTGGACGAGCGGGGGGAGGGGCTCCCATCGACGGCTCGTGAGCTGGAACGGTTGCCCGGCATCGGTCCCTACACGGCGGCCGCCGTCGCCTCGCTGGCTCACGGCGAGGCGGTACCGGTGCTGGACGGCAACGTGCTGCGCGTGGGCGCCCGGGTCCTGGCGCTGGACGGCGACCCGCGGTCCGCCGCCGGCCGCCGGGCCATCGCCTCCTGGGTGAGGGGATTGATGGATCACGGGACGCCGGCCGTTGTCAACGAGGGGCTGATGGAGCTGGGCGCCACGGTCTGCACGCCGGTCTCCCCCGGGTGCGGCGGCTGCCCGCTGGGTCCGGCCTGCGCTGTGAGGGCGGCCGGCCGCCAGGAGGATATCCCGCCGCCCCGGTTCGTTCGCGCCACCGAGCGCCACCGCTGGGTGGCGGCCATCGCCATCGACTCCGGTGGCCGTTGGCTGCTGCGGCGGATCGACGAGGGCGACGTCCTCCGGGGGCTGTGGCTGCCTCCTTGCAACACGGAGCCCGGTACCGGTGAGGAGATCGCGGTGGCGGCGTCGCTCCTTCCCTTCGCGGTGGAAGGCGGCGTGGCCCTTCCCCCCGTGCGGCACGCCATCACCTACCGCCGGATCGAGGTCCTGGGCGTCATTTTCGAGACGGCCGGCGCGCGGGCGCCGGGGGAGGGGTGGCGATGGGAGTATCCCGGGACGCCCGGTGTACCGACCTCGTCGTTGTTGGGGAAGCTGGCCGAAGCTGCCAGGAGGCGTGCCGCCGCCGGGGGGTGAGTCACGTTACCATGAGACGGAGGAGGCCCGATGAAGCTCGAACGCGCCGCAGGAGTCCTGTTGCATGCAACCTGCCTGCCGTCGCCCTTCGGCATCGGCGACCTGGGACCGGCGGCCCATCACTGGCTGGACTGGCTCGACGCCGCGGGTGTCCGGTGGTGGCAGGTGCTGCCCCTCAATCCGACGGGGCCGGGCTTCTCCCCCTACTCCGCCACCTCGACCTTCGCCGGCAATCCCCTGTTGATCAGCCCCGAGCTCCTGGCGGAGGAGGGCCTCCTCACACGCGACGACCTGGACGGCTTCCCCGGCCTGCCCACGGAGTACGTGGCCTGGGAGCGGCTGGTTCCGGCCAAGGAACGGCTGCTCCGGAAGGCCTGGAACAGGCTCGTGGAGATGGAGCCGGGCTCCCTGGCGGACGAGCTCGAGGCCTTCAGCCGGGAGCAGGGATGGTGGCTGGAGGAGTTTGCGCTCTTCGATGCCCTGAAGAGGGCTCACGGCGGGGCCCCGTGGTACGAGTGGCCCGATCCCTTCCGGCGCCACGACGGCGAGTCGCTCCGTGCCTGGGCCGACGCCAACTGCATGGAAACGGGCTACTCGCGCTTCTGCCAGCTCCTCTTCTTCCGGCAGTGGACCGCCCTAAAGGCGCACGCCGGGCACCTCGGCATCCGGATTCTCGGCGATGTGCCGATCTTCGTCTCCCTGGACTCGGCCGAGGTCTGGTCCCGTCGGGAGCTGTTCCGGCTTGACGAGCAGGGGAACCCGACCGTCGTCGCCGGCGTGCCACCGGACTACTTCTCCGAGACGGGGCAGCGTTGGGGCAACCCCCTCTACGACTGGGATCGTCATGCGGCCGACGGCTACGCGTGGTGGATAGCCCGCCTGCGCCAGGCGCTCACCCTCTGCGATGCTGTCCGCCTGGACCACTTCCGCGGCTTCGCCGCTCACTGGGAGATTCCCGCGGAGGAAGAGACGGCGGTCATGGGCCGCTGGGTTCCCGGGCCGGGCCGGGCCCTCTTCGAGGCCGTGGAGGCCGAGCTCGGAGACCTGCCCTTCGTGGCCGAGGACCTTGGGACCATCACCGAGGAGGTCCGCGAGCTGCGCAGAGTGCTGGGATTGCCCGGCATGGCAATCCTCCATTTCGCCTTCAACCCGTCGCCCCGGAGCACTTACATTCCCTACAACCACACGCGGGACCTGGTGGTCTACACGGGTACCCACGACAACAACACGACCGTGGGCTGGTGGTCCGAGGATGCCACCGAGGGCGAGCGTGAGCTTGTGCGCCGTTACATCGGCGGCGAGGGCTGGGAGATCCACTGGGACCTCATTCGTCTGGCGCTGTCCTCCGTGGCCCGCCTGGCCATCGTGCCGCACCAGGATCTGGCCGGCCTGGGCTCCGACTGCCGCATGAACACGCCGGGGCGAGCCGAGGGCAATTGGGGGTTCCGCATCACACCCTGGATGCTGGACGAGCACATCCGGGATCGCCTGGCCGGTCTCATCGGGGTGTACGGGCGGGACGGCGCGGCGTGAGGCCAGGCGGCGGTGGCGGGCGGCGCGGGGCGTCCGCAGGGGCGATCCCGTGGCGGCGGCTGGCAAGGACCTACGTCTGGCCCCACCGGCGGCGGCTCCTGGCGGGGGCGGGGTTTCTCGCCCTGACGAACGAGCTGTCGGTTTCCATTCCCGGGCAGATCGGACGGGCCGTCGACGCCCTGCGGGCCGGCGCGCCGGTGGGTCGCTTCGCCCTGGCCATCGCGGTGATGGGGCTGGCGATCATCGGCGTGCGTGGCCTGTCGCGGATCCTGATCTTCAACCCGGCCCGGGACATGGAGCTGGAGTTGCGCCGTGACGTCTTCTCCCGGCTTCTGCAGCTTCCACCGTCCTTCTATGCCCGTCACAAGCGGGGGGACATCATCAGCCGGGCCTCCAACGACATCGGCTGGGTGCGGGTCATGGTGGGTTTCGGCGGACTCCAGGTGCTCAACGTGGCGTTGGCTCTGGGCCTGACGGGATGGAAGATGATCGGTCTGTCGCCGCGGCTGACTGGCCTGGCCGTGGCGCCCATCGCCGTTGGGATGCTGGTAGTGCAGTGGGGCATCCGCCGCCTGATCTCCCTGTACCGCCGCAACCAGGAGCAGCTTGGCGAGATCAGTGATCACGTGCTGGGGAGCCTCCAGGGGATGGCGACGATCCAGGGCTTCGCCGCCGAGGCCGCCTTCGAGGACCGTTTCCGCGCCCGCAACCTGGACTGGCTGCGCACCGGGATCCGCATGGCCATGGTGCGCAGCCTGGCCCTGCCGCTCCTGACCCTCAGCGGCGCCGTGGCCGTGGCGGTGCTTCTGGTTGCCGGTGGCGCCATGGTGGAGAACGGGACCCTGAGCGTCGGTCAGCTGGCGGCCTTCATCGCCCTGCTGATGGTCCTGCTTCCGCCCCTTCGCAGCCTGGGCTGGCTGGTTTCGGTCATCCAGCGCGGGCGGGCCGCCATGGAGCGCCTGCTGGAGCTCCTGGAGGCGCCCGTGGAGGACGCCGGGCCGATCGTCACGCAGGCGCCCCCGGAGCGGCCGGCCGGTCCGGAGATCCTCATTCGCCGGCTGAGCTTCACTCACGGCGAGGGACAACGGCCGGTTCTCCGGGAGATCGATGCCACCATCCCCCCGGGGTCCTTCACCGGGGTTTTCGGCCGCACGGGCGCCGGCAAGACGACGCTCCTCAGACTGCTGGCACGGCTGGAGCTCCCGCCAGTGGGAAGTGTCCTGGTCGATGGCCAGGATCTCGCCCGGATCGACCTCGGGGCCTGGCGCGGGCGGGCGGTGCTGGTCCCGCAGCGCCCCTTCCTGTTTTCCGAGACGGTGGCCTTCAACATCGCGCTGCAGGAGGACCCGGATCCCGGCCGCTTGCGCCGGGCCGTGGAGAAGGCCGCGCTCGAGGAGGAGCTGGCCGGCTTCCCGGAGGGGCTCGAGACCGTCGTGGGGGAGCGCGGGATCATGCTGTCCGGGGGACAGCGGCAGCGCGTTGCCCTGGCCAGGGGGTTCTACCACGGCGGTGGGCTGGTGCTCCTGGACGACGTGCTGTCCGCCGTGGATCAGGGGACCGAGCAGCGGCTGGTGGCGGCTCTGGAGGAGCTGAGGCACGGGCCGGGCCGGCCGACGGTCGTCGTTGCGAGCCACCGGCTCTCGGTGCTGGAACGGACCGACCAGGTGCTCGTGCTCGACCACGGCCGGCTGGTGGACAGCGGGCCTTTCGACCGCGTCGTGTCCCGGCCGGGGCCATTGCGCGACGCCTGGCTGGCGGGCGCGCTGGGAGGGGACGCCGACTCCGGCGCGGGGGAGGTCGCTCCGTGAAGGACCTCGCCCTCCTACGCCGCCTGGCGCCGTACCTGCGGCGGGACGCCTGGGCCTTTGCCGCCGCGTTGCTGCTGACCCCGGCAGCCGCCGGGCTCAGCCTGCTGCAGCCGTGGCTGGTCAAGCAGATCATCGACGGCCACATCGTGGCGGGCCGGACGGAGGGCATGTGGCGCCTGGTGACCTTCTACCTTCTGGCGGCCGCCGGCGCCTACCTTCTCGAGGCGGCGTACGGCCTCTCCCTCGCGTGGGGGGGGCAGCGTGGGGTCGTCCGTCTCCGGCAGGCGCTCTACGAGCACCTGCTGCGGCTGCCCCAGGCCCGTCTCGATCGGCAACCGGCCGGGCGGCTGCTGACCCGGATTACCAGCGACGTGGATGCCCTGGGTGAGGCGTTCAGCTCCGGCGTGGTCATGATCTTCCTGGACCTCCTGATGATCGTCGGCACCATCGGCGCCATGCTGTGGCTGGACTGGAGGCTGACCTGTCTCCTCCTGCTCCTCTCACCCCCCATCCTCGTTGTGCTCGAGTGGCTGAGGCGCCGGCTGCGCACCGCCTTCATGACGGTTCGCTCGGCGCTGTCGGCCATCAACGCCTTCCTGGCCGAACGGGTGGACGGCGTGGAGATCGTCCAGCTCTACAACCACCAGCAGGTGGCCGAGGCCCAGTTCTCGCGCCTGGGACGCCGTTTTCGCGACGCCGCGGCCCGCAGCAACGTCTACGATGCCTTCACCTTCTCGCTGGTGGACGGCGCCTCGGCGTTGGCCGTGGCCGCCATGGTGTGGTTTGGCGCCGGTGCCCCGGCACGCTGGTTGGGCCCGGGCCTCGGGGACCCCCTGACCGCTGGCCTGATCGTCGCCTTTATCGGCTACCTGGACCGGCTTTTCCGGCCGTTACGCGAGCTCTCGGGCAAGGTCGCCGTCCTGCAGCGCGGCATGGCCTCCCTTGCCAAGATCGTCGAGCTCCTGGACGACGAGGCTCCCGATCCCGACCGGGGTGCGCCCGTGGACGCCGTCCGCGGCGACCTGGTCCTCAGGGATGTCGGTTTTGCCTACCGGGAGGGTCAGCCGGTGCTCCGTGGGATCGACCTCGATGTCCGCCGCGGGGAGATGGTGGCCATCGTCGGCGCCACGGGCTCCGGCAAGACGACCCTGACGCGGCTGCTGGACACTTCCTACTCCGGCTACTCCGGCAGCATCCTGCTGGACGGACGGGAACTGGCCGGGCTGTGCCCGCGCCACGTTCGCCGGCACGTGGCCGGCGTACGCCAGGACATCCAGCTGTTCACAGACACCCTGCGCTTCAACGTCGATCTGGGGAACCCGGGGATTCCTCCCGGCCGCAGCGAGGCGGCCGTGGCCGCCGTCAACGCCTCGTCCATCGTCGAGCGCCTGGGGTGGGAGCACATTCTCCGTGAACGGGGCGCTGGGCTTTCCGTCGGCGAGGGACAGCTGATCACCTTCGCCCGGGCCATGGCCCACGATCCCGCCGTGCTGATCCTCGACGAGGCGACGGCAAGTGTCGACAACGCCACAGAGGCGCTGATCCAACGGGGTATGGAACGGCTTTTCGCCGGCCGCACGGTGCTGGTGATCGCCCACCGGCTCTCCACCGTCCGCCACGCCGACCGGATCGTCGTCCTCGACCGCGGCCGCATCGCCGAGCAAGGTACCCACGAGCAGCTGATGGCGAAAAACGGCGTCTACGCCACCCTGGTCCGCGCCGGCACCCAGCTGGCCCCCGGCTGATCCCGTAGGCGGCGTGGGGGCAATAGCGCGCGCCCGGAAGATAGCCTCCTGGGCGAAGGTCTCGCGGGTGGCCGGTGCCAAGTTGCCATCAGGCTGGCCCTGGGTGAGCCCAGCGATGATCGTGCGCTCAGGTCAGCTCCGCGCCTGCTTGAGGTTGTTTGCGCTGGTGCCCTGGCTCTGGGCGTGTCCAGCATGGAGCGCGGGCTTCAGCCCGCATCTTTTCGAGCCACAGCGAGATGAAAACGAATGGCGCCCTCTGCGGACTGAAATCCGCGCTCCGGAACGGCGCCGTGACGGCGTGCATCCAACTCGCACGTCGGGGTGACACGTTCATCGGCCTCACCGCATCTCCCGCCAGCACGAACGTTCGGAGCAGCGAAACAACCTCTACCTGCACACCGTGTCCACATCCACGTCGCCACCGAGCATCTGGAGGCACTGAGGGTGTCCCAGCCGCGCACCCTTGCAGTACCACTTCTTTGCCTCGTTGAGGTCCTTGGCGACGCCGTAGCCGTTGGCGTAGAGGTTGCCTGCGGCGAACATGGCGTTGCCGTTACCGCCTGCCGCGGCCTTCCTGTACCACTCCATGGCCTTGGAGTAGTCCTGCTGCACCCCGTTGCCGTTGTCATACATGACGCCCACCGCGTACTGGGCATCGACAAAACCGGCCTTCGCCGACATGAGAACTAGCCCGAAGGCCCTGTTGGCGTCCTTCTCGACGCCGCGCCCCGAGGCGTAGTGCATCGCAAGCTGGTACTGGGCCCGCGCGAAACCCTGGTCGGCGGCTCTGGCGTACCACTCCACGGCCTTCTCCTGGCTCTCCTCCACACCCTCGCCGTTCTCGAAGAGCCACCCCAAGTCGAACTGGGCCCGGGCCATCCCGGCTTTCGCCGCCTTCTCGAACCACCTGGCGGCCTCGGCGGGGTCCTTCTCGAGCCCCGCTGAGCCGTTGGCGTAGGCGGCGCCGAGGTCGTACTGGGCCTGGGGGTAGCCGAGCTCCGCCGCCTTGCGGATCTTGGCGATGGCGCCGGGAGAGCTCGCCTTGACGCCGCGCGCCGGGTTGAGCCCGCCCAGCTTGTAAATGGCCTCGAGGTTGCCGCCCTTGGCCGAGCTGCGCAGGAGCGCCATGGCCTTCTCGGTGTTCTTCTCCGCTCCTGAGCCCTCGAGGTACATCATGGCCAGGGCGTACTGGGCGTCAGGGTGGCCTTGGTCCGCAGCCCGCTGGAACCAGCTCGCCGCCTCCGCGGGATCCTTCTCCACTCCGATTCCCTGCATGTAGGCCAACCCCAGCGCGAACTGAGCAGGTGACCAGCCCTGGCTCGCCGAGCGGCGGAGCCAGGCGACGGCCTGCTCGGGGTCCTTCTCCACGCCCGCTCCCTTGAGATAGGCGATTCCCAGGTTGAACTGCGCCTTGGGATGGCCGAGCTCGGCAGCCTTCCGGTACCAGGTGATGGCGAGCTCCTGGTCCCGGGGAGCTCCCTGCCCCTGGGCATAGAGGTAGCCGATCCGGAACTGGGCCTCCGGATCGCCCTGGGCCGCCAGGGGCCGCCAGAGCTTGAGAGCGGTCGCGTAGTCGCCCGCGGTGTAGGCAGCCAGGCCCTGTGCCATGGGGTCTTTCCCGCCGTTGGAACGAGCGGCGAGAGTGAGTGCCGGCAGAAGCAGCACGAGCGCGAGAACGGTGCGAATCCGCGTCGGATGAATCATTGTCCATACCTCCTCAGGAACATCTCCATGATACTCCCCGCATCGTGGGAGGAGGTCAATGCCGCAACCGCTCGCCCGAAGGCGTGCCGTTGCGGCGGCCATCAGGGGATTGCAGGGATCAGAGCGGCCAGTGGAGCCCGAGCGCCCGGGCCAGGAAGGTGGCCACCCGCGCCCGTCTCGAGGGCTTCCAGGGGAACCGCGGTCCCGGCGGGTGAGGTCTGGCCTCAGCTCTCTCCGTCCACCAGCCGCTCCAGGAGGTCCTCATCGGCCTGGTGCGGTACGGTGAGGTGGCCCCGGGCGGCGTTGGCCGTGTTCCACGCCGTGACGGTTTCCACGGCGTTCGAGTTGCGGGCCCAGGCGCGGCGGGTGACGCCGCACATGACGTCCCACTCGAGGGCTGTGTCCAGGATGCGCTCCACGCGTTCGGAGCCGTCGAGGACCAGGCCGAAGCCGCCGTTGATGGCCTTGCCGGTGCCCACGCCGCCGCCGTTTGAGAGCACGGCCATGGTCATGCCGCGGGCGGCGTTGCCCGCCCAGCACTGGTGGGCCATGTCGGCGGTCAGGTTGGAGCCGTCGTGGATGTTGGCGGTCTCTCGGAAGGGGGAGTCGGTGCCGCCGGTATCGTGGTGGTCGCGGCCCATCATGATGGGGCCGACCTCACCGTCCCGGACGAGCCTGTTGAAGGCCCGGGCGATGCGGGTGCGGCCCTCGGCGTCGGCGTAGAGGATCCTCGCCTGGGTACCCACGACCAACCTGTTCTTGCCGGCGTCGCGGATCCACTGCCAGTTGTCGCGGTCCTGGCCGCGCCGGCTGGGGTCGATGCACGCCATGGCGGCCCGGTCGGTCTTCTCCAGGTCCTCGGGTCTGCCGGAGAGGCAAACCCAGCGGAAAGGGCCATAGCCGTAGTCGAAGCACAGCGGGCCCATGATGTCCTCCACGTAGGAGGGCCAGATGAACCCCTCGTTGGTATCGTGGCCGTTCCTGGCGATCTCGGTGACGCCGGCGTCGAAGACGGCCTTCATGAAGGAGTTGCCGTAGTCCCAGAAGTGAGCACCGCGGTCCGTCAGCCGCCGCAGCACCTGGAAGTGGCGGCGAAGGCTCTCGTCCACCAGGGCACAGAAGCGTTGGCGGTCCGTGCTGAGAAGCTGGCGGCCCTCCTCGAAGGAAACGCCAGCCGGGGTGTAGCCGCCGTCGTAGGGGACATGGCAGGAGGTCTGGTCGGAGAGTAGCTCCACGGGGATCTTCTTTTCGTCCAGGTACTCCAGCAGATCCACAACGTTGCCGTGATAGGCGATGGAAGCGGCCTCACCGCGGTCACGGGCTACGAGCATCCAGCGGACGGCCTCCTCCAGATCCGAGGTGACCTTGCCGACCCAGCCCTGGGAGTGGCGGGTCTCGATGCGCGAAGCGTCCACCTCGGCGATGATGCCGGCGCCGCCGGCGATCTCCAGGGCCTTGGCCTGGGCGCCGGACATGCCGCCGAGGCCCGAGGTGACGAAGGTGTGACCGGCCAAGTCGTCCGTCTCGGGGACGCCCAGGTAAAGCCGGCCAGCGTTGAGCAGGGTGATGTAGGTGCCGTGGACGATGCCCTGGGGGCCGATGTACATCCAGCCGCCGGCGGTCATCTGGCCGTAGTTGACGACACCGAGTGCCGCCAGCCGGTGGAAGTCCTCGGGCGTGTCGAACATGCCCACCATGAGCCCGTTGGTGATGATGGCGCGGGGCGCCTCGGGCCGGGATGGGAAGAGCCCCAGAGGGTGGCCGGAGCTGACCACAAGGGTCTGGCTCTCGTCCACGAGCTCCAGGTAGCGTTTGATCAGGAGGTACTGCATCCAGCTCTGGCAGACCTGGCCGGACTCGCCGTACGTGACCAGCTCGTAAGGGTAGAGGGCCACCTCGAAGTCCAGGTTGTTGTCGATCATCACCTGCATGGCACGTCCCTCGACGGTCCTCCCGCGGTAGCTGTCCACGGGGCGGCCCCAGATCCTCCCAGCGGGCCGGTAGCGGTAGCCGTAGATGCGTCCCATGGTTCTGAGCTCCTCGAGGAGCTCTGGCGCGACGATCTCGTGGTGTTCCTCGGGCACGTAGCGCAGGGCGTTCTTGAGCGCCAGGATAGTCTCGCGGCGGTCGAGGTTGTAGCCACGGCTCGGGGCACGGCGGATGCCGGGCTCGAAGGTCTTGGGATCGGGAATCTCATCGAGCTCGATGGTCAACGGCGCGGTCATCTTCACCTCCTCGGACCGCCACATTGTAGCGCCGAAGTGGTGGGGGATCACCCCTGGCGGGCCTTCGCTCGGGACGCCGTTCCACCGGGGCCAGCAAGCTGGGCGGAGTGAGGGGGGGTTGCGGGGAGGTCTCTCGGCTTCGGCCCGTGGGGCCTTCGCTCGGGACGCCGTTCCACCGGGGCCAGCAAGCTGGGCGGAGTGAGGGGGGTTGCGGGGAGGTCCCTCGGCTTCGGCCCGTGGGGCCTTCGCTCGGGACGCCGTTCCACCATGGCCAGCAAGCTGGGCGGAGTGAGGGGGGGTTGCGGGGAGGTCCCTCGGCTTCGGCCCTTGGGGCCTTCGCTCGGGACGCCGTTCCACCATGGCCAGCAAGCTGGCCGGTGTCACGGCGTTTGACCTGGGCGATCTCAGACAGTACTGTATGGGCCGTCATGGGACGGAGGCAGCGATGGAGATTACGGAAGTTCGAATCAGCCCGGCCCGCGGCGGCAAAGTGCGGGCTTTTGCCAGTATCGTTCTCGACGATTGCTTCATCATCAACGATTTGAGGGTGATGGAGGGCCGTGAGGGCCAGTTGTACGTCACCATGCCGTCGCGGAAGACCCGGAACGGCCAGCTGCGGGACATCGCCCATCCTCTCAACAGCGAGACGCGGACGATGGTGGAGGAGAGGGTGTTGCGGGAGTTTCAGGCCGCCGTCGAGAACCTGGTCATCCCGGAACGCAGCACGGGCGGCGGTGGGGGACAGAGGGGCCAGGAAAAACCGATGGCCCGCCTGGCCACGAAGCTCCTTGCGGACGACTTCTGGACCGGAGAGAGCGGCGGGCGGTCGGACGACGGCCGGCGCTGAGGTGGAACGAGCTCCGGCGGCAGGAGGCCGCTGGGGGGAAGAAGGGGGAAAACCTGGCTGGCACGGCGCCGGGAAGGCTGGCCGGTAGGGCAGATTTCCTGCGCTTGGGTTATACTCTGCCGCGCTTGGGGCGTCGGCAAGTGGTAAGCCACCGGTCTTTGGAACCGGCATTCGCAGGTTCGAATCCTGCCGCCCCAGCCAGGGAAGAAGCGAAGGCATGTTGAAGGAACACCCGCTACTGGTTTTTTCCGGACGAAGCAACCCGGCTCTGGCCCGGTCGATCTGTGATTATCTGCAGATCCCTCCAGGACATATCCGCCTCGGGAACTTCTCTGACGGCGAGATCTACTGCCAGATTCAGGACAACGTCCGCGGATCGGATGTCTTCATCGTCCAGTCGACGGGCCGTCCCAGTAACGAGTGGTTGATGGAGTTGCTGATCATGCTGGATGCCTTCCGCCGCTCCTCGCCGACGCGCGTGACGGCGGTGATCCCCTACTACGGCTACGCCCGGCAGGACCGGAAGGACAAACCCAGGGTCCCCATCACGTCCAAGCTGGTGGCGAACCTGATCACAACGGCCGGCGCCAACCGCGTGCTGACCATGGACCTCCACGCGTCGCAGATCCAGGGTTTCTTCGACATCCCGGTGGACCATCTCTACGCCGCGCCGGTCCTCATCGAGGCCATCCGCGCGGCAAACCTGGACCGTTTGACCCTGGTGTCCCCGGATGCGGGCGGCGTCGAACGGGCCCGGGCCTTCGCCAAACGCCTCAAGACCGATCTGGCCATCATGGACAAGCGCCGGCCCGAGGCCAACCAGGCGGAGATCATGAACGTCATCGGTGATGTGGAGGGCCGCGACTGCGTGGTGGTGGACGACATCATCGACACGGCAGGCACTCTTGTGAAGACTTCGGAGGCACTGATGGAACGTGGCGCCCGGAGCGTGTATGCTGCCGGGGTCCATGGCGTGCTTTCCGGGCCGGCCGTGGAACGAATCAACAACAGCACCCTGAAACGTGTCATGGTGACGGATACGTTGCCGCTCGGCGAGGAAGCTGCCGCCAGTGGCAAGATCGAGCAGCTCTCGGTGGCGGTGCTCCTTGGAGAAGCGATCCGGAGGATCCACGAGGGCGCCTCAGTGTCCAGCCTGTTCGTCTGAGGGTGAAGAGGGAGAGAGAGCATGACAGCGACCATGAAGAAACAGGACATCGTCATCGAGGTGGAACGGCGCGAGGGGATCGGCAAGGAAGCCGCCGGCAAGCTCCGCCGGCAGGGCAAGATACCCGGTGTCGTGTACGGCGGCGGTGTGTCACCCTTCGCCATCACGGTGGACCGGCACTCCATCCAGGAGCTGCTCAAGCAGGAGAGCGGCGGCAACACTATCTTCCTGCTCAAGCTCAAGGGCGGCAAGCAGGAACGCCGCACGATGATCCGCGAGATCCAGATCGACCCGATGACGCGTGATTTCATCCACGTGGACTTCATCCGGGTGACCAAGGGCCACGCGCTCAACGTCACGGTGCCGCTGGAGCTGGACGGCGACTGTGTCGGCATCCGCCACGGCGGCGTGGCCGACTTCGTGACGCGCGAGGTCGAGATGGAGGTCCTGCCGCGGGAGATCCCCGACAAGATCGTCGTCGATATCAGCAATGTGGACGTCGACGAGCTGATCACCCTCGGCGACATCACGGGCCTGTTCCCGCCGAGCGCCCGCCTTCTCAGCGATCCCAACGCCGTTGTTGTGCGCGTGATGATACCGCGCGTGGCGCGGCCGGAGGTGGAAGAGGAAGAGGAGACGATCATCACGGAGCAGGCGGAGCCCGAGATTATCGGGGCCAAGGGCGGCAAGGAGGAGGGGGCCGAGTAGGGACCATGGCTGTGGAGTTGGTGGTCGGTCTTGGGAACCCCGGCGAGGAGTACCGTCAAACCCGCCACAATGTCGGTTTCCGCGTCGTCGACGAGATCGCCCGCCGGCTCCGGGCCGGGACCTGGGAGCGCCGCTTCCTCAGTGAGGTCGCCGCGACGTCGCGGGGGCGGCGGATCTGGCTGGCCAAGCCGCGGACCTTCATGAACCGGTCGGGTGCCGCCGTGGCCTCGCTGCTTGGGGGGTTGGGCGTTGCTCCGGCGGATGCCCTCGTCATCGTGGACGATGTGGATCTTCCGCTGGGGAGGTTGCGCCTCCGCCCCTCGGGTGGTGCCGGTACCCACAACGGCCTCCGGGACATCGTGGAGCATGTGGGCACGGGCTTCGCCAGGCTGCGCCTCGGTGTTCGCGGAGAATCCCCCTGGGAAGACCTGGCTCACTACGTTCTCTCACCCTTCGAGGAACACGAGAGCGCAGTGGCCGATGAAATGATCAAGCAGGCGGCCGATGCCGTGGCCGTCAGTGTTTTCGAGGGGCTGGGGCGGGCCATGAACCGTTTCAACCAGCCAGTATCGTCAACCGAACCGGTGAACTGAAGGAGGAGCCCGTGGACATCAACCAGCTGTTGTATCTGTTCCCCGTGGCCGGCGTGCTGGCCCTGCTGTACGCCTGGTGGAGGACCATGTGGGTCAACAAGCAGGACGGTGGTACCGACCGCATGAAGGAGATCGGTCAGCACATCCGTGAGGGAGCCATGGCCTTTCTCGCACGGGAATACAGGGTGCTGGCGATTTTCGTCGCGTGCGTTGCGATTCTGTTGATCCTCGGCAACAAGGGGAACAACCGACTCGTCGCGTTGTCATTCGTCGTCGGCGCTTCCTGCTCGGCTCTGGCCGGGTTCTTCGGGATGCGTGTGGCGACGGCGGCCAACTTCCGGACGACCCATGCCGCCAGGAAGTCACTCGTCGCCGGCCTCAGAGTCGCGTTCAACGGTGGTTCGGTGATGGGGATGAGCGTCGTCGGCCTGGCGGTGCTGGGCCTGAGCGTGTTGTTGATCATCTACACCCGCGCGTTCGGCTCGACCATCACCGATCTCAACACCGTGGTGCTACCGGTCATCACCGGCTTCTCCCTCGGTGCCTCCTCCATCGCGCTCTTCGCCCGTGTGGGGGGCGGTATCTACACCAAGGCGGCCGACGTGGGCGCCGACCTGGTCGGCAAGGTCGAAGCCGGGATTCCGGAGGACGATCCCAGGAACCCCGCCACCATCGCCGATAACGTCGGCGACAACGTGGGTGACGTGGCCGGCATGGGTGCCGACCTCTTCGAGTCCTACGTGGGCGCCATCGTCGGCTCCATGGTCATCGGCGGCGCCATGGGCTCCCTCAACCTGGTGGTTCTGCCCCTGATGATCGCCGCCGTCGGCATCCTTGTCTCGATCCTGGGCACGTTCTTTGTCAAGAGCAGCGAGGAGGGCAATCCACAGGCTGCCCTCAATCGCGGGACCTTCGGTGCCGGCATCCTGATGACGATCCTGACCTGGTTCATTCTCAAGTACATGGTTCCGGAGCCTGTTGTTCACCTGGGCAAGACCATCACCAGCACGGGGATCTTCATCGCCACGATCGTCGGCCTGGCGGCCGGCATCGCCATCGGCCTGATCACCGAGTACTACACGGCCGAGTCCAAGGGCCCCGCCCGAGGTATCGCCAAGGCCTCGGAGACCGGTGCGGCCACCAACATCATCGCTGGCCTGGCAGTGGGCATGCGCTCGACGGCGCTGCCGCTGATCTGCATCGCCATCGCGATCGTCCTGGCGAGCCACTTCTCCGGCCTCTACGGCATCGCCATCGCGGCCCTGGGCATGCTGTCCACCACGGGTATCCAGCTGGCCGTCGATGCGTACGGTCCCATCGCGGACAACGCCGGAGGCATCGCCGAGATGGCCGAGCTCCCCAAGGAAGTACGTGCTCGCACGGACAAGCTGGACGCCGTGGGCAACACGACGGCCGCCATCGGCAAGGGTTTTGCCATCGGTTCCGCGGCACTGACGGCCCTGGCGCTCTTCGCAGCGTTTTCCCAGACCGCCAAGGTCGGTGCGCTGGACATCACCAACCCCAAGGTCATGGCGGGTCTGTTCATCGGCGGGATGTTGCCCTTCCTCTTCTCCTCGATGGCCATGAAAGCCGTCGGTGAGGCGGCCTTCGACATGATCGAAGAGGTTCGCCGGCAGTTTCGTGAGATCCCCGGGCTGATGGAAGGAAAGGCCAAGGCCGACTACGCCCGCTGCGTGGACATCTCCACCGCCGCGGCCATCAAGCGCATGGTCGTCCCCGGGCTGATGGCCGTCATCACGCCCGTGGTCTTCGGTTTCTACGACAAGTACATGCTCGGCGGCCTCCTGGTCGGCGTGACCGTCACCGGTGTGCTGATGGCCATCTTCATGGCCAACGCGGGCGGCGCCTGGGACAACGCCAAGAAGTACATCGAGTCGGGGGCCTTTGGCGGCAAGGGCTCGGAGCCCCACAAGGCCGCCGTCGTCGGCGACACGGTTGGCGATCCCTTCAAGGACACGGCCGGCCCCTCCCTCAACATCCTGATCAAGCTGATGTCGGTGGTGGCGCTGGTCATCGCTCCGCTGATCGTCTGAGGATCTCCATGACGACGGTTCCAGGCCGGCCCTTTCGGGGCCGGCCTTTTCCTGCGCGGCCGGCCATGTCACGGCGCGGGCGCGTCGCCGCGTGTGCCGGTCCGGCCCCGGCGGAGCACGTTCCCGAGGATTGACCATCGTGGACCCGCATTGCGGGCCCCCTCGCCCAGGATCTTGAGCCGCCCTGCGCCTTCGGCGAAGAACAGGCCGATGGCAATCCGCCGATCAGCGCAATGAGAATGTCCCGGGAGAGCGTGCCCGTTCCACGCCAGGCCGTATCAGAAGCTCGTGCCGAGGGCGTGGGAGGACCGGCGTCCCCGCCCCCTCCGTTCCCGGGAGACCCCATACCTATGACCCCCCATGGATCGTCAACACGGGAATCCGGGCACGGCGCACCACCGCATCGGTGACGGAGCCCAACAGCAGGTGCTCGATGGGGGACAGCCCTCTGGAAGCGATGACGACCAGGTCGTGGCGCGCAGGATCCGCGGCATCGACGATGGCCTCCGTCGCTCGTCCGACCGCCACCTCGGTATCCCACGGGATCTCCCCCAGCTGTTCCCGTCCCAGCTGTTCCAGGGCACGTTTGGAGCGCTCCTCGATCCGGTCCATGATGTCGTCCGGGAAGATGTCCACGGCGTAGAACTCAGGGTAGACCACGGGCTCGATGGCGTGGAGCAGGGTGATCCGTCCGCCGAGGCCGGCCGCCCAAGCTGCTGCCGTGTCAACCGCCTGCCGGGACGCCTCGGAGAAATCGGTGGGAACGAGGAATCGTGCACCACGCGGGAAATCTCCGGCGGCGTCTGGACGGATGGTCAGCACGGGGATGGGGCTGCTTCGGACGACCCGTTCCGTCACCGACCCCAGGACGAGGTGCTTGAGGCCGCGGCGCCCATGGGTTCCCATGACGACCAGGTCACAACCGAGGTCCGCCGCCGTCTCGCAGATCGTTTCGGCCTCGGAGAGGCCGCGGACCAGGTGTGGATGCACGACGGCTTGTGGCCTGGCGTCCCTGGCGTTGCCGAGAACCTCGCGCGTTCGCTGATCCTCCCGGGTCATCAGGCGCTCCAACTCCCGGTGGTACTCCTCCTCGTGGTGCGGGTCTTCCAGGAGGACTCGCACGTGAAGCAGGTGGATCTCGGCGGCGAAGGAGGCGGCAAGATCGAGGGCCAGGTCCAGGGCCCGCTCGGCGGTATCGGAGAAGTCCGTTGGAACCAGCAAGCGTCGCGGCAGTTTGGGCATGACGACCTCCCGTTTCGAGTATACCGCTCGCTCCCGGCGATGGGAGCACAGCGTGCTATCATTCAACTGGAACGACAGAACAACGGGGCGCTAGTGTCCACGCTATCGACGGGGCTGGCCATTGTATCCGGCCACCCCCGGGAGGGTGACAGGAATGATGGAACGCAGAAGGAGTCAACGGGTTCCGGTCTCCAAGGACCGTTTCGGACGGGTCAAGGCGACAGTTCCCGCCCGGATCGTCGACATCTCCCGCCACGGCGTCCAGCTGGAGGTGCCGGCCGCTCTCCGGCCCGCGGTGGAATGCGATCTCACGCTGCCCTTCGGCACCCGGGATCTTCGGATTCGTGCCAAGGTCCACCGGTGCCGCGCCATGGGCTTCTCGGCCAGTGACGAGGGTCAGCGGCTGGTCTACCGTGCCGGACTGGAGTTCGTGGCCGTCGCCAAGGCCGACCGCGAGGCCCTGTTCTATCTGGTCGATCACCTGGAAGATGACCTTGGAGCGGCGGAGAAACCCGAACCGCGCAAGGGTCCCGTCAAGGTCAAGATCGACTCCGGCTTCATCCGCCGGCTCGAAGAGTGACGGTCCTCAGCACCGCAGGTCCGGTGTGAAGAACATTTCGATGTCCAGGCGTGGGAAGATCGTTTCCAGCTCCCGCCTGAGGTCGTCCACGGTCTGGCCGAGCGAAGTGTCGTTGACGGCCATGCAGGCCGCCCGGCCCGTTCGCCGGTAGCGGCAAGACGATCAATCGGCACCGGTCTGGCTGGTAACGGAACCGCTCCACGAGCCCCGTCCCGGAGACTGGCGACCCGACGGTCCGGTCGATAACGCGGTCCAGAATGCCATCGGGCGTTTCCTGCAGGGTGCCGGGATCGATCCCCTTGGTGCAGTCCTTGGTGACGACCATGGGCGGAATATCACCTCCCCACGCGCTCAGCTCCGCGGGTGAAAACGGCGGAGGAGAAGCACGGCGAGCACGGCCGGAACGGTGAAGATCTTCCAGCGGAGCGTGGCTTCTCGAACCGCCATATCACCGGGCACGCCAGCCATGATCCGGTCGGCTGCGCGCTCCACGGAATCGACGAAGTGGAGGACCAAGTCGGCCATGTGGACGTCCAGCTGTGCCGTGGTCATCTGGGCCCCCCGGAGGCCCCGGTCGAAGTTGCCGGAGGGTTTTGCGGTCGTCTGGCACGAGACGGCCGGGAGGAGGAGAACGGAAAACTGATCGAGGCCAGACGCCGCATGTCGTGCCGGCCCGTCTATTCGTGGACGGGAGTCGGCGTCGGGAAGGGAGCCTGGAGCATCTCGTGGACCTCCTTTTCGGCGGCCCTCTCGCCGGCCGCCCTGCGGTTACGGATGTACCAGCTGCTCAGACCGGATTCCTTGACCCCGCGGACGACGTTCTGTAGATCGAGGTACATCTGGGGATCGTTGACGAAGCCGCCGGCGGTACCCTCACCCCGGTCGATCTTCCCGGTGATGGAACGGAGCGAGTGGGTCAGGCTCTGGAGATCGTCGAGGAAGTGATCGGCGTACTCCTTGTCCTTGAGAAGCCGTGGGAGGGTCCCCTTGCCGGAGGCGAGCTCTCCAGCGGCCGCGGCCAGGGCCTGGGAGGCATCGTGGAGGGATTGCAGGGTCTCGGCGGCCAGCTCGGCGCCCTTGGGATCGCGCAGGATTGCCGCCCAGGCGGTGTCGTTCCGGGCCATGTCCTTGGCCAGGCCTTCGGTCATGCTGCGGATGGCGGCCGCGGTAGCTGCCAGGTCGTCGAAGACGGCGGATCCCATGGCATCGTCGGTCAGGACGCGGCCGGCCAGCCCATGACCGGCCTCGACCCGCTCGGTGATGCGGCGCAGCGCCGCGATGGTCCTTACCAGGTCCGTCCCGGCCGCCTGTCCCTCCTCCGAAGGCGCCAGGAGCTCTCCGAGAAGGCCCTTGCCCGTTTCGGCCCGCTCGAGGATCGTCCGCAAGCTGGAAGAGATGGCCAGCAGGTTGTCCATGAGGTCTTCACCGCCCGCGAGAAAGTGCTCCAGCTCGGCGGGGTTGTGGCCCGTGACGAGCCCGCCCTCCAGGACCCTGGGCGCCTCGGAGGATCCGCCGGACAGCTTGAGGAAGCGGTCGCCGAGAAGACCCTCGGTCTTGATGGAGGCGACGGTATCCTTGCGGATTCGGTCCATGTAGCGGGCGTCGACCGTGAAGCGGACGGTGATGCCCTCCTCCTGGGCCTTGACCGGGAGATCGATGGAGGTGACGTAGCCAACGGTCACGCCGTTGAGCTGCACGGGAGCGCCGGGCTGGAGCCCCAGGACGTCCCGGAACACGCTGTAGTACTGGGTATGCCGGATGAAGAGCTGCTGCCGCTTGCCAACGATGAAGATACCGATGCCCAGGATGACCAGGGAGGCGATGACCATCAGGCCGATCCTGAGATTCTGACGGGTCTCTTCAAGCATGGGCACCTCCCGCTTCGAAGAACCGGCGTACCGGCTCGGGGCTCTCGGTTGCGGCCTGCTTCACGGTCCCACTGTAAACGAACCGCCCCTCGTGGAGGAACACCACGCGTGTGGCCACGCGGAGAACCAGAGGAATGTCGTGGGTCACCACGATGGAGGTCACGTGCAGCGAGCTGTGAAGCTCGCGCATGAGCTCCGCGATGGCCAGCCCGGTGACCGGGTCGAGGCCCGTTGTCGGTTCGTCGTAGAGGATGATCTCGGGCTCCAGCGCCAGGGCCCGTGCCAGGGCCACGCGCTTGCGCATCCCTCCGGAAAGCTCCGAGGGGTAGAGCGCCTCGATGCCCTCCAGCCGGACCAGGCCGAGAAGCGCGGCAATCCTCGAACGCAATGCCTCGGAGCTTGGCTCGGTGTGCTCGAGGATGGGGAAGGCGATGTTCTCGAAGACGGTCATGGAGTCGAACAGGGCCCCTCCCTGGAACAGGTAACTGACCTTGACACGCAGGGGGAGAAGCTCGCGCTCAGTGAGGTCCGAGACGTGGTAGCCCAGCGTTTCAATCCTGCCGGCCTCCGGCCGCAACAGGCCGTTGACCAGCTTGAGGCTGACGGTCTTCCCCGAGCCCGAGGCGCCGAGAATCGCCACCGTCTCGCCCCGCCCTACCGAGAGATCGACACCACGCAGAACCTCCTTGGCCCCGAAGGCCTTGCTGACACGGTCGAAGAGGACGACGTTTTCCATCATCAGAAGCTCAGGAACAGCTTGGTCAGGAAGAAATCGCCCACGAGGATGGCGATGGCGGCCGCGTACACGGTGTTCGTGGTCGCCCGGCCGACGCCGTCCGCTCCCCCCCGGGCGGTCAGACCGTTGTAGCAGGAGATAACCCCGATGATCAGGGCGAAGAAGAAGCTCTTGCCGATGCCGGAGCCGAAGTCGTTGATCGCCATGTTCCGGAAAATATGCTGGAAGTAGTAGGTCGCCGTGGTGTGTTCCTCGAAAACCGAGATGATCATGCCTCCGAAGATGCCCATGCCGTCGGCCAGGATGGTCAGGAGGGGCAGGGAGAACACGACCGACCAGATGCGGGGTGCCACGAGCTTGCGGATCGGGTCGGCGCCCATGGACCGGATGGCGTCCACCTGCTCGGTGACCTCCATCGAACCCAGCTCGGCGGTGATACCCGATCCCACCCGGCCACCGACCATCAGGGCGGTCAGCACCGGCCCCAGCTCGCGGACCAGGGCCATGCCGACGATCTCGCCGATGTACAGGCTGGCGCCGAAGGAGGCCAGGGCATACGCGGTCTGCAGGGCGAGGACCATGCCGGTGAACAGGGCCGTGATGTTCGTGAGGTTGAGGGAGCCCACTCCGAAATGGTAGACGTGGCGGAGGATCTCGCGAAAATCGAAAGGGGGCGTCACCATTGTGAGGAATGCTCTTCCCGCCAGGCGGGAAGAGGCCCCGATATGCAGGACGATGGAGTCGGACTCGTGCACCCTTAGCCTCCCCGTGGACATCCACGATCATATCCGAGGCCGGGGAAGGTTGCTACAATGAGGGTTCGAGAGCTCGAGAGAGGAAGGAGGGCCGCCGTGCAGATCATCGAAGGGATGCTCGATGCCTCCGGGTTGCGCTTCGCCCTGGTAGTCAGCCGATTCAACGAGGCCATCACCAGCCGGTTGCAGGACGGCGCCGTGGACTGCCTGGTCCGGCACGGCGCCGAGGAGGAGAACATCACGGTCTTTCGTGTTCCCGGTGCGTGGGAGATCCCCATGTTGGCTCACAAGCTGGCGAGGAGCGGTGAGCTCGATGCCATCGTCGGTCTGGGCGCCCTGGTCCGCGGCGGAACGGCCCATTTCGATCTGATCGCCGCGGAGGTGGCCAAGGGCCTGGCTCAGGTGGCACAGGGCTCCGGCGTTCCCGTGACCTTCGGCGTCATCACGGCGGACACGCTGGAGCAGGCCGTGGAGCGTGCCGGGACCAAGATGGGGAACAAGGGCTGGGATGCCGCGCTGGCGGCCGTGGAGATGGCCCGGTTGTACCGGGGTATCGACGGGGAGGAGTAGGTGGGGTCGCGACGCCGCGCTCGGGAGCTGGCCCTGCAGATGCTCTACCAGTACGAGGTGACCGGGGAGTCGCCCGGGGTCATCCGGGAGGGCTTCGACGATTGGCGGAAGGCGCCGGATATGGTCCGCCATTTCGCCGACGAGCTGCTCGACGGTACCTTGGAGCACCTGGAGGAGATCGACGCCAAGCTCTCTCACCAGACCTCTCACTGGCGCCTGGACCGGTTGGCAGCGGTGGACCGCAACATCCTCCGGATCGCCATGTACGAGCTGCTCTTCGACCGGGAGACGCCGCCCGCTGTAGTCATCGACGAGGCCATCGAGGTGGCGAAGCGTTTTGGAGCAGAGGATTCCGGACGGTTCGTCAACGGCGTTCTCGATGGCTTCATCAAGGGGAAGGCCGGGGGGTGAAGACGAGATTGCTGACCGCGGTGCTGCTCCTTGCGGCATGGACTGCGGCTGCTGGAGAGGCGACCTTCATCGTCAAGGCCGCCGTCCTGCCCCGGAGCCGGGCCGTCAACGGACACGTGCAGGATGTCAGGGTCCTGGGGTCCGGCCGCGCCGAGGTCCACGTGAGCACAACGCTCGACCCCATCGGGGCCCGGGGCTTTGCCGTGGGCCAACCACGGCCGGTTGCCGGGACTCCCGGGTGGTTTCACTTGCCGCAGTCTCTTGGGGAGATGGTTGCCGGCGAGAACGATCCCTGGGGGCGGGCCACGCGCATCCTCCGGTGGGTGATGGACCACGTGCGGGTCAATGCGCAGGGGCTGGGTGCCCAGGACGCGGGCAGCGTGTTGGAGAGGGGCAGCGGCCGCTGTTCCGGGCTGGCCAACGCGGCGACGGCCCTGCTGCGCGCCGCCGGCTTCACGGCCCGAACCGTCAGCGGCCTGCTCGTTCTCGACTCGCGAGCGATACCCCACCGGTGGGTGGAGTGCTTCCTTCCCGGTGCCGGTTGGGTTCCCACGGATCCGACGCTGGGCCTCTGGATCGTCACACCCCGTCACGTGGCGTGGCCGGGGACCGTGACCGGAGCGTACGACCTTCGAGCGACCCGGGTCCCGGTGGACGACATGGCCGGTGCCTCACGGGCGTGGGGGTGGCCCGTCCGCTGGAACCGGGGCGCCGTGCTGGAATGCCGCGTGGTGGGGTCGCCGGGTACGGGGACGGTCCTTGCCGAGCTTCGAGGACCGGACGGGGAGCTCCGCCGTCTCCGGTTGGATGGCGCCGGGCAGTTCGACGGTTTGCCGCCGGGTCGCTGGCTCCTGACGGTGCGTCTCGGTAACGAGGTGGTCGAGAAGTGTGCGTTCCGGCTGGAAGAGGGCGGGACGGCCAGTTACGCGATTCGGCTCCCGGGTCCGGAGGTGGGATGATGCGAAGGAAGCTGAAAGGCCGCCTCGAGAACCTGGGCCTGGCGGGTCTTTTCCGTCTTCTCGCCGCAACGGGTGCGTCGGGTCGCCTGGAGGTGGAGACCCGGGAAGGCGCCTTTTCTCTCGGAATCCGCGGCGGGCGCGTGGAGACCCCGGAGCCCACCCTGGTGAAGAAGATCTGCCACTGTCTCGACAGGGCGGCCGGGAGCTTCAGCTTTGACCCGCAACCCGCCGGCAAGCCGCTCGAGGGCGGCGTAGATCTCAGCGCCATCCTGGAGCTGTGCCGGGGGCCGTCGGGCCGCGACAGGAAGGGTTTCGCCTCGGATATCGATGTGGATAACCTCCTGGCGGGCGAGGTAAGCACGATTCCCGGGCCCCGGGAGACCCGGATCCATCTCCTCCCGACCACCGTTCCGGAGCATCCGTTGGAGGATCTCCTCTCGGAGCTCGAGAAGGCTGCACCCGAGGAATTGCTCTTCGCCCAGGTCGGCGTGGTGACGGGGGACCCTCGGCCCTGGAGGGGCTGGATCGAGCGGGAGTGGCGGCGCAGGGGGTGGGAGCTCAGGCTCTTCGGCGTCGTGCCTGATCTTCCCCTTGACCGCCTCGATGCGCTGGTCATCCACCATCGCTTGACGGTAACCCGCGTCGGCCGGGAGACCCAGTGGCTGGAGCTCCTCCAGCGAGCCGCCGCCTCCGAGCGTGCGATCCCGGTGGTCTGGGTGGGGCCCCTCGGTGATCCGGTCTGGGTGGCACGCCTCGTGGAGGCCGGCGCCTCATTTCTCCTGCCGGCCCCTGCCGGAGAGGGGGGGGCGGTGTGGCAGAGCTTCCAGGAAACGGTGACTCGTGTGGTGGCTCGACTGGTTCAAAGCGGGACCGAGAAGGAGGGGGCGAGCGGCCAGCCGGCAGCGCAGGAGCTCGTGGAGGCGCTGGTTCACGGGCGAGGCCCCGGCGAACGAATCGGCGTGCTTCTCCAGCTGGCCTCGGGGGCCCTGTGCAGCGGTGCTGTCTTCTCGGTGGACGCAACCGCCGTTCGATGCCGGGCGGGTTTTGGTTTTCCGTTGAGCACGGAGACACCGGTGCTTCCCAGGGGTATCGCTGCCCTGGAGACGGTCATCCGAACGGGGAGGCCGCAGCGATCCATCGACCCGGCGGCCGCAGGGTCCCGGCAGCTCGCGAGGGTCCTGGGCGTCGAGGACCTGCCCGCCGGCCTCGTTCTCATCCCCCTGCAGAGCCGGGAAGGGACCACGGGCCTGTTGATTGGCGAGAGGAGCGGGAGCTCCGAGAAGGAGCTGGAGGAGCTCATTCTCATTGCGCGGCGCATCGGGGGCGTCCTCCTGGGTCCCTGAGCGGTTGAGGGTCCCCCCGGGCGGATTCCTGGGGGGCGCGACCGCCTCGCCCTCACCGGGGGTCCTCCGGATCGGGAATGACTGTTTCCAAAAGTGGCAGTCAATACAAGGCAGGGGAAGAGTGTTGAAGGAGTTGACGATTCGAACGGAGGCTGCGATAATGGATGCATAGAGGCGTCTCTTGTGGGTTTCAAGCCTCGTTGGAATTGCAATATGGAGTGACACGATATGTCATATGTTGAGACAAAGGTGATATCGTGTAGAGTCTGCCTCAGGGAGAGATCATGGTAACACTGGCCGTCGAGAGCAGCGGTGGCAACGATCTGACCTATCAGCTGGCGAAGGACACCATCAGCATCGGTGCCTCGAGCCGCAACGACGTGGTGATCCGGGCTCCCGGAGTGGCTCCCGAGCACGTGGTCATTCAGCGGAGCGGCGATGTGTTCACCTTCCTGACCAGCCGCCGGCAGACCGTTGCGCTCAACGGGGAGCGGCGCTCCCGTGGTGTGCTCCACGTGGGCGACAAGCTGCGGATCGGGACCGCCGTCGTGATCTTCCGCGGCCTGGGCGCCGATGATGTGGAGATCGTTGAGCGGCATGAGGGATGTCCGGAGGGGGTACAGGATGCTGGTGGGGCTCCGGACCGGGACATTCCGGCCGAGGCGGCCCCCGGCCCGGCCAAGGCAGAGCTGCTGCTTCGGAGCGAGGCGCACGGGCTCGCCGAGGTCCGGCGGCAGATGGTCGAGGCCTTTCGTGAAGGTTTGAGGGCGGATCTCCTCCCCTCGCTGAAGGTCTTCTTCGAGATCTCCTTTCCCGGCCGGCAGGCGATGCTGGCCTGGGCCGGTGAGAACGGCCGTTTCGAGCCGATCGTCTCGCTCTGGACGACGGATATTCCGCGGCTACCCCAGCGTGTTTTCAACGAGCTTGCCGCCGGCGGGCGCTTCGCGACCCTCCACATCGGGAACCGTGAAACGCTGATCTACCCCGTTGACCAGGGAGAGCTCAAGACCAACGCTTTCGTGGTCCTGGAGAGCTCGCCGGAGACTTCCCACGACGATGAGCTCTTGTTGGCCGAGCTGACACGTTTCCTCGCGGTTAGCTGGGAGCGCGTCGAGCGCTCGAGCTCGCTGTATGGCGCGTGGGAGAAATCGGCGTCCCGCAGCATCGACGAGCGGCTCGTTGGATCGTCCAACGCCGTGGCGGTTTTGCGGCAGGGCGTTCTCAAGGCGGCCCGCGGCATGGAGCCGGTCCTGATCACCGGGCCGGTTCAGAGCGGCCGGTCAACGGTGGCATCGCTGATCGCGGCGCTCCATCCCACGGGCGAGCTGCCGGTTCAGGTCTTTCAGGGGCGGCCCGGCGACGCCGCGTCGTTACGCAAGGAGCTCTTCGGAGACGCCGGGGAGGGAATCGAGGGGCTGGTCTCGAGGGCGAAGGGAGGCGTCCTGCTGGTTCGTGACGTGCAGCTGCTGTCCGTGGAGCTGCAGCGGGAGATCAGCGCTCACGTCCGGGAGGATCTCCAGAGAGCCTACGGCCCGTCCGTCCGGTGGATGGCCACCACCGGGAATGATGTGCTGGCGCTGGTGCAGGATGGCGCCCTGGACGGCGAGCTGTTCGCCGCCTTCCAGAGCCACCTGTTGCGGGTGCCGTCCCTGGCCGAGCGCCGGGAGGATCTCCCGTTGATCATCGTCTCGCTGCTGCATCGCCTGGCACAAGAGCAGGGCAAGGAAATCCGCGGTATCGAGCTCGAAACGCTCAACTCCCTGGTTAGCCACGGTTACGACGGGGAGATGGGAGAGCTCGTGGCCGAGCTGCGGCGCCTGGTCTCGGCGACTCCCGATGGCGAAATGGTACAGGGGATCGTTCCCCTGGATCCCTCCCGCTATCCCAAACCCGCCGGTGGGCAGGATGGGCAGGTTCCCAGTGTGAACCTCTTGGAGCACGACGACCTGAAGATCGTCATCGCCGGGGTGGAGCGAATGATCATCGACCGGGTCATGCGCCGTACCATGGGCAACCAGAGCCGAGCCGCGCGCGAGCTCAACCTGTCCCGCGGGGCGTTGATCGCCAAGATCAAGGAGTACGAAATCCCCGACTACCGGTACCTTCGCCGCCAGAAGAAGTGAGGACGCCCAGGGTTGATTCCATCCAGAAGGCTGGATGGGAACGGGCTAGCCCGGATCATTCATCATCCATCTGCTGCATGGCGGGATGTACCGCGTCTGGCGGCGCTTTCTCGATTTGCTCGCTCGACGTGCCGCGAGCACGCCTGCGCTCGCGAATCGTGCGAGAGCGCCGCCAGCCACAGCGCCTTCCGCCCTTCGCGACGATGTCTGAGGAATAATCCGCGCTAGGTGCTGGGTTTCGAAGTGGATCTTCGGCTCTCCTTCTTGCCGCCGGTGCCGGACGGGACGGCGGAGAGCAGCTCCCAGTTGAAGGAAACCCACAGGACGAAGGGCGCCCCCAGACGGACGGGCAGGTCGAAGAAGTACTGCAGGAAGGCGTAGGTATTGCGCGCCACCGGTCCATAGTGTTGCAAGCTCCACGGCCCGAGGCTGGTGGCGTACAGGAGCTCCACGTGAAAGACCAGATTGAGGGTCTGGAGCGCAAAAAGCGTGCTCCACGCCATGAAGAGCCGTTCCAGCTGGCGCCGGGAGTGGGGCCGTGGCAGCGCGAGGAAGAGCGCCAGGAGAATGATCGTGTTGAAGTGAAACTGGGTGAGCGGTACGGCGGGGAGGTGGGAGCCGCTTCGGAGATCGGCCCGCTCGAGCCGCGCGGCATGATCCTGGCTGACGATTCGTGTGACGCGGGGGACCTCAAAGGAACGGACGAGGAACTGGGCGAAACCACAGATGCCGGCGTCGAGGACGGGGCGGATCCCGGTCCAGAGCAGGGCTGCCACCAAGGCTGCGGGGACGAGGTGCCGGAGGAAGGACCTTCTGGGATCAACGGTTCTCATGGGGGATCGCCACGAAGTTGGCCCAGCTCACCCAGAGGGCGATACCGGCGAGGATGACGATGGTTTGCCAGACGACCACGTGTGCGTCATTGAAGTACTTTGGAAAGAAGACGCCGACATAGTACAGCGACACGATCCGGATCATGTTGATGATCTGAACGCCGAAGATGCCGCCGACGACCCCGATCAGCTTGGCACGCCAGGTGGCCGGAAAGGCGAGGACCCCGGCGACCAGGATCAAGGTCGTGATCAGGCCGTTGCATCCGTTGAAGATCGAAACGGAAAACCGGGGCGATGTCAGGAGACAGCCGCGAACCGTGATGTCTTCGCCGAAGACCCTGAGGATCGCTCCGGCGGACCGGGCGATGAACGCCGTGTAGGGGTCGACGATGGCATCGTTGACCGGTTTGAGGGCGATCAGCCCGAAGGCGATGGCCACCAGCGCCAGGAAGGTGACGAGAAAGCGGATCTGGGGTTTCAGCTGACCGGACCGGTTCGTGCGGGAGCCCTTGTGGCGGCGTCCCTGCGGCGCCATGGTGCTGGGCATCTCAACTCCTCATGGCTGTTCGGACGAGCGCCCGGTGCAGCTCTTCCGCGGAGGAGAACCTCGCGGCGGGCTCCTTTTCGAGGCAGTGAAGGATGATGTCCGACAACTCCCTGGGAAGTCCCGGGTTGAGCTCGGCCGGATCCGGAGGGCTCTTGGTCAGATGGGCGTCGATGACGTTGCCCCGGGGGAAGGGCGGCCGTCCCGTGGCCAGATGGAAAAATGTGGCGCCGAGGGAGTAGATGTCGCTGGCGGGATTGGGTTCGCAGCCGCGGATCTGCTCCGGGGACATGTAAAACGGCGTGCCACAGATCCTCGAGGTCGAGTCGCCGTCCGTGTCCAACCTGGCGGCGATTCCGAAATCGAAGATCTTGACCCGGTTCGCCGGTGTCAGGAGGATGTTCCCGGGCTTGATATCCCGGTGAACCACCCGGTGGGCATGGGCGTACGCGATGCCATCGGCGATCTGAACGAGAATCGGCAGAAGGTTGGAGCTGATCCGTTCGGGGGCCTGACGGAGCAGGCGGTCCAGGCCCTCTCCGTCCACGTACTCCATGGAGATCAGGTAACCGCCGAGGCCGGGCTCGAAGTCGAAGACCGTGACGATGGCGGGGTGATTGAGAGTCGCTGCCGCCTTGGCCTCCCGCTCCAGCTGGGCCGCCTCGTCGGCCGAGCTGGTTCGAACGACCTTGATGGCGACAACCCGCTCCAACCTGGTGTCGCGGGCCTTGAAGACGACCCCCATGCCGCCTCGGCCCAGCTCCGTGATGATCTCGTACCGTTCCACCACGGCCTCGGTGGAGGTTGAAGAACCTGGAGCCGGAGTGGCCTCCAGAATCGCACGCTTCTCCCGGGCCCGTCGGATTCCCTCGGCCAGCTTCCGGGCCTCCGCGTCGGAGTAGTCGATCTCGAGCACACGATTCACGTGGATCTCCGCGGCGTCGAGATCCCCCACTTCGAAAAGGTACCGAGCCAGCTCCACGGCGGCCGCCGTACGACCTGGCGTCAGAGCGACTCCCACCACGGTTCGTTGCAGGCAGGTGATGGCCTCCTCGGTCCGGCCGGCTTCCTTGAGCTCCCCGGCCACCTGGAGGATCACATCGGGAATATCGGGAACCGGTCCCGGGTGGGTCTTGAGCAGCTCCCAGGCGTCCAGCCGGTGGTTGGCGTCGCAGAGAATCCGGAGGGCTTTCTGGACGGAGCCCGCGCGGGCCATGCAACCGGCCGCCGACACCGTGTCCCCCGACCGTTCGTAGAGATGGAAGGCGCGCTCGTACTCCGTCGCTCGTTCGGCACAGCGGGCGGCATCGCGGAGCTTGCCGGCGAGCTCGTACATGTCGCCGGCCTCCCCCCAGCGTCCGAGACGTTCGAGGAGCGATCCTGCAAGGTCCCAACGTTCGTTCCTCGAGGCGACATCGGCGGCCTCGGCCACCCGGTCGTGTGCCAGCAGCAGGCCGACGGCCTCGTCCACACGTTCCAGGTGGAGGAGGACCTCGAGCCGCTCGTCGTCCATACCCTCCTTCTCCAGCAGAGGGAGCAGCTTCGCCGCAAGCCCCTCGAGCTCACCGCGCACGATCCGCGTGTGGGCGCCGGAGGCCCGATCGAGGCGTTCGGCCAGCCGCCGTTCCGCGCGGTAGAGGAGGCGAGTCGCCTCCCGGGAATGGCCGGAGGACTCGAGAACCTCGGCGGCCGCCTCGAAACGCCCGAGGCGGATCAGGTTCTCCGCGGCCCGGCCGGGTTTTCCAGCGGCGCGCCAGGCCGCCGCCGCCTCCTCGTAGCGCCCCTCGCTCTCCTCGAGACGTGCCATGAGCTCGTGATCCCGCACCGTCTCGGCGGCACGGCGTGCCGCGACGAACTCGCCGGTGGAGGGGTTCATGTGACCCTTCTCCAGGGCCAGCCGTGCCGTCCGAGCCGCCCTGGCGGGCTCGCCCGCCCGCATCCAGGTGGCGACCGCGTCGCCGAGACGCCCCCGGTCCATGTACCACGTGGCCAGAGCTTCGAAGCAGGCCCGGGCGCTCGAACCGTTCCCAGCCTGCGTGTACAGGTGCGCGGCCTCGGAGAGAAACTCCCCGCCCGCCTTGCGGAAAAACCCGGCGGCGGCCTCGGTCCGCCCCAGATCGCGGGCCACCTTCGCAGCATCGACCCAGGCCCTGGCCTTCTGAAACTCCGCCAGCGCCTTTCGTGTCTTTCCCGCCTTCAGGTAGAGGCCGGCGGCGCCGCGGTGGTCGCCGTTGCGGGCCAGCCGGCTGGCCAGGCGGAGGTCCGCGTCGTCGGGGACCACGAGGAGGTACAGGCTCCACAGGAAGAAAACTGCGGCGGCGATTCCACCCGCCAGTGCGAGAGGAGGCGTCAGCCAGGATTGTGCCAGCCGCTCGATCCGCGCCGAATGGAGAAACCGGGCGACCAGGTCGAGGTTGCTGAGCGCCAGCAGGAGAAACGCCGGCAGAAGCGGCAGGAGCCACGCCCGGCGTTTCCCCGTGGGGAGGGCCAAACCGAGTACGATGCCGAGGAGAGGTCCGGACGCCAGCACCGGTTCATTCTACCTGAAACGGCCGGATGTCGAGACGGGGCTGGCGTGTCAGATCCGGGGGTTCCGGAGGGAGAGCGGCATGCTCGGCCGGTGTGATGGGCGGGAGGGTGTGAGGGCCGGGGCAAGGATGGGATCCGCCGCCTGCCGATTCGTGGAGCCATACCGGAGCCAACGAGCCCTCTCGAAAACGGAGCAATCGACGAGCTTCGCTTGAAGTTTTATAAAGGATCACTCATATTTGTGTCCGGAGGAGGACGTGAGCAGAGACTACTACGAGATTCTCGGTGTATCGAAGGGGGCCAGCGAGGCCGAGATCAAGAAGGCCTACCGGAAGCTGGCCAGGAAGTACCATCCCGATGTCAACCCGGGAAATCCCGAGGCCGAGCAGAAATTCAAGGAGATCCAGGAGGCGTATGCCGTCCTCTCGGATGCAAAGAAGCGGAAGGAGTACGACACCTTCGGCCGCGTGGACGGAATGGGTGATCAGGGTTTCGACCCGTTCTCGCAGGCCCGGGGAAGCACCAGGTGGCACGAAGCCGGCCCCTTCCGCGTCGGCGTGGAGGGGATGGGCGGTTTCGGTGGCTTCGAGGACCTCGGGGACCTCTTCAGTCAGATCTTCGGTGGAGGGAAACCGGGCCGCCGGCAGCCCAGGCCAACCCCGCGCCGTGGCAAGGACCAGGAGCTGTCGGTTGAGATCGACTTTCGCGAGGCTGTTCGGGGCACGACCGTCCTCGTGCCCGTCCAACGCCAGGTCCGGTGCACGACCTGCGGAGGCTCGGGGAACGTCAAGGGTTCGCGGGTCTGTCCGGCCTGTCACGGTGCCGGCGTCGTCATCTCCAGCGAACGGCTCCGGGTCAAGATCCCCGAGGGAGTCCGTGATGGGTCCAAGGTCCGGGTCGCTGGGAAGGGCTCGGAGGGCGGCGCCGGTGCGGCGTCCGGCGACCTCTACGTCCGCATCAAGGTGCGGTCTCACCCCTTCTTCAAACGGGAGGGGGACAACATCCGGACCACCGTTCCCATCACCTTCGACGAGGCGTACCTCGGGGGACAGATCGAGGTCGGGACCATCCACGGGCCCGTCCGGGCGACGATTCCGCCAGGAACCCAGTCCGGGCAGACATTTCGTCTCCGTGGCAAGGGGGTTCGTTCCCTCAAGACCCGTGCTTACGGCGACCACCTGTACACGGTGCAGGTGGCGGTCCCCAAGGTCGTTTCGCCGGCCGGCGAGGAGGCGGCGCGAAGGGTGGCCGAGCTCTACCGCGGCAACCCCAGGGATGGGTTGCCCCTGGGCCTCTGAGGCGGCGGATCGAAGGGGGCTACCAGCGCCGGGCGGCCCAGCGGACCCGGAGGAGGAAGAGGAACCGTGGAACGGCGGGGAGCCGGTCTGGGAGAAGAACGCCGTCCAGGTGATCGAGCTCGTGGCAGAAAGCCTGGGCCAGCTTCCCCTCCGCGTGATGTTCCCGCCAGCGGCCTTCGAGATCCTGGGCCCGTACCACGACGTTCGTGGGGCGGAGGATCTTGGTGAACAGACCGGGGAAGGAGAGGCATCCCTCCGTCATCCAGCGCGTCCCGGTCTGCGCCGCCATGACGGGGTTGGCCAGGACCAGGATGTCCGCGGGGTTCTTGCCAACGGAGACGTCGACCACCGCCAGCCTGACGTTGCGGCCGATCTGGGGGGCGGCCAGCCCGAGCCCCGGTTCCGCCCAGGCCACCTCGAGCATGGTATGAACGAGCTCCCTGAGTGAGCCGTCGAAGCGTTCCACGACCGCGTTGGGCGCCGTCAAGGCGGGGTCGCCGTAGCGGCGGACCGGCGGGAGCGGCACGTCAGCCGGACCTCCTGCGGCGGATGATGGCTTCGACGGCTTCCTCGGCCCGCCGGTTGCAGAACTCCTCGAGGATCCGGCGAACCTCGGGATGCCTGGCCGCGATACGGTCCACGGATTCGCGCGCCAGCTCGATGGCCATGACCTGGGAATCCGCCGTGATCGTCGCGGTCCTCGGCTTGCCGGTAAGGAGCGAGACCTCGCCGAAGAAATCGCCCGGCCCCAGCTGCGCCAGGTGAATGGGTTCCCCCGTTCCCTCGTCGCGTGTGAACACCTGGACGGTTCCCGAGACCATCAGGAAGAGGCTGGACCCCGGCTCGCCTTCGGTGACGATGACGTCTCCCTCCCGGAAGGAGCGAAGGGTGGTCGAGGTCAGCAGCTCCTGGAGCGCCTCCTTTTCGAAAGCGGCGAAGAGCGCGGAGGCCTGGAGCTCCTTGAGATGTTGATCCCGCTCTGGATCGGTGGCGTGGGGCTTGGACCGCCGGTCCGCTGTTGCCATGGCGGCCAGGCGCTGCTCCAGGGGCAGGCGCGTCCGTATGTCCTCCTCGATCAGCCGGGCCAGCTCTTCATGGACGTCCTCGGCGCTGGGTTCCAGGCGCAGGATCTTCTTGTAGAGGGCAATGGCCTTGGCATAGAAGCCATCCTTGGTGTAGCGCTCGGCCAGCTCGCGGTACAGGGTGATGGCACGATCCCGGTCGCCGGCGAGGCCGAGGATCTCGGCCTGTCGCAGGAGGAGATTGAACTGCGCCGGATTCTTCTTGAGCTCGTTGGTGACCGCCTGCAGGGCCTTGTCGTACTCCTTCCGTGCCAGGTACCGGTCGAGCTCCTCGATCCGGGGTTTGGAGAACGGGAACCTCATGGGATCAACTCCTTCATCCGCCGGCGGACGGCCTCGCCGGCTTCGCCGATGCGCCGTACGATCTCCGCGGAATCGGCAACGGTCAACCGTGCATCCCGGACGAGGATCCTCCCCTCGACCACCGTGTGAAGAACGTGGCCGGCCGAAGCCCCGTATACGATCCGCACTGCGGGATCGGCTTCGGGCAGCAGCGGCCAGGCGGTAGCATCGACAACCACCATATCAGCCGCGAGACCCGGCTGGAGGGTCCCCGTGATCGTCTCCAGGTGAAGAAGCCGTGCCGCATCGCGCGTGGCCATCGCCAGGACCTTCCAGGGGTCCATGGCCTTGGGACCGTGGCGGAGGTTGTGGAGCGTGCCGGCCAGGGCCATCTCGTGAAAGATCGAGAGCCGGTTGTTGCACGGCGGGCCGTCGGCGCCCAACCCGACGGTGATCCCCGAGCGAAGCATGGCCGGCACGTCGGCGACACCGGAGGCCAGCTTGAGGTTGGCGCCCGGGCAGTGACAGATTCCGGTCCCCGTGGCGGCCAGGAGCCTCCGGTCGGCGCCGTCGAGATGTACCCCGTGGGCGAGTATGACGTCGGGACCGGTCAGACCCACGGAGTGCAGGTACTGGATGTTGCCCATGCCCATCCGGCGGTCCACCTCGGCAACCTCGGTCCGGTTCTCCGAGGCGTGGCTCTGAAGGAGCCAGCCGTGCCGCCGGGCCAGCTCCGCACAGCCCTCCATCAACTCGCGTGAACACGACAGGGCGAACCGCGGGGCAACGGCGTAACCCAGGCGCCCGCCCGCGGCGCCGTGCCACTTTCGGCCGAGCTCTTCGGCATCAGCCAGGGAACGATCGGTGTCTTCCAGCAACCCTTGAGGAACGCCGTCGCCCGCGTCCATGTGGGTCTTGCCGGAGAGGCAGCGGATACCCATGGCCTCCGCGGCGGCGAAGACCCGGTCGTGGTCGTGGGTGGTGCCGAAGTCCAGCACGGTTGTCGTTCCACCGGCGAGGAGCTCGGCGAACCCCAGCTGTGCGGCCGCTTCCACGTCATCTCCGGCCAGCGCCGCCTCGTAGGGCCAGGTCCGGGTGCGAAGCCAGTCCAACAGCTCCAAGTTGTCCGCATGGTGTCTGAGCAGCGACTGCACCACATGGACGTGGCATTGGATCAACCCCGGAAGAACGAGGTTGCCGTCCGCCTCCAGGACTTCCCGGGCCCGTACGCCGGTGGCGCTGCCTCGCGTGATCGTGGCGATCCGGCCGTCCCGCACCAGCACGTCACCGGTGAGCCAGTCGCCGTTCCGGGTCATGGGAATGACGGTGCCGTTGCGGATCCAGAGGTCGTAACTGTCGCTCATCCAAGGAATCCTCGCATCGGAGGGGTTGGCTGTCAATGGCGTTGGGCTACCGGGTCCGCATCGGGCCGGAGGGGACAGGCGGAGCGAGCCCGCCCCCTGGTGCCGGATTCCAGAGGGGCCGCGGTACCCTTGGGGAGGAGGTTCCCATGGGGAGGTTGAGCTCCTTCGAAGAAAAGACGGCCATCGTCACCGGTGCGTCGAGCGGCATCGGCCGGGCGCTGGCGTTGCAGCTGGCGGAGCGGGGAGCCCGTGTGGCCCTGCTGGCCCGCAGGAAAGACGCGCTGGATGCCCTCGCGGAAGAGATCACGTCGTCGGGAGGGCGGGCGCTGGCCCTCGCCTGCGACGTCGGGGATCGGGAGCAGGTCTCCGCCTCCTTTCGGGCCGCGGAAGAAGCGCTCGGGCCTGCCGACCTGCTGATCAACAATGCGGGTTACGGTGGGCATCGCTGGTTCCTCGAGTGGGACCTGAACGATGTGGAGCGGATGATGCAGGTCAACTTCCTCGGGGCGGTCTACTGCACCAGGGCCGTTCTCGACTCCATGGTCCGGCGGGGCTCCGGCTGGATCGTCTTCATGGCCTCGGTGGCGGGGAGGATCGCTCCTCCCCGCGAGAGCGTCTACGCCGCCTCCAAGTTCGCGCTGGTGGGCCTGGCGTCGGCGCTTTCGCTGGAGGTGGAAAACCTTGGGATCCACGTGTTGACCGTGTGCCCGGGCGCCGTGCGGACGCCGTTTTTCAGTGAGGGGGATCTCGAGGAGCTCCCGCCGGTGGCCAGGCGCCGGATGGTGGCGCCGGAAGAGCTGGCGGGCGCTGTGCTCGGCGCGCTCCGGCGGGGTCGTCGTGAGCTGACGTATCCCCGATGGATGGCCCTGGCCTACGCCGTGCAGGGGCTGGCACCGGGATTCACACGGCGCCAGGTCGGCCGGACGGTGCTGGGAGAGAGGGGGGGGAAATGACCGGCTTGGCAGGAGGGGGCAGGTGGGGGATAATCGAGCCAGGATACGCGCGATGCAAGGGGTTTCCCGGAAAGGGAGGAGCGCCATGCGCAGAGAGCTGACCATGATCCTGGCAACGGCCATGATCCTCGTGGTGCCGGCCTGTACGACGAGCACCGGTTCGTCCAGCCAGTTCGAAGTCAAGACGAAATCCGCGGAGGGGATCGACTTTCACACGCTGACGACGTGGCGGTGGAAGCCCGGTACCTTGCGAGGCGCCGAGCGGGGTGAGGGCAACCCCGTCAAGATGCAGGAGGACACGACGCGGCGCATCCTCGAGGCCGAGTTGAGCCAGCGGGGTTATTCCTGGATGGAGGGGGCGAAGCCCGATTTCTACGTCTCGTTCCGGCTCTCCAGCTTCCACACGGCGCGGCGCAACGTCCAAACCTCGCAGGCTGACCCGAGCGCCGGACCCGGACCGTCGGGGTCGAACATGAGCCGGTCGGGTTCGCTCACCGTTTCGATCTGGCTCGCGGGGCGTGACACGCCGGTGTGGTGGGGTTCGGCTGCCGGGACCGGTGCCGGCTTTCTCAGGAGCGACGAGCAGCTCCGCAGGGCGGTCCGGGCGATCCTGGCGGAGTTCCCCCCCCTGTAAGGGCCGGCCGGAGGCGAGCCCGTTCCTGTCCAGGTTCCTGGATGGGAGCTGGCCCCGCGTGGTCTCTTGGCCGGCCGGTTGCAGCGTCCGGTGGCGTTTCAAGTCCTGCGGGACGGAGCCCCGGCGCGGCATCCATGGCTTTCTCGGTCAGGCGCCCTACCCGGACTGGTTCTTGCCGTTCGACCCTTCCTCGGGCAGGATCTCGATGAAGCGAAGCGGGGCCGGTGGCGCGGAAGGTCGCTCGAGGAGCTCCGGGAGAACCTCCCGCTCGGGGACGGGCCCCGTGGCTCCGTATCGCCACACGGCGCCGCACGCGCGGAACCTGCCGCGGGCCTTGGCCTCGTAAAGGAGACGATCGGCGGCATCGACGAAGCTGGCCCACAGGGTTCGTTCGACGAAGGCCCCGGTCCCCAACGGCAGTTGCAGGAAGCCCACGGAGCCCACGAGCCGAATGGCTGTGCCGTCGGGGGCCTCGATGGAAGCGGCGCCGAGGTATTCCAGGAGACGGCGGGCCAGGCGGATGGCGCCGGGTGTGTCCACCCCGCGGCTCAGGATGACGAACTCCTCGCCTCCCCAGCGTACCGCCGTGTCGCCCTCCCGGAGAACGGGGCTGAGTGTATCAGCGACGGCTCGCAACGCCCGGTCTCCAAGCTCATGACCCCAGCGGTCATTGACGCGCTTGAAGTGGTCCAGATCGATGATGGACAACATGGCGCCGTGGTAGGCGTCGAGGGTTGGCGTTCCATTTCGGACGATCTCACGCCGGAGCACCGCCAGCTCCATGGGCAGGTGCTCGGCGAGCACCCGGCGGTTGCCAAGGCCCGTCAGGGGATCGGTTCGGCTCAGCTCCTTGAGAAGGCGGTTTTGCTCCTGGATTCGGTGATTGGCCTCCGCCAGCTCTGCGGTTCGCTGCCGGACCTCCTCCTCGAGAGCGCGCCGCCGCCGCTCCTGGGCTTCAAAGCGTACCCGGATGGCGAGGAAGATCAGACCGGCCACCAGCAGCGCGCCAAGTGCCCGGAACCAGAGGCTCGCGTACCATGGCGGCAGGACCACCAGGCGAAGCTCCAACGGCTTCTCGGACCACACACCGTCATTGTTCGAGGCTTCCAGAACGAAGCGGTAGCGCCCTGCAGGCACCCGGTGGTACGTCACATAGGTCTCGGCCACCGGCTCGGTGGGCGCCGGATCGAAGCCCTCGAGAAAGTAGCGGTAGCGCACTTCCGATGGGGCCAGCAGGCTGGGAGCGCTGAAGTCGAAGCGTAGATCGACCGGCCCCGGTCCGAGGGTCCACACGGGAGCGTTTTCGGACCTAGTCGAGGAGAGCGGGCGGAACCCGGCCGGCGTCGATCCATCCACCTGGAACCGTTCGAGGACAACGACCGGGGGAGCGGTATTCCGCAGCAACAAGCGGGTGTCGACCCGTGTGACGCCGTAGGCCATCCCCAGCCATAGCTGGCCGAGGCTGTCCAGGAAGGCGGCCCCTTCGGCGGCCTCGCTGTCGGTGAGGCCGTCCTCCGCGGTGAAACGCTGAACGACCTTCCCGTCCGGGGCGAGCCGTGCAACGCCGCGAGTTGTTCCGGCCCACACGAAGCCCTCCTCGTCCCGTACGAGGAAGACGACGATGGGGCTGGGCAAGCCCTCGACCACGACGCGGGAGGTTGCCCCGTCCGGAGAGCGAATCCAGATTCCCTCGTCGGTGCTGGCCCAGATGCCGCCGCCGGGACCGGCCATGAGGCTCCAGATCCGGAGTGTCGGGAGCCCGGCGTCAAGCCCGAGATGCGTGAACCGGTGCCCATCGAAGCTGATGATCCCGTTGCCGTGAACCGAGGCCCAGACCGTCCCCCGGGTGTCGACCACGACGGAACGCAGGAGCGGTGCCCGCAGGCCGGCCGGGTTCGTGTAGGACTTCCATGCCGTGCCGTTCCAGTGGGCAAGGCCTCCGGCCGTCGCCACCCAGACTCCACCGTGGCCGTCGGCGGCGATGCCCCGGATATCGTCGCTGGGCAATCCGTTCCTCGACGTCCAGACGGAGCATCTCCCCTTGTCGTAGCGGCAGAGGCCCTCCCGCGTACCGATCCATAGCCTCCCGGCGTCATCTTTTCCGAGGGTCAACACCGCCTCCGAAGGCAGACCGTTTCTGGCATCGATCACCGGTCCCCAGTGATCCCGGCACCAGGAGACCACGCCGGCGCCACCCGTTCCCATCCAGATGCAGCCTCCTGGGCCCTCACTGAAGCTCCACACGATGGAAGCGGGAAGGCCGGTCTCCAGGCTGAACTGTGTGAATGGGGAAGGGGGCCGCTGGATCAGGCCCTCACCGAAAGTGCCCACCCAGAGGTTGGATTCCCGATCGACGAAGAGACGCCGGACGTGAATCCGCTGCGGCTGGAGTGTCAGTGGGATCTTCAGGAGCTCGCCGCCCGGTTTCCTCCGCCACACGCCGTGATCGGTGCCGATCAGCAGGCCACCCTGGGGATCGAGAGCCAGGTCCGTGACCTTGCCCTTGAGCCGCGGGTGCTCGATCCGCAGGCCAGCGGGCGTTTGGCGGACGAGGCCGCCCGCGTCCCAGGCGATCCACGTCGTGGCGCCGTCATGGACCACGCCCACCGCTCGTCCGGGAAGCTTCGGGAATTCGAGACGCTCTGGAGACCCGGTCTTCGGAATGCGGTAGACGTGCCGTCCAAGTGCCCAGATGCTTCCATCGTCCAGGGTACGAAGCCGGCCGACGGATTCCTCGAGGATCCTCTTGAACGACCCTGGCCGGCCCTCGAACAGACCTTCCTCCGTGGCCACCAGGAGACCCCCCTCGTGACGGATGGCGATGGACCGGATGGGAATCCGGCGCCCCGGAACGGGCCCGCCCAGTGGTGTGAAGGTCGTGCCATCCCACACTGCCAGGAGGCCGAGGTCCGTTCCCACCCACATCGCATCCTCTCTCACGGCAATGGAGGTCACCACGTTGTCCGGCAGACCCTGCGCGGTCGTGTAGAGGATGAACCGGATGCCGTCGAAACGTGAGACCCCGCCCTGCGTCGCGATCCAGAGGTAGCCGTTGGCGTCCTGGGTAAGATCCGTGACCTGGGACTGGGCAAGTCCCTCGCGAACGCCAAAGTGACGGCAGGGCATCCACTGGGCTTGGGCGAGCGATGCCAGCGATAGGGCCGCCAGCACCAACACAGCCGGTTTCGAATGAGATTGAAACATCCTCGAACCAATTGTATCGCGATCCGCGCCGCGCCCAAAGCGGGCATGGCGAAGGGGGCGAGGGGTGGGGAGGGAGGAGGCAAGAGAGAGGGTGGAGCTCAGGGGCTGGACGAGAGAGGATGGGGTGGTGGTGGGACGGCGGTTCCTTGGCGTTGGCGCTGTCCGGCGGGTGCGGCCGCGCCGGGATCGATTCCCAGACGCCGACGGCCGATCTCTCACGCGCCAGCCTTGTCTGTGTCAGCTCTCCTCTGGGGCGGGCGCCGCGGGTCCGACGAGAAAGAGCGGGTTCGGCAGGTGGGCCAGCATGGCTTCCGTCCGCGACCCGAGAAACTGTGCCTTGACACCGGAGCGCCCGAAAGCTCCCGCCACCACCAGGCTCTCCCTTGGGACCTCCCAGAGCAGGGAGGTGAAGGCCGGCGCCTCGAGGACACGCCAGTGTGGCCCCAGCGATTCTTCGAGGCCGGACTCCTTGAGGGCCCGTTCCGCCTGGCGGACGGCCCCCCGCTCGGCGTGGGTGAGGATCTCCAGTGGAACACCGGCGTTGGAAGCAATGTCCCGGGCCCAAAGAAGCGCTCGCAGGGCGTGCTTGGAGCCCGCGAAGAAGGCGGTCACCCTGCTCCAGACCAGGTTTGGCGCCGTGGGGATCAACAGTGGAAACGGTGCGCTCCGAACCAGCCGGCGGACGCGGCTCCCCAGCGTCACGGGGAGGGGCGAGGGCGCCGGGGTGCTCAGGGAACGTGGGCAGCTCATCACGTGGAACCGTCCCTGGATCACCGGCATGGTGGAGGCCAGCCGGTGGGACGGCTCCACCCAGTGAGCGGTCACGCCGGTCGTTTCCAGGGTCTCCTCGGCATGACGGCGGGCCGTCTCCGGGTCGAGGGTGTATGAGCGATCCAGTGGGACCTCGATCAGGTCGGCATCGAGCTGGAGCGTGAAGCGCGGCTCCTCGGGGAGGTAGACGTGAAGCTGGGACCTCGTGGCGTGGCAAAGCTCCGCAGCACCGAGCAAGGTCTCACGCCCCTGCGGGGTGTTTCGGAAGACGTGCAGGACACGTTTGAACCGCATGCCGGACCTCCCGATGACCGTCGAGTCACAACTTCTCTCCCCGCGCCGCGGCCCGGAAGCCGGGCGGGAGGAGAGACCCCTACTTTCGGAGACTCTCCAGCCAGGAGAGGGTGAGAACGACTCCAAAACCGCTGGCGCCGACCGGCAGGCCTGACCGTTCGCGCTCCGAGTAGGCCACGCCGGCGATATCCATGTGGGTCCATGAGGCCTTGGCAGGTGCGAACTGCTCCAGGAAAGAGCCCGCCGTCACCGGACCGCCCCACCGGGAACCGGCGTTCTTCATGTCGGCCCAGTCGCTCTTGAGGTAGGAGAAGTACTCCTCGTAGAGGGGCAGGGGCCAGACGCGCTCGCCCACCTCATCGCCCATCCGCACCAGGGTGTCCAGAAACTCGCGGTCGTTTCCCATGATGCCGGCGGCCTCGTGGCCCAGGGCCACGACGCAGGCGCCTGTCAACGTCGCGTAGTCGATGATGAAGTCGGGATGAAAACGCTCCGCGTACACCAGGGCATCGGCCAGCAGCAGCCGGCCCTCGGCATCGGTGTTGTCCACCTCGACGGTCTTGCCGTTGGCCATGGAGATGATGTCCCCGGGCTTGAGCGCCCCGCCCGACGGCAGGTTCTCCGCCGCCGGAATCAGACCGACGACCTTGAAGGGTAGCTCCAGCTGGGCCACCGCGTTGAGAACGGCCAGCACCGTGGCGGCGCCGCACATGTCGTACTTCATCCAGCCCATGTCCTTGGCCGGCTTGAGCGAGATACCGCCGGCGTCAAAGGTGACGCCCTTGCCAACGAGGACGATGGACTTCTTGGGTTTCTTCGGGCGGTGTTCAAGGACGATGAGCCGCGGTTCCTCGTCGGAGCCCTGACTGACCGCCAGGATGCCGCCCATCTTCTCCTTGGCCAGCTCCTTGGGCCCGAGGATCGTCACGCGGATGCCCGAGCCTTCCCCGCAGACCTCGCGAGCCATGGACGCAAGCGCTTCCGGAGTCAGGTCGTTCCCCGGCCGGTTCCCCAGGTCCCGTGCCAGGCGGACGGAGTTGGCGTAGAGGCGGATGCGCTGCAGCCGCTCCCCGAGCTCTTCTTCGGTCTCGCCGGCCATGGGGACGATGTGGAGGCCGTCAATCTTGTCGAACTCGTTCTTCTTCGACTTGAAATGATCGAAGGTGTAGTCCGCCAGCGCGGCCTCCAGCAGGGCGAACACGCGGGACTCCGCGTCCGACAGGCCGCGGATCTTGACAGGAACGGCCAGCCCGATCTGGTACTCGTGGTTCCGGGTGGCCTGGCGAACCACCCGGCGCAGCGCCTTCCGGAGCTTGGCGTGGGTCAGCTCCTTCTCATCGCCCAGGCCCACGAAGGTGACGCGGTGCGCCATCTGCAACGGGCATTCGCCGGAGATGACCTCTCCCTCGGCGCCCCGAGGCGACAGCGCCCTGGCCTTGGCCTTGAGTGCCCTGCGATCCTTGGGACCCAGCTCCATGCGCCCGACCGAGTCGACGCCGGTGCCCTGAAGGATGTACAGACAATCGAGTGGTTCTTCCGGGGTTTCGCGGTATTGGTAAAGATCAGCCATCTGGTGATCTTTTCCTCCCTCCTATGCACGTCAGCGTCGCATTATACCACAAGGTGACGATAATGTCAGCAACGGTGGGATCTTGCACCGGCCAGGGCGCGGGCGAAGAGCTCCGCCGTCGGCCGGTCGAAGGCGGTCAGGCGGATCCGCCCGAGGCTCGAGCGAGGATGGGCGCAGAGCCACCGGATCACCTGGTCGGCGATGACACGGGTGCCCTCGGCCTTGGGATACCCGAAGATTCCGGTGGAAATCGCCGGGAGCGCCACGGACCGCGCCCCGAGCTCGGCGGCGCGGTCCAGCGAGCTGGCAACGGCCGACCGGAGCTTGGACTCCTCGTCGCCCTCTCCCCAGCGGGGGCCCACGGCGTGGATCACCCAGCGCGCCGGGAGCGACCCGGCACCAGTGACGGCGGCTCCACCAACCGGAACCGGTGCCACGCGGTCCGACTCCTCCTGGATGGAGCGGCCACCGCGGCGGACGATGGCACCGGCCAGCCCGCCACCGTGAGCAAGATGCGTGTTGGCGGCGTTGACGATGGCGTCCACCGGCTCCTCGGTCAGGTCACCGAGAACCGCCTCGAGGGTGACGCCCGCCAACTCCAGGGACTCCAGAACCTGCGGCTCCATGGCTCAAGTCTACACCGTATGTCCAGCTCAGGGCGAGGGGACCTCCACCCTGAGAAGGTCGGCCAGCTCGTTGCGGTCGAGGCCGCGAATCACATCCTCCGTCGGGGCGACAACCCGCTCCATCAGGTCGATCTTGCGGTCGATGATGGCATCGATCCGTTCCTCGATGGTGTTGCGCGTGATCAGCTTGACCACCTGGACGAAGCGCTTCTGGCCGATGCGGTGAACCCGGTCCGTCGCCTGGTTCTCCTTGGCCGGATTCCACCAGCGGTCGTAGTGGATGACCACGGAGGCGCCGGTCAGGTCGACCCCCACGCCTCCGGCCAGCAAGCTGGCCAGGAGCACCTGCTCGTGCTGGCCGGCGTTGAATCGCCGGATGATCCGGCCGCGGTCCCGGGTGGATCCGGTCAGCTGAAGATGGCGGATCTTGCGGCGTTCCAGGTACCAGGAGAGCAGCTTGATCATGGTGACGTACTGGGAGAAGACGACCACCTGCTGGCCGCTCGCGAGGGCCTCATCCAGGATCTCCTCGAAGACCAGCAGCTTGCCCGAGGGAAGCTCTGGAGCCGGGCTCTCGAGCACCAGGGAGGGGTGATCGCAGACCTGTTTGAGCCGGGTCAGGAGGGCGAAGATATGGATGTACGGCACCTCCGTCCCCGGATCGCGGAGTCGCTCCACCAGGGGGGAGACCTGAGTGCGGCAGATGTCCTCGTACAGCTGGCGCTGGACGCCGCTCAGCTGGCAGAACCGCCGGTCCTCCACCTTGTCCGGGAGCTCGGAAAGGACCTGCTCCTTGACCCGCCGAAGCGTCAGGACGGCCAGGCGTTTGCGGAGGCGGAGGAGCTGGTCCTGCGTCGGGTGCCGGTAGGTCTGGCGGAACTGACGCTCCGAGCCCAGGTAACCGGGCGCGATCAGGTCGATGACCGACCAGAGCTCCAGGAGACGGTTCTCCAGGGGGGTCCCGGAAAGGGCGATCCGGTGCACCGCCGGGATGCGTCGGGCGGCGCGGGCGGCCTTGGTCCTGGGGTTCTTGATGCGCTGGGCCTCGTCGAAGACGGCCACCGTCCACTCCCGTTCCTGGAGCTCGTCCGCGGAGCGCACCATGATGTCGTAGGTCGTCAGAACGATGGCGGTGGAGGGACGGAGCTCGGCCAGGGAACGGCCCGGCCCGTGGTACACGTGGGTCTTGAGGTGGGGCGTGAAGCGGTGCAGCAGATCTTCCCAGTGCTCCATCACCCCGCGCGGGCACACAACGAGGGCCGTGCTGGCAGGATCGCGGAGCTGCATCAGGCAGAGGAGGCCCATGATCTGGTGGGTCTTGCCGAGGCCCATGTCGTCGGCCAGGAGGGCGCCGATTCCCAGCTGGTGGCGGTGCCACAACCACGCCGTCCCCTCCCGCTGGTAGGGGCGGAGATCCGAGAGCAGCCCCGGGGGCTGGACGGGGTCCAGGGCGACGTCCCCGCGGAGCGCCCGGGCGAGATCGGCCAGCTGGGTGTCCGCGCCCGTCACCGGAACGTCGGACTCGGCCACCAGCCGCATGAAGGCCAGCCGGTCTCCCCGAAGCACCCGGGTGCGGCCCCTCGTGACCAGTCCGAAGCCCAGGCGTTCGAAGGGCGCCAGATCCGGGGCACGGAGGATGTGCTCGCCCCTTCGAGCGTACCCAGTGTCCAGGAGCGAGACCACGTCGTTCCACTGGAGCTCCACCTCGGCCGCCGTGTACACCGGGTGGAGGATGACCTTGCCGAAACGATCGAGCTCCGCCGTGATGGACGTCAACCGGGGCGTGATGGGCCGCCGGTAGCGCTTGAGCGCGCCGCGCGGAACGTACCAGCTCTTCTGCGTCAGGGCCGGATGATCGAGGTTGAGAAAGCGAAGGGCATCGCGTCCAGTGAGCCGGCGCGCTCCGCCGCGGAACCACGGGAGCAGCGGCGTGTCGGGGTCGAGGGTCCGGCAGAGGAGGCGGCCGATACGAACCCAGCGCCCGTGGGAACGCTCGCGGGCCCTCTCCAGCGGAAGGAAAGAGTCGTCCGGCAGCCGGTATCCGGGTTCCAGGACAATGGCGTCCTCCTTCCACGTGGCCACCAGCGTCGGCTGCAGGCGCATCTCGGAAAGCTCCAGCTCCGCGAGCTCGGAGTCCAGGCGGAGCCGGTCCAGGGAGCGCAGCAGCGGGAGCGCATGGGGCAGAACGGCCGTCGAGAAGGTGACCACGCGATCGTCGCCGGAGGGGAGCCCGATGCGGATCTCCACCTGGCCGTTCGTGATCCGGGCGCGGGCCCTGTGCTTCGTGTCCAGGGAGAGCTGGAGCTCCAGCGCCGCCCGGAGGTCCGATCCCGTCAGGTGACTGAGGTCGACGCGCTCCGAGGAAGTGGCGGCGAGGGTGATGAAAGGGGTCCTGGAGCGCCCGCGCCACACGGTTCCCGGGCCCGAGCGCAACATGGTCGGGCGCACGTCGATCCAGCGCATGAGGACAACGCCCACGTGACCACACAGCGGGGGCGCCGGACCGCACAGGGAGCAGTTGGCCTCGAGCGGCCCGCCGCCGGGACCGTTTTCGACGACCACCGTACAGCGCGGCTGCAACAGGGAGGCCTCCAGCGCCGACCCCGTCCACAGGATCTTCTCCACGCAGCGGTCGGCGTAGAAACGGCCGGCCCGCTGCGCCTGCTCCCGGTCCATCAAGCCCAGCAGGTCGCCGCGCGTGATTCCGCCGAGGAGCGATGTGCTCCCCGCAACATCCACGGTACCTCGTCGACGGACCATAGCCCGTCATCATACCAGGAAGACGCCGAAGATTCAGGGTCCTGAAGTGGCGGGCGTGTGAAGGGTACGGCTCGGCGTGCTGCAGAGCATCGTGCGAAGAAAAAACGTCTGGGCCCCGGGAAAGTGGAACCCCAGGCCATTATCCGGGATCGTGGTGGCCCGTCCGGCCGTGGGGCCGTGCGATCCGGCGGCCCGCGTCAGTCCTCCGTGGGCTCCAGTGGGGGCGCCTCGCCCGGCACGGGCTCCGGCTCTTCCTGCTTGTTCTGGCGGCGCTCCAGCTTTTCCTTCTTCTTCTTCTGCTTCGCCAGCTCCCGCTGCCGCTTGTCGAACTTGTACGATCCTCGTTTCCGTGCCAAACGATCCTCCTGCCAGGTCATGGCCGTCTGCTGGTGGGGGAGCGGTGGAGACCCGGGCGCACCCGCCAGTCCGGCGATTCCGTCACGGCTTTCGCCTCCACGACGAAGCCGCCCACCATCCCCGGGAACGTCGGGCCGGAGACTCTCCGGACACGGCGCCGAGGGGCGGCGACCGGCCCAGGGTAGCAGAGCCGCCGGGTGGAACACCACCACCTGCCCTTCCAGCGATCCGCGGCTGGGCTTTCGGCCGCTCGCCTTCCACCGGCGGCCGCACGACCTCACCGCCGGACCCGGCGAGGTCGCGGTCCCGGCCGCCGGCGGCTTCCCGGGAGCGGCAACCTCCGAGCCGTAACCGCAGACCGGACCGTCAGGCAGGCGAGCCCGACCGGGCAACGTGGATCCCGTCGCTTACATGCCCGCGAACTGGCGTTCCACCGCCTTGTGGTCGGACCTCCACGTGGAATAGACCTGCTCCGACATCGGATCGGGAAAGATATCCTCGCTTCCCGCCGAGACCCCCGCAACCACCGCCGCTGCCACGTCCGACGGCGCCGCCTTCGCCATGTCGAAGCCGCGGGCCATGTCGGTGTCCACGGGGCCCGGAAAGACGGCGAAGACCTCCACGTGCCGTTTCGCCAGGTCAGCGCGCAACGACTGGGTGAGCGACCATGCCGCAGCCTTGGAGGCGTTGTAGGCGGCGAGCCCAGGCATGCTCGCGAGCGCCACCACGCTGAGGATGTTGACCACCGCGCCGCCGCCCGTCGCCTCGATGACCGGAGCGAAGGCGCGGGTTACCTCCAGGATGCCGTGGAAGTTCGTCTCCATGTTCCGGCGAAAGATGTCCGTGGGAGCGTCGAGGGGGCCGCCGGCGTCGAGAACCGCCGCGTTGTTGACGAGCAGGTTGACACCGGTGGCGGACCGTGCCGCGGCCGCGATCTCCGCCGCATTCGTCACGTCAAGCTGCAGGGCACGGACACGCCTGGGATCGAGCGCCACGACAGATTCAAGGTCATCAAGCCGCCGCGCCGTGGCATACACGCGCTCAGCCCCTTCGTGAAGGAGCGCGCCGACGATGGCGCGGCCGATACCTCGGTTCGCGCCGGTGACAAGTGCGGTTGACCTCTGGATGTTCATGACGTTCTCCTTTCAAGGAGGTTTCGTGGGCCTCCCGGAGAGGCCCGGTGGATGAAAATGACCGGCGAGCCCGCGGCGCGGCCGCACGGCGGCGCTCGACGCCGCCGCGAGCCGGTGCCCTTCCATCCGCGGTTGCTCTCGCTGCTCGGGCTCAATGTCACGCTCGCGTCTCCGTTCAAGGAGCCCCCGTCATGGGAAGGGGCCGGGTTTCGGCGGCTGACCCGCGCCGGGCAGGTGCTCGCCTGGTGCAAGCTACTACCCGGCGGCCGTGCGGTCGAGGTGGCCAAGGGCACAACAATCATGTAGAATTCGCACAAATGGAGACGAAACATCTTCATATATTTGTCTCAGTTGCAAAAATGGGGAGCTTCTCGGCGGTGGCCCGCGCTCGCAACGTGGATCCATCGACGATCTCCCGGGCCGTTGCCAGGCTGGAGGAGGAGCTCGGATTCCGGCTTCTGCAACGAACGACCAGGCGACTGACACTGACTGAAGCGGGGGCGGTCTACCTGGAGAGGGTGGAGCCCCTGCTCGACGGTCTCGAGAAGGCTCTCGACGACGCTGCCGAGGTCGTGACCACACCGACCGGGACGCTGCGGGTGACCGCTCCTGTCACATTCGGCCAGATAGTTGTCGTGCCGTTGCTTCCGGAGCTGGCATCGGAGTTCCCTCGGCTGGACATCGAGCTCATGCTGTCCGACGCCGTGGTCGATCTGGTGGCGGAACGGTTCGACGCCGCCGTGCGCCTTGGGCCCCTCAGCGACTCTCGCCTCATCGCGACCCGTCTGTGCTCCCTGGACGCGGTTGTCTGCGCAAGCCCCACCTATCTGGAACGGATGGGAACGCCCACGAGCCCGGAAGAAGTTGCCGGCCACGACGCTCTGGTCTTTCCCCTTCCCGGCTGGTCCTCGCGCTGGAGGTTCCGTTCGGTCGACGGCACGGTCGTGGAGGTGGGTGTCCGCGCCCGGGTCCGCATCTCCAACGCCAACGCCCTCAGGCAGTGCGCGCTCTCCGGAATGGGGCTTGCGCTGTTGCCGAGATGGGTGGTGCAGCGCGACCTTGAACGGGGGTCGCTCGTCGTCGTGCTCGACCAGTATCAGTCGTCGGCGCACGATTTCGACCAGTCCGCCTGGTTCGTCTACCCCTCACGAGCGTACCTTCCCGTCAAGGTGCGCATCTTTCGAGACCGCCTGCGCGCCCGCTGTCGACTCGGACCGGAAGCTGCTGCAGCTGCTGCAAGAAAAGGGGTGCCCGGAACATGAATGCAGTGAGGTGATCGTGACGGAGGTACAGGGGTACGCCACGGGCTGGGAGGTTGTTTTTTGATGGGGCGGTGTGTCACGTGCACAACCTGCTTGCGCGTGGGGAGCGGGTGTTCACGGGGGGCGACGCTTCGGCGGCGGGAGCGGGGCCGGGCGGAGTTGGATGCCAAGGCATTGGTCGTCAGGGTGGCATCGGCGGTGGCGGGCGATGCCGGGGAGCCGGGCGGCCAGAGCACGGGGAGCGAGCTCTCATGGGCGCGGGAGCTTCTGGCGGCGCTCGGTGTCGAGCGGTACGGTATCCGCGCGGAAGATCTCGGCCGGGTGCTCCACAAGCACCCGGTGACCGTGCCGGGATGGGTCCTGCGAGGCGTACGCCGCCGCGCAAAAGCCGCCCTGACCCCGACCCGCCTCGAAGCGCCGGACATGGAGCTCGGCAAGAGACAGAAACAAGAACACTAGGAACATGTACCTGATACCTATCCACCTATCCGCCTATCGGAAACCGAGCTCCTGGACCGTAAGACTCACCGGTCCCACCGCGAGGCCCGGCTCGCCATCTTCTCCTTCATCGAGGGCTGGTACAACCCTCGCCGTCTTCACTCTGCACTCGGCTATTTGTCACCTGCAACATTCGAAAAACGGTACTTCTCCCCTTCGCATCACCCAAGTGCTAACCTGTCCACCAAAACGGGGTAACATCGGTGCGGGCCAGATCGTTAACGCACGCGCCCCCAAACGTTCCCCTGCCTGTGCAACAGCGAGAGATCGGTGTCCAACGCGAAACCTTTCTCCCCATTGCCACTGGCAACTGACGTGACGATTCCCTCCGTGCGCAATACATCCGGGCGCACGAGGTTGGCCCGACACACGCGCTGATCGCAGAACACATGTGCTACCCACGCTTGTTCAGCACCGATGACACCATATATCAACCACCCATCCGCGGTCGGTTGGACATCAACGATGTCGGACAGGCGAGCAGCGGAAGGATCGCGCAGTTGTTTCTCGTATTGCTCCTCGGTCACAATGTCAGCAGCGCGAAGGGCTTCAAGGATGGTGCCGTTGCCGGCGTCCAACCAGAATAGGCCACCGTCACTCACTCGCCGAGCTTCAATCGAGCAATCCAAGCGCGACACGAGAACCAATTCCCGATCTGCCGAGAACGCGACGTGAGTAATCATCTCCTCGATACTGTCAACTGCCCACTTGGTTGAGCCGTCTTTATCGTATAATGCTAACACGTTGTTCGATGGCCACAGCACGGTATCATCCGCCCCCAGTTGGGGTCTCTGCTCGAAGGCTGACTCCAAGGGCTTGCCCTCGTCGTCGACAAACGTGCTCTTGAGTACGATGTTCTTGCCGGACAATAGATCATCAAGTTCGACCGCTTTTCCAGACTCGACCGGCAAGTGCCGCACAAGCGCCCTGCCGTCGCTCGTCAGCCAGTCCTCACAGTTGTCCGTCTTCAGCCGGCGAAAAACCAGCGAAGATTCGTGAATCAGAGCGACACCGTAGTCCCAGCCCCCGCATCCCTCGGGATTCTTCGGCAACTCTTGGTCAGGAAACAATGGCGCCGACCTCTCGGACGGATAGAGGAGCACAGCAAATCCTTCTCTGCCAACAATACGAGCCGGAGCCGCCAGGCTCAGAACTGCCCTCGTAGTGGCATTCGCACTCGCGTCAGACAAGAGTGTCACGGCTGCTCCGGAAACCGCGACCATCCCGCCGGGTGTGCCTACGAGGTAATCCGCGTTGGCCGCTACTGGAGACAACGGGCCGTCAGCAGCTACTGAAACTCCGCAGCACGTGATAACCGTCAAGGCGAATGTGAACAGGCTTTTCATGGTCATCCTCCACATCACGGGCAATCCTTCGCGCAATCTTCTGGGTTCACAGTATCACTCAACTTCCTTGCTGGGTTGCCGTTCTTGTTGACCTGGAGGTGGAGATGATACGGGCACACCACCGGTGATAAGTTGGACACATCCGCTGGTTTTGATTGGACACTCCGGGGAGGAGGTCCATGGTCGGTGGGAGAGCGTTGGGCATCCCCCCGCCGCCAACCCCCCGGAGGCCCCGGGGGGCAGGGAAGGGGGGAGGGGCCGGAGGGGAACTGGCAGAGGTTGTCGTCGCGAGGGGGAAAGATTCGGCGTGGTCCCGAGCAGGAATCGGCGGATATCTGTTTCGTACCGAACGCCATTGGTGGTAGCAGGAAGGGGAAGTACCGGTTTCTGGTGATCCGCGAGCCACTGGTGCAGCAGACCTTGCCGGAGATGGGTGAGCAGTTAGCTTTGCCATTCCCCGTGATGGAGATGGGTCGGGTCTAGTACAAGATCACGGCGGTGGCGACCAACCTGGAGTGGGCAGGGGAAGAGGTCATCCACTGGTACCGGGAGCGGTTCGGGAAGTCGGAGGAGACCCACGCCATCATGAAGACGGACCTGGCGGGAGGACTGCTTCCATCCGGGAAGCTCGGGGCCAATGCGGCATGGTGGGCGGTGATGATTCTGGCGCTGAACGTCAACGAGGTGATGAAGCGGGAGGCCCTGGCGAAGGTGGAGGGTGCACAGCAACGGGCTGTGGCTCGGATGAAGATCCTGCGGTTTCACCTCGTGAACATCGTCGCCCGGGTGGTCCGGCACGGCCGGCGGTTGATCCTGCGGATCAGTGCAGACCATCCCTCACTCCCGGTGCTCGTTGGGATGAGGCAGCGGATCATGGAGCTTGCCATGCCGCCACCCGGCTGACCAGCGACGGCGAGCTTGTGTGATTGAGGGCTGTTACCAGGCGGAGCCATGGCCCACATCTTGGCGAATGCGACTCTCCCGCTTTATTCGCGGCTCAACTCACAGTAAACGCGCATCCAACTACTCTGCCCTGCCCCCGTTCCCTGGCCGCGTCCAATCCCCCATCCACCCCCCGCCTCACCCTTGGCGGTGGATTGTGGGCGACCCCCCACCGGTTGACTTCTCATGATCCTCTTGATAGGTTTTAACCGTCCAATACGGAAGTGTAACAGTTTGCGACAGGAGTTGGGGCCACGTCGCAACGACGAACACGATCGGGCCGCCGGGCGGCGAGGGTCCTCTGTGGGGGCCCGGATGCCGGCGGCCGGTCACCGGGGAGGTTCCAGTTGGAGCCGGACATCTTTCATCGTGACCGGGCGAAAGCCAAGGAGGCCGGCATGCAGGAGAAGAACGGAGCTGGAGAGGTGGTGCCACCGACGCGGGGGGAGCCAGGGCGGGAATGGAACGTGCGGAATCGCCGCTGGTTTGCAGCGGGCATGGCCCTCGTGGGCACGGGTACGGTTGGCGCCGCCATGGTGGGCTCGTGGCTCTGGCCGTGGGGGGATTCAGCCAAGCCGACGCCCGTGCTCTGGGGCTGCATGGGCGTGGCTCTCCTCGCCATCGTTGCAGGCGCTGTCACCATGTTGCACCTCTCGCGATCCCGGACGGATGGCGCCGAGGCAAGTGACCGGGACGAGATTCTCTACAGCCGGTACCTGACGGGACTCGGCTTTGCCCTTCTGACGGTAGCCCTTTCCACCGCCATCTCCGCGTCCGGTCTGGTTCACAACGGCTGGATTGAGACCTCGGGCGAAGCGTTCCGGCAGGCCTCGGCTTCGAACGGCGCCGGGGAACGCCAGCGCAGGACAACCGGCCGGGAGAACGAGCTCCCTCCACGGGACAAGGTGGGCCTGATCCTGCTCCTGTCCACGGAGATGTCACTCCTGGGCGCCCTTTTCTTTGTCACCAACAGGTTGCGGACGAAACGCGATGAGCTGCATGGACCCCGAGCCGAAGCATTCGACGGGCTACGGTTCTGGGGAGGAACGTTTTTCCGCATGGGTGAGGCGGTGTTGTTCACGTTCGTGTTTTTCTGGCTCTTCTGGAAATACATGGGGCAGGCCAACGGGGTGGACTACTCCTTCCTGCCGATCCTGGCCCTGCTGCTGGGCATGTTCGTCAAGACCGGTGAACGGATGATCTTCGGGCTCGGTGAGCGCCTGCTGGCAGCTGCCGGCCAGCTCTTCCCCGTTACGAGGTCGGAAAGCCTGGGCCGTGGAGAGACCGAGGCCAACGCAGTCAGGGAAGGCAAGGACAGAGAAGACGCGAATGAAGACAGTGAGAACGTTGCCACGAGCTGAAGGGGAGGAAGCGGGGCGTGGTCCCGCCGGCCCGTGTGTCGGTGGTCGCGTTGACGTGAGACCGAACGGCGGTGCAGGGGATGGCTGGGGACGGGGCGGTCCTTCCCGGGGCCGCAGCCCGCGTGGCGGCAGGGGAACGACATCCCCAGTGGGGGTTCAAGAGCCTCCCCAGGTTGTGGAAGCTTCACGCAGCCTTCGGAATGACCGGGGCTCTATGGCGGCGTCCGTAGCGTTGTCGAGGTCAAGCCTCGTCAAGGATAGTACCCGACGGCACCGAAGGGAGATGTGGAAATGAACAAAGAGAAAAGATGGCGAATGGCACTTTTTGGGGCGAAAATCCTCAGGGTGGTGGCGGTCCAGAACACGAAGCTGGATGAGAAGGTGGGAGAGGCCAGATGGGTTCTTGAGAAGGATGGCGTGGTTGCCGAACCGGGGGAAGATCCTCTCCAGCTTTTCGGAATGCAGGTTGGCCTGAAAGCACCGTTGAAGCTCCATGTGGAGATTCCCCGAGCCAAGGACGATCCAACAACGCTGTTCGGCTCCGAGGAGGAGCCCAAATGCGGTGAAGGCAAGAGCCTGGCGCAGCTGGAATTCGACGCAGGTTTGCAGGCGACCCTTGGTGCCACGACATCTCCATGGCCAGTTCTCTCGGCAGAGGGAACGTTCCGGGGAACGGCGGGGGTCCATTACAAACACGTTCTGCCGGTTTCACAGGACACCACCCGAAAATCGGCACTTCGATCCTTGATCAGAACGGCAGCTCTACCCGAAGATATCGAACCCAGGAAACTCAAAAGGGGGGAAGGTCACCGGTACCAAGGCGCGTTTTCGGTGGACCTGGGGCTCAACGCTGCACTCGGTTGGTCCACTGAGCTTGATCGCGTGATGAGGACCTTCAATAGCTTTCCCCTGGAGGTGAGCGCCCATCTGAACGCCAGCCTCAATGCCTCCCTGGGTTACTCATTCTACGATCACATGACCGTTGCTATCTCCCGGGTGGCCGCGAATCGGGTTCGGCTCCGGATGGAACGCTCTCGGAAAGACGCCCTGACACTTGGAGCACGCCTGGCCCTGCATGTGGCGTACGACTTCGGGGAAAGAAGCTTGATTTCAATCCTTGAACACGCCCTGGACCAGGATCCGGCACAGGAAATCCTCCGAGCCATGCACGCTATCCACGATCTTGGCCAAGGTGACTGGAGCAAGGTCAGAGAGGAGCTGGGCGATCGAGCCGGGGAGGCATTGGAACGGTTCATCGACAGCACGACCCATTGGCGAGAATGGTCCTCCGATTCCATGGAGGTGCAATGCCTCCTGGAGCTCAGTAACAGGATCGTCAAGATCTTCGACGGGCTCGATGAGAGAATCCAAAGCTGGTGGTCTGATCTTTTGACATGGGTGGAGTTGGATGATGATGGTGGCCGTCGCCTGAGAGAGGTGCTCACCACGATCTCACAACTGAAGTCGCCCCTGGATGTGGTGAATCAATTCCTGCCGGACGAAGCAGCCTTCGCGCTGGATCTGCTCGAGGCTCTTAGCGGCCTGGATATCGATGAGCTCATCATCAAGGATGATCCGGAGGTCGAGGAAGCCATCGGGCTGGCTGCCGAACGGGCGTCTCAGGCGCTCCACGTCCTCAACGAGCTACCGGCGGATTTTGTCAAGAAGTTTGATCGCTTCAAGAAGAGGACAGGCATTGAACAGGCGGTGGCCTGGTTGAAGAGCCACATGGGTGACGAGAATCAGATCCGCTCCGAGATCGATGCGCGGATCAAGGCGCTCGTGGAGATCCTCCTCCAAAAGACATGGAATACGGTCAACGACAAGGATATTGAAGATGTCAGTCTGTGGGCGGAAGAGTTCGACCGGGAGGTGCTTCAGAAGATCGAGCAGCTCGACCGGAAGCTCCGGCATGTCATTCAACATTTGAGAGGGGAAGCCGGCTGCTTCCTCGGGCTTCAATGGCAACGGACGACGGAATGCCATGCCGTGTTGGACATGGACTTCGACCCGTCCAGGAAGGCCGTTTGTTCGGCTGTGAGGACCTTCCTCAAAGAACCGTCCCTGAAACAGCTTTTCCAAAGGTTGCCGGAGCCAGAGGACAAGGAAAATCCCGACAGTGGGAAGGATCAGGAACCCGAGACCTACCGGATCCGGGAAGGTGCGTTCAGCTTTCACCGTGTCCGAAGCGCCGCGTTCGTTTCAAGCCTCTTGGGAGCAAGGAGAGTGCGGTACTCCGATGGCTTTTCGGTTTACGTGAGCCAGCACGGATCCCACTTTCGGCGCGCGGGCCGGTACCAAGCCGGCTTCGTGCGGGTCATGCGCACTCCGCCCTGCGAAGCCGGCATCCAGCTTGAAGTTTCAGCCCATGGAACGGACAAGGATGTTCGCTGTGCCTACGACACGCTCGATGGAGCCCTCCGGTGGACGCTCGTCTGGCAAGAAGAGAAGATCAGCTCTTCCATGATGAAGGCCCTGGAATCGTTCATGGAGGCTTTCGGATTCTCCGTGAAACCTCCGCTCCATGAGCTCAAGATGGAGAACCATTCCGTTTCGATGTCCATGTCGGTGCGCGTTCCGTTGAACGGGCATTTGCAGACGCTCCTCAACATCGGAAGCCACTGGAGCCGCCAAGAATGGAATGAGACCATTGTGCGTGCGGCAAGAGACTGGTTTTCCGATGGTTTCGTCACCACACTGTTGAAGACGAACCAGACCGGAGGGAAGGTTCTTGAGGGTCGGGTGCTTGCCGCGCTCGTCGATACCCCAACGTATCGTCAACTCTTGGAGGAAACGGCTCTCAACGGGGCGGACAAACGATTTACCTCCTGGCGGGCGACCCCGGAAAACATTTCGGTGCTGACCCAAGAGGGACTGAAGGTTGACCTACGTGTGAAGCCACACGCCATCAGCGGAGGCGCTCCGCTGCGAAGTGTGCTCCACGGATGTCTCAACGGCTGGACAGTTTGGGGAAGTTTTTCCAAGAAGCTGCTCTCAACCAGGGAACAAACAGAGCCCACAGCCCTCCACCGGCACACAGTATTGAAGGCGTTGATGCCTCGCGTTGCACGTTGCTTCCGGAAGTCAGGGGCGACAAAATGGGACGATCCGACCTTCATGCTATGGTTCGGCAAAGAGCTCGCCCGGGCCTGTTGTGGGACCACGCCACTCCATTTCGAGGGATTGGCCGTTTTCCGGTGGACCGATGGACTCGGAGAGCCGGGGAAGGGCGGAGCAGCCACGCACGAACAGCTTTACGTTTGCGGTATCGGAAACCAATGACCGAGACCCCTTCAGACCCGTTCTCCGCAAACAATGAATCCAAGGGACCGGGGAACCGCGGAGGGTCGGGAAAGAAAGGGTGCCGGGAGTGCCATTGAGTAATTGTGGAAGCATCGGGTGGAGGTCGTTGATCGATACCGAGCGCGAGGCGGGTGTTCCAGAGGAGATGGTGTGGAATGGAATGGCGCGCCAGGCACGTTTTCTTCCTCCTCGGCGTCATCGCTCTCGGAAACCGTCATAACACTACAAACATGTACGCGGCATGTTTTCGTTTTGCGTTTTGTTTTCGTCAGTACGCCTCCCTTCCACCTTGCCCGGGTCTCGCGGCCTCTGCCGCCAACGCTCCACACCAACGGCCGCAAGGAGGATCCTGGCCCTCGTGACGTCCCGTGTGTACCCCCGGCTCGGATTACCGCCGACCTCGTGACCGAGCAGGCGACATGCGGCTGCCACGAACTCGGTGGCGCTCGTCAGTGCCAGAAGTGTCGGCCCTGGCACCCATAAGGTGTCAACCTCCGCGGTCCCGCCGCCGTCGAGATAATGATGAGGCTCCCGGAGGTGGCGCCATGGGGTACAGGTCCCGCATACCGATCATGCTCCTGTTCGTGCTCTTCATGTATTCAAGCATCCCTCCGGGCTCCGGCGACGATGGCCCCCGCATCCGGCACCCCGCTGGTCGCGCCGAGCCCGACAGGCCGACTCGCGCCTTCGTCGTGGACCTGCCGTCACCGAGCACCGGCACAGCCCATGGCACGCTCGCTCTCCGCGTAGACGCGCCGCCCCCGGGGTCGCGAGCTGCTGGACCGCGGTGCTCCAGTGGCCGTCGTGTTGCCGGGGGGCTTCGGCGCGGGGTCGTTACGGCCCCCCGCGCCGGGCCTGCTTGACGGTGTCGTGGTGATCTCCTTCCTCTACCCTGGGGGATGCGACGCCGGCCGCTGCTCGGATGGCACGTACGAC
>JAADFK010000100.1 GCA_013152925.1 Acidobacteriota bacterium | reverse complement strand
AGCGAGCTTGGGATCCACGTTCCGGTTGTGCTTCATCGTTGTGAAGAGGAAGGTCCGCGTGCGCTCCGGGCTGTCCTTTGCGCCGAAGGCGGTGTCCGAGAAGTCCCCGAAGAGGATGCTGTCGTCGATGAGTGTCATACCGTTGTCAACCTGTGTGAACGTGGAGTCGTCGCGGATGGTGATGGGGGCTTTGCGGCTCCCCATGACGATCCAGTTGTGGAGGTCGCAGCTGGCGCCACGCCGCAGCACGCCACCGTAGGCACCGACCGCCGTGTCACCCGTGCCGACGGCCGTCAGGTTGAAGACCGTGGGACGGGTCCGCGGTTCGAAGTCGTAGTTCTGGGGGTGGTTGTCCCACTCGAAGGCGACATTGCCATCATTCTCGTCGTTGAGATCGCTCTTGATGTTGACGACGAACTGGGCCTTGCCCCGCCATCCCAGATCGCCATCGAGGCCGTCGTCGGCATAACCCATGAAAAGCAGGTACTTCATGTTCAGGGTGCCTCCGAAGGGCTCCACGGCGTCGTCCTTGTTGAAGAGCACTTCGAGATGGTCCACCTGGGTCCCGTCACCGACGCCGCCGGGTGTGAAGGCGTTGATCTCCTGGTCCACGGCGATCTCGAAGCCGCCGAACTCCAGCCGGACATAGCTCAGGCGGCCGGAGCTGTCGTGGGAATCGTTCCCACCGAAGGTGTACCGCGGGTCGTTGGGGAGCCCTTCCATGACGGCCTCGCCACCCTCCTCGTTGACGGGCGCATAACCGAAGATCAGCAGGCCGCCCCAGTCTCGCTGGGCTCGCTCGCCGACCTTGTGCGGCGAGGTGAACACGATGGGGGCCATGTTGGTCCCGCGGGCCATGATTTTCGTACCGCGCGTGATGAACAGCGTCGCGTGGGCGTTGCCGCCGTAGATGACGGTGCCCGGCTCGATTGTCAAGACCGCGCCGTTGGTCACGGACACGAAATCCTGGAGCACGTAGCGCTTGTTGGCCGTCCAGGTGGTATCGCTGCTGAGGTCGCCCTGAACAGTCACCGTGGATTCCACGTAGGAGACCATGGCGTTGGACTTGGAGATGACGAAACGGCCACTGGCGTCGCGGATCTCCAGCACCCACTGATAGAGACCGGTTTGCCCGCTCGGCACCGTCAGGGACGCGCCGATGGCACCGTCGGTGGCCCAGGTAGCTTCCGGGTCGTCCGGCTGCGAGCCGAAGAGGACGAAGTCGTGCCACGCGGGAACGACGATCGCAAGGGGCGCACCCGGTTGCCCGAAGAGATCCGCCGGTTGACCGGGGGGAAGCAGGCCGCCCGAGGGGATGTTGTAGTACTTCTTCTCTCCGGTCTTCCGGTCCTGCCAGTAGAGGTACAGGCTCACCGGATCGGTGAAGCCGTTGGGCGCCATGCTGACGCGCAGGTTCATCACCTCGCCGGGCTCGAAGGTGTAGGTGTTGGTTTCCAGCAGCACCTGGGGTTGCACGCCGATCTGAACGGCGTGCTGGGCCCGTGTCATCGCCTTCCCCACAAGGGTTGGAGCAACGGCTGCGCGGCGGACCCAGGGCGCACCCGGAATCGGTCCGCCGGCGGACGGCGGCGCGCCGGGGCGTGCCGCTGCGAGGGGCAATGCCACCAGGAGCAGGGAGCACAGTGAAAGCAGTTTCTTCATACCGATGACCTCCTTTTTCGAACGAATGGATGGTTGATGGAACACGGCGAACGCCACCACACGAGTGGGACGTGCCACGAGAGAGTGGAACGCGACGTTCACCGGCCACTCCAGGAATAGGCGATGGCCAGGCTGTAGCTGCGGCCCACGGTGTACTGCTGCTGAATCTCGCCACCCTGCACATGCTCGTACTTCTCGTCGAGCAGGTTGGAGCCCGCCAGCTTGAGGGAGAGACCACGGAGCAGGGAATCCAGGCTCTGGGCATAGGTCAGATCGAGCCCGCGCATGGCGCTCTGGTAGATGTCGGGAAGACCGAAGGCCCCCACATTGGCGATCCGGCGGCCGGTATAATTGAACACGACCTTGATGCTCGTCCCCCAGTCCGGCCGTACGAGCTCCAGTGAGGCGTTGCCCACGTGTTTGGCCTGGCCCTCCAGGGGCCGGTTGGTGCTGGTGATGGCCGAGAGCTTGTCCGGCGGGATGGTCACGTTCGAGTGGGTGTAGGTGTAGTTCAGGTTGAGGTTCAAGTACTTCAGGCCAGACCACAGCATCTCGAGATGGCGGCGGAATTCCAGCTCGGCCCCGTAGAGGGTGGCCGTATCGGCGTTGACGAAGGAAACCAGGTACTCCGTCGTTGGCACGATGATCCTCTCGATGGGATCCTCGATCTTCTTGTAGAAGGCACTGACGGCCATGACCTCTCCGGATGCCGGGAAGGTTTCCAGTCGGAAGTCGAAGCTGTTGAGCCTGGCCTCCGTCAGATCGGGGTTGCCGGCCGTTCCCCAACCTCCCGTGACGTCCTGGAAGAAGAAGGGGCTGAGCTCGCGAAAGTCCGGCCGGTTGAGGGTGCGGCTGACGGCCATCCGGAGGTTCGTGGCATCGTTGACGGCATACACAACGTTGACCGCCGGCAGGTAGTCCGTGTTCTCGAGTCTGGATGTGACGGGACGGGAGGTGTCGAAGGGGTTGGTTGTGACCACGCCCTGGTCCGAGCTTTCGACCCGCAGGCCACCGATGACCCGCCATCGGCCGAAGGTCCAATCGGCCATACCGAAGAGGCCACCGATGGTGTGGCTGCCCGTGTAGGCGTCGTTGAAGCCCGTCTGCTCGCGGATTTCCCAGCCATCCGGCCGAATATTGTCCGGCGTGAACAGCTCCTCCGGTGGCAGACTGAGGTCGAACTGCGAGGGGTTCCTGGCGACGAAGCGGAAACGCCGTGCCAGGAAACCCCGGCTGCGGTTGCTGTAGGCGAGGCCCGCTTGAATGCTCCCATAGCTCCTGTCACCATGGGTGAAGAAGGTGCTCCACGAGGTCTTGATGTCGGTGAGGCTCTCGTCGAGGGAGTGGTACTCGATCTTGCCGCTCTCGGGCGCCCCGACGTTGAGCCAGTACAGTCCGGGATCGATCTCGTGGTAGAGATTCTCCCGGAGATCGAAGTCCCGGCTCGACTTCGTGTGGGCGGCCTCCCAGCGCAACTCGCTGCCGGCGCCGATATCGGGGAAGCTGTCCACTCCGGCCAGCCGGTTGATGAAGATATCCTCCTTCTTGTAGTGGAGGCGAATGTCCCGAATGTTGTTGCCATCGTTGCTGTTGTATCCCTCCTGGAAGCGGGACATGGTCTCGGCGTTCCGGATGAAGAAGGAGGTCAGGGTGATCTTGTGGTCACGGTTGAAGTGATAGCCAAAGCTGCCCAGGAGACCGTTCCGCACGGATTCGGTATCGGTGACCAGACGGTAGTCGTTGCGGGGCACCAGGTTGCCCTCGTCGAGACCGTAGAAGCTCTGGATCTCGTCCCCGATGGACCTGTACTCGTGGGACATCACCCCGGAGAGCATCAGCCCGATCTTCCCGGCATAGGTAGTGCCGAAGTTGAAAGACGCCTTGCCGTCGAAGGGCGCCGAGGACTCGACGGATGGCTGCCAGGTCGGCCCGAATGACCGGCCGATGGCTTGGAGCTCTTCCGGAGTCAGCCCCTGGGGGTTGACAAAGCTCTTGCGAATCAGACGGTCCGGCGGCACCTTGGAGGGCATCGCCTGGCCACCCCCACCCCGCCAGGAGAGACCGCTGCCGTATTGTCCGAACGCCTCACCCGTCGTGGTGTCGTTGAGCCCCATCCCCAGTGAAACGCTCAGCCGCATCTCCTCGGGAAAATCCAGCGTGGTCAGGTCCAGATCGCCCCCGCCGAACTCACCTTCACGGTCCGGCGTGTAGGTCTTGCTGACCTCCACCGTCTGCAACATCTCCGAGGGAAAGAGATCCAGGGGCACCACGCGTTTCTCCGGCTCGGTAGTCGAGATCTTGGCGCCGTTGAGGGTGACGTGGCTGTAGCGCTCGCCCAGACCCCTGACGTAGACGTACTTGCCCTTGCCAATGGACACACCTGTCAACCGCGTGACCACCTCGGCCGCATCGGAATCCGCCGACCTCGAGATCTCTTCCGAGGAGATGGCGTCGGTCACCACCGGCGCCTGACGGCGCGTGTCCAGCAGGTCCGCTGCACTGTGGCCTGGCGCTTTGGCCTCCACCTCGACCGTGCCGGAGAACGCCATGGGCACCAGCTTGAAGCGCACCGTCGCGATCTCCTCACCCAGCACCAAGACCTTGGCGGCGGCCGGCTCAAAACCGGGCAGGGCGGCGGTAACCGTGTACCTCCCGGGAGGGAGGTTTTCCAGCGAGAACCTGCCATCGCGATCCGTGAAGGTGGCGCCGGCCGGACGTTCCCGCCCGGTCTTCACGGCCGTCACGGTGACGCCGGGAACCTGAACGCCGCTCCCGTCCACCACCGTTCCCGTGATGTCACCTCCGGAGGCCGGGGCGACCTGCGAGGCCCCCCCGGTCAGGCCTGGAAGCAGCAGGGTCGCCGCGAGCGCCGCTCCCAATCGCCACCACCGGAGACGGGGTCGGCGACCCCGTCGGACAACCAACATCTCGCGAGAGCCTCGCATGTTCATCAACCCTCCTGGCCGGGCGTCGGCCGCTCTTGCTTCTCTTCCCGCGCACATTGCAAAGGCTCCATGTGAAGGTCACATGCACGCCGCGTGAAGACGGGGTAAAGATCCGGCGCCCCTTGGCGTGGGGGGAGTGGAGGGATGGTGGACGGGCCGCATCGCGGCCCGGGGGGATCGACTACGACCTGGTGCGGAATGCCCTGCCCTCGCGGCCCTTGACGATGACCGGGCGGCCGACCTCCCCGCCACGGCGGTGGCTCAGCGGTTCGCCTTCAACCCTCGCCGCATCG
>JAADFK010000099.1:8627-10796 GCA_013152925.1 Acidobacteriota bacterium | reverse complement strand
AGGCCGTGTATCTCCTCGTTGTCGGTGCCCCTGTTGTGGCCCATCAGAAGCTCTAGGTCGTCCCCGGCCCCCAGGACGCAGTAATCGTTGATGGTCCCCTCGCCCTTGGCCTTCTCCAGGGCCTTTTCGGCGGTCTCCTTCAGCTTCGGGTGCACGGTGGCGTGACCCGGGTATCCCCCCACGTCAGCTTTTATCAAACTTATCGTTACCTTTCCCATAATGTGTCCTCCTTTGTTAAGTAAGCCATTGTTGGTTCCACCTATTTAAGGATATTGTGACCCAATGTGTCACATCCATAAAAACCCTCAGGTCCCCATAATCTGGAGGACCACCTCCCGCCGGCGAGCCTTGGTGTCCATGTTTATGAACACTATCTGCTGCCAGGTCCCGTGGACTACCCGGCCGTCCACGATGGGGACCACTAGGGACGGGCCCAAGATGGTGGCCCTGACGTGACCCCTGCCGTTGTCGTCGTGCCAGGTCTTGTGGTGCTCGTAGTCTATGTCCGAGGGGGCTAGGCGCTCCATGGCCGCGGGTATGTCCTTCAACAGGCCCGGCTCGTACTCCATGGTGGTGACGACACCGGTTGAGCCCGGGGCGAATATGGTCACGATGCCGTCCCTTACCCCGGTGCCCTCCACCTCCCTCTGGACCGCATCGGTGATGTCCTTTATGTCCACATCGGCCCGGACATCCAGGCTCAGGTACCTCGTCTCTACCTTCAACCCTTCCACCTCCAACAATCTTATGTAGTTAGCTTTACCGGTAACTAATCGTGGTCATCAAGGTTATATCTTTCGACGTGGACGGCACCCTGGTGGACGCCAGCTTCGCTGACCTGGTCTGGCGGGAGGGCATGCCCCGCCTCCTGGCGGCCAAGGAGGGCATCACCTTCCAGGAGGCCAGGGAAATCCTTGACCGGAGATACGACGATATCGGCGAGGAGGACCTGCGCTGGTACCTGCCCGGATACTGGTGGGAGGACCTGGACCTGCCCGGCACCCCCGAGGACCTCATCAGGGAATACGCCCACCGGGTGGAGGTCTTCCCCGAGGTGGAGGGGGTCCTCCAGGAGCTGATGGGCGAATACGAACTGATAGCCTGCTCCAACGCAGCCCGTGAGTTCCTGGAGGTCTCCCTTTTGGACCTCTGCGGATACTTCGGCCACACCTTCTCCTCCACCACGGACTTCCAGATGGTCAGAAAGTTCCCGGACTTCTACCGCCACGTCTGCACGATACTGAAGGTCCGGCCCGGGGAGGTGGTCCACGTGGGCGACCACCCCAAGTTCGACTACCAGGTCCCCCGGGCATCCGGCATGACGGCCTACCACCTTGACCGCTCCGGAGATGCGAAGGGCCGGGAGACCGTGGGGGACCTCCGGGAATTCAGAGACGCCCTGGCCGGTCTGGACTAGCTTGGACAGATGCGGGTTTTGGTACACAACTCTGGACATCCGGGAGCGGTGGGAACCGGTATTGGGAGGACAGTAAAATATTTCTTCTCTCCGGTTCGAGGGAATCCCATGATAAAAAAAGTGGGCCTCATCCTCAAGGACGACTCCCGGGACGCCGCGGCGGTGGCAAAGGAGATAGAGGACTACCTGGAGGAGCGGGGGGTGAGGTGCCTCTATGAGAACATGAAGAAGACGGACCTGGTAATCTCCCTGGGCGGTGACGGGACCCTCCTCAAGGCCGCCGACTTCATCAGGGGCCGGAAAATCCCCCTGCTGGGGGTAAACATCGGGACCGTGGGGTTCCTGACGGAGGTGACCTCCGAGAACTGGCCCGAGTACCTGGACAGGGTCCTTGAGGGGGACTACCGCATCCTGGAGAGGACCAAGCTCTCCGTCTGGGTGGAGGGCGAGGAGGTTGGGGAGGCCCTCAACGAGGCCGTGGTCATGACCTCCACCCCGGTGCGCATGCTCTGGTACCAGATACAGGTGGACGGCCAGGTGGCCCAGGAGGTCAGGGCCGACGGGGTCATCGTCTCCACACCCACGGGCTCCACAGCCTATTCCATGTCCGTCGGCGGGCCCATCGTCTCGCCATCGGTCAGGGCCTTTATCATAACCTTCATCTCCCCATTCAAGCTCACCTCGAGGCCCCTGGTGATACCCGACAGCTCCGAGGTCAGGGTGAAGGTCCTGGACCGGCGCAGGGGTGCCAC